>JBDSND010000148.1:0-36450 GCA_039915505.1 Casimicrobiaceae bacterium
ATCAGGACGCTGCCGCTCGCGAGAGTCGCCGGGCGCTCGATCTCGCGCTCGGGAGTGCTCTCTCCTCGCTGGCAGCGCGCGCGGCGGTGAACCTAGCCCGCGTCGCATTTCGCGCGGGCGACGCGGACGCAATCCTGGGCTGGGTGGACATCGCTGCTGCGCACGTCGATGCGGATCCAGGTTCGCGGGCCCGGGTGGAGCACATGCGCGCGTGGGGGCTCTACACCGCGGGCCGGACTGTCGAGGCACTGGCAAGCTTCGGAACGAGCCTGTCCTTGCGCCGCCTCGCCGGCGATGCGGCCGCGATTGCCAACGAGCTCATGAACCTGGGCTCCCTCGCTCTCGAGCGCAAGGATGGGCAGGCGGCGGGACGGTACCTCGCCGAGGCCGCGGCGCTCTGCGAGACGATGGAGTCGGTCTATACCCTCGCTGGGCTGCTGGGGGTCCTTGCCGAACTGGCGTCGGTCAAGGGGCGACACGCAGATGCCGTGGCGCTGATCGGTGCCGCCGAGGCCGTACATCGTGAATGCGGTTTGATGCCAGACCCTGGCGATGATCGAATGGCGGAACGCATTGGTAGCCTGGCGATTGCAGCGCTGGGCGAGGAAGGCATGCGTGCCGCCCGGACGCGGGGTGCCTCCCTCGCGGGGCCGGAGCGCGGTGCCCTGATCGCCGCCGTTGTGACCGGCCCCGATGACCCGCGGTGACGGCGGGCTTTGCCGACGCGGGGTCGCGCCGGCGTGACTTCGTTCCTCGACCCAAGATCTGGTGCGCTATCCTGTCCGCCATGACGAGGCCGCACCGGCACGCACCCCCAAGCGTGCCAGGTTTGGACATTGCGCGGCCTTCGCGCTCGCCAGGAGACCAGCATGAACGCACCGCTTTCGCCGGCTCAAATTGTGCGCACCCCGGCGGCGCACTTCATCGCCAATCGCTGGCAGCCCGGTGCGTCCGGCGAGACTTTACCGATGATCGATCCGGCCACCGGCGCCCCTTTTGCCAGCATTGCCCGCGGTAACGCTGCAGACGTCGACGGGGCGGTGCGTGCGGCCGAGGCGGCCCGCACCGGTGCGTGGGGCCGGCTCTCACCTGCGGAGAAAGGACGTCTGCTGGCGGCGCTCGGGCGGTCGATCGCCGATCACGCCGAGGAGCTCGCATTGCTCGAGGCTACCGACTGCGGCAAGCCGATGAAGCAGGCGCGTGCCGATGTCGCTGCCTGCGCACGCTATTTCGAGTTCTACGGCGGCGCCGCCGACAAGCTCACGGGCGAGACGATTCCCTATCCGTCGGGATTCACGGTGTTGACCTGGCGCGAGCCGCATGGCGTGACCGGTCACGTCATTCCCTGGAACTATCCGTTGCAGATCTTCGGCCGTTCGGTTGGAGGCGCGCTCGCCGCGGGCAATGCGTGTGTGGTGAAGCCCGCCGAGGACGCGTGCATGTCGTTGCTGCGGGTCGCAGAGCTCGCGGCAGCAACCGGTTTCCCGGAAGGCGCGCTCAACCTCGTGACCGGCCTCGGTCGCGAGGCCGGTACGGCCCTGGTCGCCCATCCGGGCGTTCGCCACATTTCCTTCACCGGTTCCCCGGAAACCGGGGCGACGGTGGCCCAGGAAGCAGCCAAACGCCATTGCCCGCTGACCCTGGAGCTCGGCGGCAAGGGGGCGCAGGTCGTGTTCGCGGATGCCGATCTCGATGCGGCGTTGCCGGTGCTTGTTACTGCCATCGTGCAGAACGCCGGCCAGACGTGCTCCGCCGGGAGCCGTCTTCTGGTGGAAGCCTCGCGGTACGAGGAGCTGCTCGAGCGGCTCGGTGAGCGCTTCGCCGCGTTGCGCGTCGGTCCTCCTTTAGCCGACCTGGATTGCGGTCCGCTCATCCGCGCGTCGCAGCTCGAGCGGGTACGCGGCTTCCTCGATGAGGCCGAGCGCGCGCAGATCGGTGTCGTTGCACGCGGCACGGTGGCGAACGACGCCGATGCCCGTGGCTACTACGTGCCGCCGCATCTGTTGCGCGACGTCCCCGTCGGGGCGCGGCTCGCCCGCGAGGAGGTCTTCGGGCCGGTGCTCGCGGCCATGTCGTTCCGCGACGAGGCGGAGGCGATTTCGATTGCAAATGGCACGCCGTTCGGACTGGTGGCAGGGGTATGGACCCAGAACGGGGGCCGCCAACTCCGCATGGCGCGCGCCATCGAGAGCGGCCAGGTGTTCATCAACAACTACGGCGCTGGCGGTGGGGTCGAGCTTCCCTTCGGCGGAGTGAAGCACTCGGGCTACGGCCGCGAGAAAGGCTTCGAGGCCCTGTACGGCTTCACCGCCTTGAAAACGGTCGTGCTGCAGCACGGCTGAACGCGGCCCGGCCGCCACGATCCCAGACGCGAACTCGCTCGATCCGGCACGCGTTCGCACCCCTTGCTCCCAACTCACCTCACACACCCATGAGACTCGAAGGCAAGATCGCAATCGTGACAGGTGCCGGCTCTGGATTCGGCGAGGGCATCGCCAAGCGCTACGCCCAGGAAGGCGCGCGGGTGATGGTGAACGACATCAACGCCGCGGGTGGGACGCGGGTGGTGCAGGAGATCGAGCAATCGGGGGGCATGGCGAAGTTCTGCGCCGGCGACGTCGGCAACGACGCCGATGTGGCGCGACTGATGGCGCAGACGCTCGACGCCTTCGGTGGGCTGCACGTCATCGTCAACAATGCCGGCACCACCCATCGAAACCAGCCGATGCTCGACGTCGCCGAGAGCGAGTTCGACCGCATCTACCGCGTCAACGTCAAGAGCCTTTTCCTCACCGCGCGCCACGCCGTCCCGCATTTCCGGCGCCAGAAGCAGGGCGCGTTCATCACCATTGCCTCGACTGCGGGCGTCCGACCGCGACCAGGGCTCACCTGGTACAACGGCAGCAAGGGCGCGGCCATCGTCACCAGTCGCTCCATGGCGGCCGAGCTCGCGCCCGACAACATTCGGGTCAACGTGATCAATCCGGTGGCCGGGGAGACCGCGATGCTCGGGGAGTTCATGGGCGAGGACACACCGGCGATGCGGGCAAAGTTCATCGCCACCAGTCCCATGGGGCGGCTCTCTCTGCCCTCCGACATCGCCACCGCGGCGGTGTTTTTCGCGTCCGACGAAGCTGGTTTCATCACTGGCACGTGTCTCGAGGTCGACGGCGGTCGTTGCGTCTAGTTCCCGTGCCCGTAGCGCCGCCCGGGCGGTCGCCGCTTCCGCGTACGGCGTCGACGCTCGTTGGTGGCGGATGACGTCCGGGCGCATTGCGCGGCGCGTGCTGCGGAACACGATTCTCCATTCGTGACGCCAGTCCACGACGCGTGGCGACGGGCGGATCGCAGACCATGCTGAACCCACGCCAGCCGGCCATGACCGTGCTGCTCGGGGCGCTCATCGCGATGGCCCCGCTGGTGATGGACATTTATCTCGCGTCAATGCCGTCGATGACGGTAGCGCTGGCCACAACGCCTGCCGAAGTGCAGCTCACTCTGTCGCTGTACATGTACGGGTGGGGCATCGCGCAGCTCTTCACCGGACCGCTATCCGACCGGTTCGGTCGCCGCCCGCTGCTCGTGGTGGGATTGATCGCCTTTACCCTGGCGTCCGTGACGTGCGCGGCGGCAACTAGTATCGACGCCTTGATCGCGGCGCGCGTCGGCCAGGCGATGTCAATGGCCGTGGTCGGGATCGTCCCGCGCGCCGTGGTGCGCGATCTCTATAGCGGCAACGACGCTGCGCACGTGTTGTCGCTGATGGGCATGGTGCTCGGCATCGCGCCGATCGTCGCGCCATTGCTGGGCAGTCACCTGCACGCCTGGTTCGGATGGCAGGCGAACTTCGTCTTCGTGGCAGCCTACGGTGCCCTGGCACTTGGATGTGTCGTCCTCGCCCTGCCCGAAACTCTGCGACAGCGCGACCCGCACGCCCTCGATCCACGCCGCATGGTCGAAAACTACGCAACCGTGCTGCGCTCGCGCAAGTTCGTCGGCTACCTTCTCGTCGCGTCGTTTACCTCGAGCGGGTTGTTCGCCTTCCTGGCGGGCAGCGCGTTCGTCTTCGTAGCCGTGCTCGGACGCAGCGAGCAGGACTTCGGCCTGCTGTTCGGCTCGGTGATGCTCGGTAGCCTCTCCGGCGCGACCCTCGGCAGTCGGCTCGTGCGGCGCTGGGGTATCGACCGCATGATCGGCCGCGCGACGAAGGTGATGGTCGTGGCTGGAGCGTTGCTTGCGCTGCTCGCGTGGGCGAGGGTCGCGTCGCCGTGGGCAGTAGTGGTGCCGATGTTCTTTTACGTTGGCGCGTTGATGATGACCCTGCCGCAGGCGATGGCGGGTGGCCTGACGCCGTTTCCAACGATCGCCGGCAGCGCCGCATCGTTGCTGTCGTTCATCCAGTTCCTGGTGGCCTCCAGTGCTGCGCTGATCGTGGGCTTGAGCTTCGATGGCACGGCACGGCCGATGGCGACGGTGATCGCGCTGTCAGGACTGCTCGCCTACCTGGCGTTTCGCTTCCTCGTACGCACCGGCCCAGCCTATCCCACGACGTGAGCGGGGGTCAGATGACGCCTTGGTGGCGCAGGACAGCGATCGCGGCCGCGTCGTAGCCCAGGGAGTCGAGCACGGCGTCGGTATGCTCGCCCAGCGCCGGACCGCCTGACGCGAAGTCGCCGGGCGTCGCCGACAGCCGCGGCACGACCCCCGGCACCTTGAGGCGCGAGCCGTCGACGAGCTCGATCTCGCGGATCATGGCACGCGCCGCGTAGTGCGGATCGGCGGCGATGTCGGCAATGGAATAGATCTTCGACGTTGGCACACTCGCGGCCTCCATCGTCGCCAGCACCTCTGTCGGTGGCCGCGCGCCGGTCCACTGCTCGATCTCCTGGTCGAGCCATGCCTGCCGGCCCGCACGGCCGTCGTTGTGGGCGAGCCCTGCATCGTCGGCGAGATCCTGCCGACCCATCGCCAAACACAGGCGGCGAAAGATCGAGTCGCCGTTGGCAGCGATCAGCACGTAGGTGCCGTCGGCGCAGCGATAGGCCGACGTCGGGGCGATGCCGGGCAGGATCGAGCCGGTGCGCTCCCGCACGACCCCGAACGCATCGAACTCGGGCAGCAAGGATTCCATCACGGAGAACACCGACTCGAACAGGGCGACGTCGACGACTTGGCCACGACCAGTCTTGCGGCGTGCTTCGAGTGCCATCATGGCGCCGATCACGCCATACAGGGCCGAGAGCGTGTCACCGATAGACACCCCGACGCGCGACGGCGGGCGGTCCGGCGTGCCGGTGACGTAGCGCAGGCCGCCCATGGCCTCGCCGATCACGCCGAAGCCGGGTCGTTCGCGGTACGGACCGCTCTGGCCGTAGCCGGAGATGCGTACCATGATGAGCCCCGGGGATTCCGCGGCGAGGCTTTCATAGCCCATGCCCCAACCCTCGAGCGTGCCGGGCCGGAAGTTCTCGACCACGATGTCCGAACGCAGCGCCAGCGCCCGGGCGATCCGCTGGCCCTCGGGATTGCGCAGGTCGAGAGTCACCGACTGCTTGCCGCGCGACTGCACGTGCCACCACAGCGACGTGCCGTCCTTCATGTGGCGCCACTTGCGCAGCGGATCGCCTTCGCCTGGAGGCTCGATCTTGACGACCTCCGCGCCGAACTCGGCGAGCAGCTTGGCGCAGAACGGACCGGCGATGAGCGCGCCCATCTCGAGGACGCGCAGTCCGGCGAGCGGTCGAATCGATGGCTGGTTCATGGCAGCTGTCTCTAGCGATGGTAGATGAAATCGCGCAGCCCCATCGATACGAAGGGAACGTAGGTGATGATCACGAGGCAGGCCACGATGACCAGCACGAACGGCAGCAGCCGCATGACGATCTGGTCCACCGAAATGCGCGCCACGGCGCATGCCGCGAACAGGTTGACCCCGAACGGCGGGGTGATCATGCCTAACGCCAGGTTCACCACCATCACGATGCCGAAGTGCACCGGATCGATACCAAAATGCTGGGCGACCGGCGCAAGGATGGGGGCGAGCACGATGATCGATGCCGACGTCTCGATGAACATTCCGACGAGGAACAGCGCGACGTTGACCCCGAGCAGGAACAGGGCGGGGGTCTGCAGCCAGTCGACCAGTACCGCACCGATCCGATCGGGCACGCCGGCCCGGGTGATGAGATAGCTGAAGAGGCCGGCGTTGGCGATGATGAACATGATCACGGCCGACGAGATGACGGTCTTGCGCAGCACCGCCGGGAGATCGGCGATCCGGGTCTCCCGATAGATCAGCACGCCGATGATGAGGGCATAGAACACCGCCGCGACCGACGCCTCGGTCGGGGTGAACACCCCGCCGTAGATCCCGCCCAGGATGATGACCGGCATCAGCAGGGCAAAGCCGGCCTTGCGGGTGGCCGTGACGATCGGCAGGCGGCCCTCGCGGTCCTGCTTGCCGTAGCCGCGAATGCGCGCCCAGATCAGGACGAACCCCATCAGCGCACCGCTGATGAGGAGACCGGGGCCGAAGCCCGCGATGAAGAGTTCGCCGATGGAGACTTCGGCCGATACCCCGTAGAGAATCAATGGAATGGACGGAGGGATGATCACCCCGAGCTCGGCGGACGTAGCCTGCAGCGCGGCCGCATACGACAGCGGATAGCCGTGCTTGACCAGAGCCGGGATCAGGATCGCGCCGATCGCGAAGGTGGTCGCCACGCTCGAGCCTGAGACGGCCGCGAAGATCATGCAGGTCAGCACGCAGGTCGCGGCGAGTCCGCCCTGCACGCCACCGACCAGCGACTTGGCGAACTCGACCAGGCGCGAGGAAATGCCTCCAGACTCCATCAGGTTGCCGGCGAGGATGAAGAAGGGAATCGCGGCCAGCGGAAATTTATTGATCGCGCCGAACATCTCCTTGACGATGGTCAGGAGATTGAGTTTCGCCTCGACCGCCCCGACGATGCTGGCGATGCCGATCGCGACGGCGATCGAGATGCTGCCCGCGAAGCAAAGCAGCATGGCGAGGAACATCGTGCTCGGCATGGCAAGGCGGCGCTAAGTCGCGGTCTCGAGCTCGTGACGACGGGGATCGATCAGACAGGCGATCACGCCGAACGCGCAGAAGATGCCGCCGACCGGCACCGCGAGATACGCCCAGGTCATCGAGAACGACTCGAGCCCGCTGATGGTCTGCACCCGGGCGCGCCACGCGTAGTCGATGCCGTAGCGGATCATGAAGCCGATCAGTACCAGCGCGGCCATGGCGGCGATCCACTCCAGCGTGCGCTTGCCGCGCACCCCCGACTTGCGATGCAGGACGTCGACCGCAACCATCGCCCCTTGGCGGAAGGCGGCCGGCGCGCCCATGAACACCATCCAGATCAGCGCAAAGCGAATCAAGACCTCCGACCATTCCGCGGGCTGCTGCAGAACGAACCGCGCCACAATCTGGTAGAGCCCGAGCGACGCTGCGATCACCAGCATGGCGCACGCCACCCACAACGAGAACGCGGTCATGCGGCGCTCGAGATCGAGGAAGCTCATGGCAGTGCGGCTCGGCGCAGCGGGACGACAACGCGACAGGCCCCAGCAAAGCCGCGCGGCGCGACCCACTGAAGGCAGGCGGCCATGGCGACAGCGCATTTGCGCCCGCGGCCGTGCCGCAACGACGCGCGCGTGCCAGAGAGGCAGAGGACTCTCGCCGCGCGGAACTGCATCATGGCGCGGCGCGGCGCGCTACTTGAAATTGCGGATGCGGTCGATGTTCGGTTGACCGAACTTCTTGCCGAACTCGGCGTAGGTCGGTCCGAGCGTGGCTTGGAAGCGCGCCTTGTCGAGCGATTCGGTGACGGTCATGCCCTTGGAGCGCAGATCCGCCACGGCTTTTTTCTCGTCCTCGTCCACCCGCGCCCGGTTGGCCTTGACGCCTTCTTTGGCGGCTTCCAGGAAAGCCTGCTTGTCGGCCGGCAAGAGCTTGTCCCAAGCAGCCTTGTTCATCAGGAAAAGCGCCGGGGAATACACGTGGCCAGTGAGAGACAGATACTTCTGCACTTGGTCGAGCTTGGCCGCGGTAATCACCGAAAGCGGATTTTCCTGGCCGTCGACGGTGCCCTGCTGAAGGGCGGTGAACACCTCGGTGAAGGCCATCGGGGTAGGAATGATCCCGAACGCCTTGTACGCCTGGATGTGCACCGGGTTTTCCATGGTTCGCATCTTGAGTCCCTTGAGGTCCTCGGGGACGGCAACTGCGTGCTTGCTGTTGGTCATGTGGCGAAAACCGTTTTCGGCCCACGCCAGCGCCACGATGCCCTTGGCGGGAAACTTCTGCAGGAGATCCTGGCCGATGGGCCCATCGAGCACGGCACGGGCATGGCCGTAGTCGCGGAAGAGGAAGGGGATGTCCAGGATCGCGACATCGGGCACGAAGTTCGGCACTGGCCCGGTCGAGGTAAAGGTGAGTTCCTGGGTGCCGAGCTGCACTGCCTCGACGGATTCGCGCTCCGCCCCGAGCGAACCGGAATAGAACGGTTGGATCTTGTAGCGCCCGTTGGTACGCTTCTCGACCTCCTTCGCGAAGGTGTCGATCGCCACGCCCTGATGGGAATTTTGAGCGAGGGAAATGTTGATCTTCATGGTGGTCTGCGCCGCGGCGGGTCCCACGCTTAGGCATGCGGCAAGCGCGCCGGCGACGACGGTAGTGATCAAGGAAGGCACAAAACGCATGACGAATCTCCTGTTCGAGGCTGCACAAGGCTCCAGGGCGTCGCATTCTAAGGAACAGTTCCCGGACTGTATAGCGTGGATGCCTGGAATTTGACTGGACATGTGCGCGGAGTGGCATCGAACCCACCGGGTGGCAGCCGACCCCTGGCGCCACGGCAACGCCGCGGGTGTGAAATAATGGCTGTCAGGGGCGCGCCATGACCGCAGGCCGCGCGGCGCACGCCGACTCCCATGCTCGATCCGACCCTCCACGCCCAGCTCGCCGCCATTCTCCCTGGAGAGGCGCTGCTCACCACGGTCGAGGCCACCCGTCCGTACGAATGTGATGGCCTGTCGGCTTATCGCACGGTGCCTGCCGCGGTGGCATTGCCCCACACGGAAGCGCAGGTCGTCGCCCTCTTGCGAGCCTGTCACGGGGCTGGCATTCCCGTGGTCGCCCGCGGCGCCGGGACGAGCCTATCGGGCGGGGCGACGCCGCATGCCCTGGGGATCGTGCTGTCGATGGCCAAGTTCAATCGCATCCTGGCCGTCGACCCAGCCGCCCGCACGGCGGTCGTACAACCGGGGGTGCGCAATCTGGCCATATCAGAGGCTGTAGCCATGCACGGTCTCTATTACGCTCCGGATCCATCGTCCCAGATCGCCTGCACCATCGGCGGCAACGTCGCCGAGAATTCCGGCGGCGTGCATTGCCTCAAGTACGGCCTCACTGTGCACAACGTCTATCGCGTCCGCGCCGTGCTGATCACCGGCGACGTGGTCGAGCTCGGGGGCGATGCGCTCGACAGTCCCGGCTACGACCTGCTCGCGCTGATCACCGGCTCCGAAGGGCTGCTCGCGGTGATCACCGAGATCACCGTGAAGCTGACCCCCAGTCCGTTGCTGGCCCAGGTGGTGCTCGCCGCCTTCGACGATATCGCCAAGGCTGGCAACGCCGTGGCCGCCGTGATTGCCGCCGGCATCATCCCGGCTGGACTGGAAATGATGGATCAGCCGGCGACCCGCGCCGTGGAGGAATTCGTGCACGCCCACTACCCCTTGGATGCCAAGGCGGTGCTGCTCATCGAGGCCGATGGCACGCCCGAGGAGGTGGCCGCCGACATCGCCGAGATCGAGCGGGTCGTTGCAGCTGCGGGCGCGACCGAAGTTCGCGTGTCGCGCGACGAAGCCGAGCGGCTGCTGTTCTGGTCGGGGCGCAAGGCGGCCTTCCCGGCGATCGGCCGGATCACGCCAGACTATTACTGCATGGACGGTACGATTCCGCGTCGTGCGCTGGCCCAGGTGCTGCTGCGCATCGAGGCGCTGTCGGAGCACTACGGGTTGCGTTGCGCCAATGTATTTCATGCTGGTGACGGCAACCTGCACCCGCTGATCATGTTCGACGCCAACCTGCCGGACGAATTGGAGCGGGCGGAGTCGTTCGGCGCCGACATCCTCGACGCCTGTATTGAGGTTGGCGGCACCATCACCGGCGAGCACGGGGTCGGCATGGAGAAGCTGCGGGGCATGTGCAACCAGTTCAAGCCCAGCGAGCTCGAGCGATTCCTGGGTTTGAAGGCCGCGTTCGATCCCAGTGGATTACTCAATCCGGGTAAAGGTGTACCCACGCTGCATCGCTGCGCCGAGTTCGGCCGGATGCGTGTCCACCAGGGGCAGGTGCCCCATCCCGAGCTGCCACGGTTCTAGGAGTCCGTCTTATGGGCACGCCCTCAGTTTCCTCCCCCGTTTCCCCGACAGGCGCATCGCCGGCTACGTCCTCGCTCGCATCGTCAGCGCCTTACGGACGTCCCGCTGCCGAGGACCTCGCCGGTCTGGTCACGCGTCTCAACGACGCCTTCGGTGCCCGCGCGGTCACCACGCATGCGGTGCGCGAGCAGCACAGCCACGGCGAAGGACTGGCCGATGCGGCCCTGCCCGATGTCGTGGTCTTTCCGCACACCAACGAGGAAGTCGCCGGCATCGTGCGGCTGTGCCACGCAGCCCGTGTGCCGGTGATCGCCTTCGGGGTTGGCACCTCGCTCGAGGGTCATGTCGCCGCGCTCTACGGCGGGGTGTGCGTCGATCTCTCGCAGATGGACCGTATGCTCGAGATCAATACCGAGGATCTCGACTGCCGGGTGCAGGCCGGCGTCACCCGCGAGCAGGTCAACTCCGAGCTCAGGGGCACGGGCCTGTTCTTTCCCATCGACCCTGGCGCCAACGCCACCATCGGTGGAATGGCGTCGACGCGTGCGTCGGGGACGAACGCGGTGCGCTACGGCACCATGCGCGAGAACGTGCTCGGCCTTACGGTGGTCACGGCGGACGGCAAAATCATCCGCACCGGCGGACGGGCCCGCAAGTCGAGCGCCGGCTACGATCTCACCCGGCTCTACATCGGCTCGGAAGGTACCCTCGGGATCATCACCGAGGTACAACTCCGACTCTACGGCGTGCCCGAGGCGATCGCGGCGGCGGTCTGCCAGTTCGATGATCTCGCCGGCGCCGTCAACGCGGTGATCGTGGCGATGCAAACGGGGATTCCCGTGGCGCGCATCGAGCTTCTCGACGACGTACAAATGGACGCGTGCATTCGTTACTCCAAGCTCGAAGGATTCGCGCCACGGCCGACGCTCTTTTTCGAGTTCCATGGGAGCAAGCACGGGGTCGCCGAGCAATCGGAGCAGATGCAGGCGATTACCGCGGAGTTCGGCGGAGGCAACTTCGAATGGGCCACCCAGGTGGAGGATCGAACCCGGCTCTGGAAGGCGCGACACGCGGCCTACTATGCGGCGATGGCACTGGCGCCCGGCAAGCAGGGATTCGCCACCGATGCATGCGTGCCGATCTCGCGTCTTGCCGATTGCCTGCTCGAGACCAAGGCGGAAGTCGATGCGTCCGGGCTCACCGCGCCGATCGTGGGACACGTGGGCGACGGCAACTTCCATCTGGTGGTGCTGTTCGATCCCAAGCGCCCCGACGAGCGCAGCAAAGCGGAAGAGATCGCGCGGCACGTTTCGCAGCGCGCCATCCGCATGGGTGGGACCTGCACCGGGGAGCACGGCATCGGCGTCCACAAGCTCGATGCCTTGCTGGAGGAGCACGGCGACGCGGTCGAGGTGATGCGCACGATCAAGCGCGCGCTCGACCCGCACAACATCCTCAATCCGGGCAAGACGGTACCCTTGCGATGAGTGCAAGCCGGGGAGGCCGACCGACATCGCATTGAACGGTGCATCGCCCGTGGCCTTCCACAAGCCGCATGCGGCAACCTGCTTTGCCGTGAATGGCCATACTCGTGGGTGTCGCGTGCAACAGTCGGCACGTGCGACCAAAAGCGGGATGATTTCGGCGGACCTGCCCGGAGGCGATGCGCTTCGGACGGTGGCGGCGCGCACATCTCTCCGGCGTCCCGGGCGAAGGTGCGGGGTCGGCGTCAGGCACTGCGTATTGTTGTGTTCATCCCCTGCTGCCGCACAATCGCCGACGCGACCTCAACCAACCGCCAACCGCCAATCGCCAATCGCCAATCGCCAATCGCCAATCGCCAATCGCCATCTAAACTCCCGCCATGCTCAACCTGTACATCGGCAACAAGAACTACTCCTCGTGGTCGCTGCGCGGCTGGTTGGCCGTCAAGCTGTCGGGCGAGCCCTTCCGCGAGACGATGGTGCAGCTGGTCGGCGGCTACAATCCCGGGAACCGAACGTTCTCGCCGAGTGCGCGCGTGCCGTGCCTGCACGATGGTGGGACGGTCATATGGGATTCCTTGGGCATTGCCGAGTATCTCGCCGAGCGCCATGCCGAGATGTGGCCGTCCGATCCGCCTGCGCGCGCATTCGCCCGCTGCGCGAGCGCCGAAATGCATTCCGGATTCACTGCGCTACGGATGGAGATGACGATGTGCATCCGAGAGCGCCTGGACGTGCGACCATGGTCGGTGGAGCTGCGCGCGGACGTGGAACGAGTGATCGAGCTCTGGACCGACGGTAGGCAACGCTTTGAACAGCGGCGTGGTGCGGAGGGCGATTTCCTGTGCGGGGCGTTCACCCTGGTCGATGCGTTTTATGCGCCCGTCGCTTTCCGCTTCCGGACGTACGGTGTGACGCCCTCGGGCGACGCAGGCGCCTATCTCCAGGCGCTGCTCGCGCATCCCCTGCTGCGCGAATGGGAGACCGCCGCCCTCGCGGAGACCGATGTCATCGAGGCCGACGAGCCACGGCTTGTCTACCGCGACAAGCTCGAGGCGCGAGCTACCGCTTCAGGCGCATGACCGACGAACCCATCGTTGCGGATTGGCAGGCGCGCATCCGCGAGGCCGCGGCGGCTGCCATACCGCTGCACATCCGCGGCGGTGGAACGAAGGATTTCTATGGCGAGGCGCCGCTGGGCGAGCGCCTCGATACGACGGATTACGCTGGCATCGTCGACTACGACCCGACCGAGCTCGTGATCACGGTGCGCGCCGGCACCCCTCTGGACCATCTGGAGCGCGCGATGGCGGAGCATGGCCAGGTGCTCGCGTTCGAGCCGCCGCATTTTGGCGCTGGGGCGACGATCGGCGGCACGGTGGCAAGCGGGCTGTCGGGACCGCGCCGGCCCTATGCGGGGGCGGTACGGGATTTCGTCCTGGGCGTGCGCATCCTCGATGGCAAGGGCGAAGACCTCACGTTCGGCGGCCGGGTGATGAAGAATGTCGCCGGCTTCGACGTTTCGCGTCTCATGGCGGGGGCCCTGGGTACGTTGGGTGTGCTGCTCGATCTGTCGCTCAAGTGCCTGCCGTTGCCACGGGTCGAGCGCACTCTCGCCTTCGAACTGGGAACCGCCGACGCCATTGCCCGCATGAATGCCTGGAGCGCGACCCCGATGCCGATCTCCGCCACCTGTCATCACGGTGATCGGCTGTGGGTGCGGCTTTCGGGTGCGCAGCCGGCGGTCGTGGCGGCCGCGCAGACTCTTGGCGGCGAGGACGTCGCCGATGCCGTCTCGTTCTGGCGGTCGGTGCGCGACCAGACTGCGCCTTTCTTCGCATCAGCACCTACGCTGTGGCGAATGTCGGTACGTTCCACCGCGCCTGTTGTCGACTTCACCGGTGGTGCGCTCATCGAATGGGGTGGGGCGCTGCGATGGGTCGCCGGCGACGCGTCCGTGGACCCTATCAAGCTACGCCGCGTCGCGGCCGAGCAAGGCGGGCACGCCACGCTGTTTCGCGCCGTGGACAAGTCACCCGGCGTTTTCACCCCCCTTCCGGATGCCCTCCTGGCAATCCATCGCCGCATCAAGGCGACGTTCGATCCGGTGGGCATCCTCAATCGCGGTCGTCTCTATCGGACCTTGTAACCGGATGCAGACTGCTCTCGCCGATTTCATCCGCGACACCCCCGAAGGCAAGGAAGCCGACGCCATTCTGCGTAGCTGTGTGCATTGCGGATTTTGCACGGCCACCTGCCCGACCTACCAGCTGCTGGGCGACGAGCTCGACGGGCCGCGCGGCCGGATCTACCTGATGAAGCAGGTGCTCGAAGGCGCGGAAGTGACCCGCACCACGCAGCTGCACCTCGATCGCTGCCTGACGTGCCGCAGTTGCGAGACGACCTGTCCTTCCGGTGTGCAATACGGACGACTGCTGGACATCGGCCGCGCCGTCGTCGACCGCAAAGTCGGCCGCACCCCGGCCGACCAGGCCCGGCGCTGGGGGCTGCGACGCGCGCTGCTGGCGCCCTCGGTGTTCGGAACTGCGCTGAAGCTCGGTCGCACCGTACGCGGGTTGCTGCCCGCGGAGCTTCGCGCCCGGATCCCAAAGGCACTTCCGGAGGGGACCTGGCCGCCGCCGCGTCACGTCCGCCGGATGATCGCGCTGGACAGCTGCGTGCAGCCCTCGCTCGCCCCCAACATCGACGCCGCCGCCGCCCGCATCCTGGATCGCCTCGGCATTTCCTTGCTGCGCGTGTCGGCGAGTGGTTGTTGCGGTGCATTGCCGCATCACATGGATGCCGAGCACGAAGCCCGGGCCATGATGAGGCGCAACATTGACACCTGGTGGCGACATGTCGAGCAGGGTGCCGAGGCGATCCTGGTCACGGCCAGCGGATGCGGGGTCATGGTCAAGGACTACGGCCACCATTTCGCGCAGGACCCGGTGTATGCGGAGCGCGCGGCGCGTATCGGCGCGCTGGCCCGCGACCCGGTGGAGGTGATCACCGCAGAGTGGGCGCGGATCGAGCCCTTGGTCGGCCCCGAGCATGGTGCGGTGCGCGTGGCCTTCCACCCACCCTGCACCCTGCAGCACGGTATGCGGCTCGGCGGCACGGTGGAAAAGCTGCTGACGGCAATGGGCTACGCACTGACGCCGGTCGCCAACAAGCACCTGTGCTGCGGCTCGGCGGGCACCTATTCCATTCTGCAACCCGAAATCGCCAATGCCCTCAAGGCCAACAAGCTGGCGGCGCTCGAGGCGGGCGCTCCCGAACTCATCGCCAGCGCCAACATCGGCTGCATGACCCATTTGGCCGGCGGCACCAACCTGCCGGTGCGGCACTGGATCGAGCTCTTGGACGCGCGCATGGCCGCGCCCGCCGCAGCGCGCGTAGCGTGAACCGGACCGATCGACCCTCGTTTGCGAACGCGTTGAACGCCGCCGACCCAACCGATCGCCGCGGGATCGTGCCTAATCGGTCGAGCTATCGCCACTTCCTGGCAATCCCGACTCGCTGGGCCGACAACGACCAGTACGGCCATGTCAACAACGTGACCTACTACGCCTACTTCGACACGGTGGTGAACGCCCACCTGATCCACGCCGGTGGGCTCGACATCCAGGCCGCGGACGTGGTCGGCTTAGTGGTCGAGACCTTCTGCCGCTTTCGCAAGTCGCTTTCCTTTCCGGACGTGGTGGACGCCGGGATGCGGGTTGCGCACCTCGGCAACGCGTCGGTGCGCTACGAGATCGGACTGTTTCGCGCCACCGAGGACGACGCGGCTGCCGATGGCCATTTCGTGCACGTGTGGGTCGAGCGCGCGAGCCAGCGTCCGGTGAGAATCCCGGCGCGGATTCGCGAAGCGCTCGCCTCGCTCCTTGTCGAAGGCGCGCAACCGTGACCGCCGCCGACGGGGCCCCTGCCGGTCCGATCGAATGCGAGCGGATGACCACCGCTACGCGTGCCGACGCCCAGGCACTGCTCGCCGAGTTCCTCGTGGCCGACACGCACTATCTGGCGTCGAGCACGGCATACGGCGACGGCGGCGAGCCCGCGCTCGATGCCGCGCTGCGGCTCTTCCTGGCGCGGCCCGAGCTCGGCTTCGTGTGGCTTGCCTATGCAAACGACGACGGCGTACGGCGCGTGGTCGGTACCTGCGTGGCGTGCTACGCGATCTCCACCTCGCGCGGCACGCTGGTCGCCAAGCTCGACGACGTGAACGTGCGCCGCGAGTGGACCGGGCGTGGTGTCGGCACGGCGATGCTCACGGCCCTGGTCGAGGTGCTCGCTGCCGAGGGTGTGTCGCGCGTCGACTCGGCCTGTCACCGCGACAATGCCGACGCGTGGCGGTTTTATGCGCGCCTCGGCTTCGAGCCACTCGACGAGGAACGCATTGCGCTGCTCATCTGATTGCCGCCGTCATGCACGCGGGTGGTCATCCTGCGCCTGATCGGTTTGGTTCCGGCGGCTGGCAGCGGTACCCGCGCCGGCGGGGCGCTGCCGAGGCAGTATGTCGACCTCGACGGTATGCCGCTGCTCGCGCGCACCGTGCAGCGGCTGCTCACGGCACTGACGTTCGAGCGCCTGTACGTGGTGGTGACCGACGAGGATGCGCACGTCCGGCGTGCCCTTGCAGCCTTCGGCGAGCCAGTGGCGGTGCTACCGTGCGGTGGGCCGACCCGCGCTGCGACGGTCCGCAATGCCGCGCACGCGCTTGCCCCGCAGCTCGGCGCGATGGACTGGTTGCTCGTGCACGATGCGGCCCGGCCCTGCGTGCCGGTGGAGACCCTGCGCCGTCTGATGACGGCAGTTGCAAACGACCCGGTCGGTGCCCTGCTGGCGGTACCGGTCGCCGACACGCTGAAGCGCACCGATGGCAATGATCCGCCGCGCGTGCATCGCACCGAGGCGCGTGCTCGCCTGTGGCAGGCGCAGACACCCCAGGTGTTCCGGTGGGGTGTACTGCAGCGCGCCCTGGCCTTGCCGGCGGCCGCCGACGTCACCGACGAGGCCCAGGCGGTCGAGCTGTTGGCGGCAGGCGGCGGTTGTGCGCTGCCGCGCCTCGTGCCGGGTAGTACCCAGAACATCCAGGTGACCTATCCTGCCGATCTCGCTCTCGCCGCGGCGATCCTGGCGATGCAGGTCGCGGGACTTGAACCACCGCATTGAAAGGCGGATCGCATGCGTACGGCTAGGATAGGGCAGGGATTCGATGTGCACGCGCTGGTGGCCGGTCGGCGGCTGGTGCTGGGCGGTGTGGAGATCGCCTGCGAGCGGGGCCTCGACGGCCACTCGGATGCCGACGTCCTGCTGCACGCCATCTGCGATGCGTTACTGGGCGCCCTGGCATTGGGCGATATCGGCATGCATTTTCCCGACACCGATGCGCGCTGGATGGGCGCCGACAGCCGCGCGCTCCTGCGTCATGTCGCGGGGCTCGTCACCGTCGAGCGCTATTTGATCGGCAATGTCGATGCGACCCTTATCGCCCAGGCGCCGCGCGTCGCGCCACACGTGCCGGCGATGCGCGCCAACATCGCGCGCGACCTGGGCTGCGACATCAGGGTGATCAGTGTCAAGGCGACGACCACCGAACACCTTGGCTTCACCGGTCGCGGCGAGGGCATCGCGGCGTCCGCGGTCGCCTCGCTGGTGCCGATGGAAGACAACAGCGGTCCATGAGCGACGCGCGCAGTGGCTGCCGATCCCCGTGGTCGCGCCGCAATGTACCCGGTCGGAGTCGCGGGTTGCCTGCGCATGATTCGACCTTGCTTTCGCATCGATCGACCTGCCGCCACGATATGCACGCGCCGGCGGCAGGGGTCGGCGCACGCATCCGTTAGGGCATCGTCGAACGGCTCCAGGACTTCAGCGACTGCTCCATGACTTCACCGACTGCCCAGCGAACCGGACCCCAGCGGAATTTCCACCCGCGCTACCGTGCCGCCACCCGGGTGCTTTCCGAGGCTGAAGCGCCCCGCGTGTTGACGGGCGATGCGCTCGACGATCGCAAGACCAAGACCCGCCCCGGCGATGCCCGCCGAATTGGCGCGCGCCGCGGAGGCACGGGTGAAGGGCTGCTTCAGGCGCTCCACGTCGCCCTCGGCAATGCCGGCGCCGTGGTCGATGACCTCGACCACGAAATCGTCGCGGGTCGCTGACGTCCGCGCTTCCACCGGTGGCGCTCCGTACGCGAGCGCGTTGTCGATCAGGTTGGCGAGCAGGCGTGCGAAGGACGTCGCCCGCAGGCGCACCTCCACCGCGGGGCCTGGCACGAAGCGCACGTCATGGCCCGCACGCGCGTAGCGCTCCACCGTTGCCGCAACGATGCCGTTCGGATCCTGGGCCACGACCGGCAGCTCCTGGTCGTTGCGCGCGAAGTCGAGGAACTGGCCGATTATCCGGTCCATCTCCGCGATGTCGTCGGCCAGCCCGCGTTTGCTGGCCTCGTCCTTGACACTGATCTCGAGCCCAAGCCGCAGTCGTGCGAGCGGCGTCCGCAGATCGTGGGACACGCCGGCCAGAAGCAGGGCCCGGTCGTGCTCGACCTGGCGCAGGTTGCGGAGCATGCGATTGAAGCCGTGATTGAGACTGGCGATCTCCGAGGGACCGGCTTCGGGAAGGGGCTCGGGTGACTCGCCTCGACCGACCGCGACTAAGGCGGTATTGAGCTCGCGCAGCGGTCGGGCGAGATAGCGTGCGAACACGAACGCGGTCACGAGCAGGCAAGCCGCCACTATCGCGCTCCACAGCGCGGCGCGCGACGGCATGTCCTCGGCCTGGGGCCGATTGGGTAACGGGAAAGCCACCCAGTAGGCGGCGTCGCCTGCCGTGATTCGCACCCAAAGGAGCTGCAAGCGCGGTTGCACCCGCACCTGCGTTCCCTCGCCCAGTTCAGACTGCAGCCGCGACAGCAATGCCGCCATGACCGGGGGAACCGTGGGGGCGCCAGTCATGCCGCGATCGAGCTCCGGGACGATGCGCAGGTCGTACTCGCGCCCGATCCGTCGCAGCGTGTCGCGTCGATCACCCGGCCCGACGGCCTCCAAGGCGGCGCGCACGGCCTGCAGCCGCACGATCATGCTGTCGCCGTAGTGCCGCGCGAGCAGCGCCGCGCGATCCTGGCGGAAGATCAGGATGGTCACGACCAGCGCGATGACCGCGAACCCTAGCAGCAGCAGCGACAGGCGGCCGAACAGCGAGCGTGGCCAGAGGCTCACGAGTGGGCAGCGGGCCCGCTGGCCGGCCCGCTGCTACCTGGCACAAACATGTAGCCGAATCCCCACACCGTCTGGATGAATCGCGGGTTGGCGGCGTCGGGCTCGATCAGCTTGCGCAACCGCGACACCTGTACGTCGATGGCCCGGTCGAAGGCGTCGTGATCGCGGCCGCGGGCGAGCATCATGAGCTTCTCGCGGGCGAGAGGCTGGCCGGGATGCGCCACGAATACCCTGACGAGAGCGAACTCGCCTGTGCTGAGATGAATCGTGCGGGTGGCGTCGCGCAGGGTGCGGGCAGCGAGATCGAGCTCGAACGGCCCGAATGGTACGCGGCCTTCGCGGGCTGCGCCGCCCGGCGCGCGATGCTCGCGTTGACGACGCAGCACCGCCTGGATCCGTGCCACGAGCTCGCGCGGGTTGAACGGCTTGGCGAGATAGTCGTCCGCGCCCATCTCGAGGCCGATGATGCGATCCACGTCCTCGCCCTTGGCGGTCAGCATAATGATCGGCACGTCTTCGCCAGCGGCGCGCAGGCGGCGGCACACCGCGAGCCCGTCCTCGCCGGGAAGCATGAGATCGAGTACCACGAGGTGCGGTGGATCCCGCTGCAGTTTGCGGTCGAGGTCGCGCGCGTCCGGCAGGGTCGCCACCTGGAACTCCTGTTCGGTGAGGTAGCGCGACAAGAGGTCGCGTAGGCGCACGTCGTCATCGACGACGAGGATCTTGGTCGAAATCGGACTTGGGCGCGTGCTCATGAATCGATGTAACTCGGCGAACAGGGCCATGGTGCACGAACCTGTAAGGAAATGTAACGCCACGGACCTGCTGCAACGCCTGGTTGCAAACCGGCGGGGTCGGTGCGGAAACCCCCGCGTACGATCGACTCCAACGTTACAGAATCCCGGCACGTGGCCGGCTTCCATCAACGACTCGAAAGGATCACCCATGAACCGCCCTGACATCCCGCGTGCCACCCCCCGTATTCGGCGAACCCTTGCCACGCTCGCCGCCATCGCCGCCCTCGGATTGACCGCACACGCTGGCGCGCAGCCCGGCCCTCGCGGCGGGCATGATGGCGGTGGTGGGGAGGACCTGGTGGCCCGGACGCTCCTCGCCACCAAGGCGAGCCTCAACCTCAACACTTCGCAACAGCAGGCCTGGGATGCCGCCGTCGCCCAGAGCAGGGCTGCATTCGACAGTATCCGTGCCAATCGCCAGCAGCTGAAGACAGCGTTGCAAGCCGAGCTCGCCAAGCCTGCGCCGGATCTCGTCGCGATCGCAGCGATGGAGGATCAGGTGCTCCAGCAGAACATTCCGCAACGGGTCGCCGCTCGAAACCACTGGCTCAATGTCTACGCCATGCTCTCGCCGGAGCAGAAGGCGATCGTGCGCGATGCCATCAGCGCGCGCCTTGCCCGGATGGAGGGTTTCCGGGAGCGGATGAAGGGTCGTCACCACGCTCCCGGTAACGGCTGAGCGCGGGCGGCGCGGGTGGCGACGTTGCCTGGCCATCGCCCGCGCCGACGCGATCGGGATTGCTATCCCCACGTCACGACGCGAGAGTCGGGGTGAGGTCGGTCGAGCTGTTCCGTTCGAAGTCGGCGGATCGACGTTTCGGAGACGTCGGATGGAGCCAGGGAGCGGTTATTCCGTAGGCATAAGACTTCAGAAATTGCCAGACATTTAGTTGAAAACTGACAAACGGCATTGAAACACGGCATGTATGACTTGATAATGACACGCCGGAACCACCTGGCAGAGGCCTGGTGCGATCCGCGGAGTAGCCGTATGCAGGCTGCTGGGCAGGACCACGAATAGCAACTTCGCGCGACGCGGGAGGCCGGCGATGCAGTCTCGGGTTATGCATGGGGCGCGACACGTGGGCGCACTGCTCGGTACGGGCTTCCGTTGCCTCGGCGCCCTCGCGTTCATGGCGTTCACGGCGCCGGCCTGGGCCGATGCCTCGCCCGTCTATCGCTTCTACAACACGGCCAAGGGCACGCACTTCTACACGATCTCGGCGACCGAGCGCGACGACGTGATGCTGCGTTACGCGGGTTTCGTGTACGAGGGGCCGGTGTTCTGGGCGTTTCCGCAGGCCGTACCCGCCACCTCTCCCGTGTATCGCTTCTTCAATACGCAGACCGGCACCCACTTCTATACCGCGTCGACCGACGAGAAGGACTACGTCATCGCTCATTACCCGGAGCTGACCTTCGAAGGTCCCGCGTATTGGCTGGCGCCGGGAGAGGGCACCGCACGCACACCGCTCTATCGCTTCTACAACACCCGCACCGGCGCGCATTTCTACACCACCAGCGCAGCAGAGCGCGATTATGTCAACGCCACGTGGCCGTGGTTTGCCGAGGAGGGTACGGCGTACTACGTGTTCAGCAACTCGACCCCGCCGGAAGGTGTGAACGTGGCCACGGACGCCGACATCTGGCGGTTCCTCAACCAGGCAACGTTCGGTCCCACCCAGGCCGAGGCCGCGCGGGTGAAGTCCATGGGCCTGGGCGCGTGGATCGACGATCAGTTGCTGCAGCCGATGTCCGGCTACCCGGACAGCAAGTACAACCGCATCCAGCTCCGTGCCACGGTCGATTGCGGCCAGCAGGATGCCAACGGCGTCAACTACCCCGCCAGCTCGCCGCAGTTCATCTGTTATCGCGACCATCTGACGCCGACGGGCATGGCGCGGGACTTCTTCACCAACGCCGCGAGCAAGCCCGACCAGCTCCGCCAGCGGGTGGCCTGGGCCCTGGCGCAGATCCACGTGGTATCGACCACCGAGTCGGACCTCTTCGTCGCGTATCCAATGGCCCGCTACCAGAACATCCTGTTCGAGGAAGCCTTTGGCAATTTCGAGAGCCTTCTCAATCGGGTGACGTTGTCGCCGACGATGGGCAACTATCTCGACATGGTGAACAACGACAAGCCCAATTCCGCGACCGGACGGGTACCGAACGAGAACTACGCCCGCGAGATCATGCAGCTCTTCGCCATCGGGGTGGTCGAGCTCAACGCCGACGGCACTTCCCGACTCGATGCCCAGGGCGCGGAAATCCCCACCTACGACCAGACCACGATCAAGGAGCTGGCGCGGGTATTCACCGGCTGGACCTACGCCAGCGCGGACGGCAGCGTGCCGACCAAAAAGAATCCGGCGTTCTATGCGGCCCCGATGGCGCCTTATCCAAGCGGCCACGACACCGGCACCAAGACCTTGCTCTCCGGCGTCACTCTGCCGCCGAACCAGACCATCCAGCAAGACCTCGCCGCCGCCGTGCGTAACATCGTCATGCACCCCAACGTCGGGCCGTTTATCGGCAAGGCGCTCATCCAAAAGCTCGTGACCGGCAATCCGAGCCCGGCGTACGTTGCGCGCGTGGCCGCCAAGTTCAATGACAACGGCCTGGGCGTGCGGGGCGACATGAAGGCAATGGTGCGGGCGATCCTGCTCGATCCCGAGGCGCGCGGTGATTCGACCCCCGATCCCGCGTTCGGCTCGTTGCGCGAGCCGGTGCTGATGGTGACCGCAATGATCCGCGCGCTTGCCGGTACCACCGACGGCTACGACCTCGCCAACCGCACGTCGACGCTGTCGGAGCGGCCCTTTTCTTCACCGACGGTGTTCAACTTCTTCCCGCCCGATTACACCTTGCCGGGCACGGCGGTGCTCGCCCCCGAGTTTGGCATCCACAACTCGAACAGCGCGATCGCTCGCACCAACCTGGTCTACACCCTGGTGTACAGCGGCATCAACGCCGACAACACCGTCCCGAATCCCACCGGCACGAAGCTCAATACCCAGCAGTTCGAGGCGCTGGCCGATCAACCCGCTGCCATGGTCGACCGGATCAACCAGGTTCTGCTCGGTGGCCAGCTACCCAGCTCGGCGCGCGACATCATCGCCCAGGCGGTGGTGGCGGTGCCGGTCACCGACCGTCCCAACCGTGCCCGCATGGCGGTGTACCTGATGGCGTCCTCCTACCAATTTCAGGTCCAGCATTGACATGAGCCTATCGCGCCGCGGATTTCTTGGATCGACCGGTGCGCTGACAGCGAGCGCACTCGCCGGCACGCTCGGCCGGTGGGGTGTGCAAAGCGCGCAAGCCCAGGCCTTGAGCGACTACAAGGCACTGGTCTGCGTCTTCCTGTTCGGGGGCAACGACAGCAACAACCTGATCGTGCCGATCGACGACTACGCGCAGTACGCCGCCGTGCGCACCGCGACCAGCAACGTCGCCCTGACCTCGGCCGAGGTGTTGCCGTTCACCGCGTCGCGCCAGGGAGGCAAGCGCTATGGCTTCCATCCCGCGTTCACCAGCCTGAAGCCGCTCTACGATGGCGGCAAGCTGGCGCTGATCGTCAACGCCGGCACGCTGGTGGCGCCGATCACCAAGGCCGAGTACACCAGCAACGTGAACCGGCCGCCTAATCTCTTCTCGCATAGCGACCAGCAGTCGCTCTGGCAAGGGTTCCTGCCGAGCGCCGCCATCCGCTCAGGCTGGGGCGGGCGTGCCGCCGACAAACTGGTCGCCACCAACAGTGGCGCGAAGCTGCCGACGGCGATTTCCGCGGCCGGGAATCAGCTGATGGCGCAGGGCGTGACCACCGCGCCGTTCGTGGTGCCAACGACAGGTGGCGTGTCGCTGACCGGGCAGGGTACCGACGCCGTATCCACGGCGCGGGTAAATGCGCTGACCGCCTTGCTCAACACCAATCCGTTCAACATGGTGGCCGACAGCGGGGCTTCGGTGATGGAGTACGCGCTAGCCTCCGCCGCGGTCGCCAACCCTATCCTGACGGCGACACTGCCTAGCGCGATCAGCACCGCATTCGGCACCCTCAGCACTAGCCTCGCCCAGCAGCTGAAACAGATCGCGCGCCTGATCGATGCCCGGCAGACACTCGGTGTGAAGCGGCAGTTCTTCTTCGTAGGCCTCGGCGGGTTCGACAGCCATTCGGCCCTACTCACCAACCAGGCGACCCTATACGGCCAGCTCGCCCCGGCGATGAAGGCGTTCTACGACTACACCGTGGCCGCTGGCGTCGCCAGCAACGTGACGGCGTTTACCGCCTCGGACTTTTCACGCACGTTGGTGGGTAACTCCAACGCGGGCACGGACCACGCATGGGGAGGGCATCACATCGTCGTGGGCGGGGCCGTGCGCGGCGGGGACATGTACGGCACCTTCCCGCAGCTTGTCGTGAAGGGCAACGACGATACGGGCAGCAACGGGGTATGGATTCCAACCACGGCGGTGGACCAGATTGGTTCGACCCTTGCCAAGTGGTTTGGGGTGGCGAGCAGCGACTTGCCCTACCTCTTCCCGAACATCGGCCGCTTCGCGGCGAGCGACCTGGGGTTCCTGGCCTGACGCACCAGCCGGGCACGGCGCGGCGTGCCCGGGCCTCCGGCATGCAGGGCGGAGTCGGCCGGTCACATCGCGGCGACCCGCTCGCAGACGGGGCCGCCGACGGCAAGCGCCGCTTCGGCTGCATGCCGCAGGGTCATCGCCATCACCGGTTTGTGAAGCAGCGCGATGCCTGCCGTGGCGGCCTCGCCCGCCGCGTCATCGGACGTGTCACCCGACACGATCAGGGCCGCGATCGTCCGGTTCAGGCTGTGCCGCATGCGAGTGACGGCGTCGATGCCAGAGGCGCCTTCGCCGAGGCGCAGATCGACCACGAGAAGGTCGACACGAGGGTCGGCGCCGCATTCCGCGAGGTGCTGAAGGGCCTCGTCGACCGTGCCTGCCGCCACGACGTCCGCCCCCCAGGTTTCGAACAGCGCGGTCATCGCCCCCGTCACACCCGGATCGTCGTCGATCACCACGAACCGGCGCCGGGCGAACAACGCTTGATCGGTTGTTTCCATGGCGTGGCTCGCCCGCGCACAGTCCGCGGGGTGTTGGCGCAGGCGATGGGTGGGAGCGCGGTCCAGGTGCACCGAAAACCGTGAACCACGGCCCGGCGTCGACGCAACCTCGACCCGATGCTCGAGGAGCGTCGCCAATCGCCGGACGATGGCAAGACCAAGCCCCATGCCGTGACCGCGCCGCATCCGGCCCGCCGCACCTTCGACCTGAACGAACTCCTCGAAGATGCGCGCGCGATCGGTGGGCGCAATGCCGATGCCGGTGTCGACCACGTCGATGCGCACGGTCGAGCCCCGCCGGCGGGCACCAACGACCACACCGCCAGTTGGTGTATAGCGCAGCGCGTTGGCGACGAGGTTGCGCAGGATCCGTTCGAGCAGTAGTTGATCGGTGAGTACGACTGCCGGCGTCGCGTGGATCCGCAGGACGAGGCCCGCCGCGCTCGCCTGGGTTTCGAGGTCCCGGGCAATCCGGTCGAAGATTGGCTGCAACGCAATGGCCGAGATATCAGGCGTCAGGGCGCCGGCCTCAAGGCGCGAAAGGTCTAAAAGTTGCGAGAACAAGCCTTCGAGCGCCTCCACTGATGCGTGGATACTTTGCACGAGCGGGGTTACGCCCGGATCGCGCACCCGCCCCGCCAATGCCGCTGCGAAGAGGCCCATGGCGTGCAGCGGCTGGCGCAGATCGTGGCTCGCGGCGGCGAGGAACTGGCTTTTGGCGCGGTTGGCCGTTTCCGCGGCCGCACGTGCGGCTTCCGCCGCTTCAGTCTGCGCGGTCAGCGCGGCGATGAGATCGGTGTTCTCGTAGCGCATGGCCAGGGACTGGGTCAGGAGGTCGTTCAGTCGGTGCCCGTAGGTCAGGACGAACGCGAGCACGACGCCCATCACGAGTGCAGTGAACAGATGGACTTCGTCGCCTTCCCAGCCGACCCGAGCGATGAGAGGCACGAGTGCGGCGCAGACGAAGCCGTAGAAGGCGGGCTTGTAGACGGCGGTGAGATTGAGGCCGCCGAGCACGACGCCGAAGAGGCAGACGATGAGCAAAGCCTGGTGCGCAGCCGAGGCGGGAAACATCCCGATCGCCGCCACGCCCCAGAGCGCGCCCGCGACTGTGGACCCGACGGTCCAGTACGCGCCCCATCGCGCGGCACGCTCGGGCCCAGGCGCGATTCGGCGGTACGCCGCAACGAGCGCGCCACGCCAGCCCTGGTTGGCAACGATGGCCGCGATCCAGGCCGCGATGCCGAGCGCAGCGGCTTCTTGCCATAGCACCGTGCAGAGCAGCACCACCCCGAAGGCCATCGACTGCGTGGTGCGATGCCACTGGCCGTAGAGCGTCGCGACCTGGTCGGCGCGTGCCCGCACCAGCACTGCCGGCGCAATCGCCTGGCGCCCCAGCATGGCGGTCACCGTTAGCGACGTGCGCTGATGGCCGCCGAATGGATGCCGCGGCGCGCGAGCTCCGCAACGGCCTGGGTGCGTGACTGCACCCGCAACGCCCTGAGGATCGCACTCACGTGTACCTTGACCGTGCCCTCCGACAGGCGCAGGTCGCGACAGATGATCTTGTTGGGCTTACCCTCGACGAGCAGCTTCAGCACGTCCACCTGGCGGGGCGTGAGCCCGAGCGCGTGCGATCCGATAGCGACACCGTCGCCGCTGGCGGGTGTAGCGGTTTGCAGCCGCACTACGCGCGCGCCCTGCAGAGCGTCGCGTACGCCTTCGATCAAAACGCTCGAGTGCACGGTCTTCGGAATGAATCCCCGGGCGCCGGCGGCAAGCGCGGCGTTGACGGTCGCGTCGTCGTGGGTCGCGGACAGGACCACGATCGGAATGCCCGGATAGTCGAGGATGAGATCCGCGAGGAAGTCGAAGCCGCGGGCGCCGGGCAGGGCGAGATCGAGGAGGATGAGCGCGATGTCGGGCTCGTTGTCGAGGAACTCGACGGCGGCGACGGGATCGCCAGCCGCGCACAGCACAACATCCGTTTCGACCTGCGGCAGGAGCTGCCCAAGCGCTTCCGCGACCAGCGGGTGATCGTCGATGACCAGCACCTTCATGGTTCCCCCCGGGGGTGAAAATCTGCCGAACCGACATGCGTCGAATGGCCGTCCGTCCGCGCTTTCGCAAAAACATATGCCGGGCGGGCCCGAGGGCCCAGCTGCCATTCTCGACAGGGAGGGGGACATCGCGTCGCTGTCCTTGCCGCGACGCGCGAGGATCGGGTGACCGGCACGAGAGGGGTTCGATCGGATCGATCGGATCGAGCCCTCCTGCCAACGGCGAGCTACCCGTTCCTGGCCAGCGCCTTCTCGTCCGCGAGGTCGCGGCGTAGCGCCTTGAGGCGTGTGTCGATCACCGACATGACGTAGAAGTCGCCATCCCGGGCCTTGGCCGCGAGCTCGAGTTGGGTGATCGCGCCCTTGAGATCACCCTGCCACGCGTAGAGCTCACCTTGGTGCAGATGTTGCCGGGTCATGTTGCCAAGCGCCGCATAGGTCCTCGCAGCCAGGCGATGCAACCGGCCGTCGCTGGGGAACCGCGCCAGCTCGCGCTCCAGGAACGCCGCGGCATCGCGCGCTCGTCCGGCCTTGAGCAACGTTTCAGGGTAGTCGTATACCAGCTGCATCTTGTTCGGGTAACGCTGCAGGGCGCTTTCGAAGCGGTTGAGCGCACCGGGAATGTCGCCCGATTCCATCAGCACATGCCCGGCCATCGCCTCGATCATCGGGTGCGGCGGCGCCTTCTTCTCTAAGGCAGCGAGCTCAGCCTTGGCGCGATCGAACTCGCTGGCGCGCAGCAACGACGCGACCAGTCCATAGCGGGTGGCCACCTCATTGTTGTACTTGCGCTCGGCAAGCGCGTCCCGGAAGAAATCGACAGCCTCTTTCGGCGTGCCGACGTAGCTGCGCAGCAACGCGCGCACCATGTGGAAGTCCAGGGAGTCGGCGACCTGGCGGTAGGGCTTGTCATGCGCGCGCGCCTGCGCTTCGGCGATGCGCTCGTATGTCACCGGGTGGGTGCGGAGATACGTGGGTGCGGCGGCGTCGGCGAACCGGGTGGTTTTCTGCAAGCGCTCCATGAAGGTCGCCATCCCATTGACGTCGAAGCCTGCCGCCTCCAGACGCTGGAAGCCGATGCGGTCGGCCTCGTATTCGTGCTCGCGGGTGTAGTTGATCTGACTCTGGATGGCCAACGCCTGCGCGCTGGCAATGGCAGCGGACGCAGCCTGTCCGCTCGACGAGCCACCGGAGCGTGCCGCGGCGAGCGCGACCGCCAGTGCGGCCAGCGAATAAAGCATCGAGCGTTGCTGGCCGGCTACCGCGCGCGTGAGGTGATGCTGGGTGACGTGACTGATCTCGTGGGCCAGCACGGAGGCGAGCTGCGACTCGGTCTGGGCGAGCACGATGAGGCCGCTGTTGACGCCAACGAAGCCGCCCGGCAGGGCGAACGCATTGATCGACGGATCGGCGACGGCAAAGAACTCGAAATCCGCCTGGCCCGATGGCACTGCCGCAACCAGCCGCTGGCCGAGCAGGTTTAGGTAGTCGTTGACCTCGGGGTCGTCGAGGTAGGCGCCCGCACCACGAATCTGACGCACGACGCCTTCGCCCATCTTGCGCTCTTGCACCGGGGTGATGAGCGACTGCGATTCGTCGCCGAGGTCGGGCAGGCGGCTGGTTTGCGCCCGCGCCAGCGCGAGCGGCTGCATCGTGAGGGCGACGCACAGCAACGACGCGAGGCCGCGCCGGAAGCTTGGGTTGGTGAGCCTACCGCCTGCCTGGCAGGGTAGTGAAGGTTGCATGTCCGTCATGGCAAGGAATCCGCGTCTGGCGGTGCTAAGATGCGCCGCCGATTGCGAAGTTCAGATCGTACCGACGCGCGCGGCCTGGGGCTGCCGGCGAAGGAAACCGGCATCCGCAGGACGATCGCTTTCGCGGTCGGCATTGGGGACCTTCATGGCCAAGACTCCCACCAAGTCCACGAACCATCGCACCGTCCGGCGGCGAGCAGCCGCGGGCGCGCAGCGCGCGGGAGGCGATCCTGCCGCAGACGCGCCTGAAGCTCATTTTACGCACTTCGACGCCGACGGTCAGGCGCACATGGTCGACGTCGGCGCCAAGCCCGCGACGCGCCGCGTGGCGCGCGCCGGCGGATCGATTCGCATGCAGTCCGCCACCTTTGCGCGCATCGCCGGAGGCGCCTTAGACAAGGGGGACGTGCTCGGCGTCGCACGGATTGCCGCCATCCAGGCAGCCAAGCGCACCGCCGAGCTCATTCCGCTGTGTCATCCGCTGGGCCTCACGCGCCTTGCCGTGGAATTTGCGCTCGATGCCGAGGTGCATGCCGTGCGGATCGAAGTCACGGCCGAAACCGTCGGCCCCACCGGCGTGGAGATGGAGGCGCTGACGGCCGCGAGCGTGGGATTGCTCACCATCTACGACATGTGCAAGGCAGTTGATCGGGCGATGCACATCGAAGGCATTCGACTGCTCGAGAAGAAGGGCGGCAAGTCGGGGCACTTCATAGCGGATTGAGCCGCCGCCGACTGATCCGCGACGGTGCCCTCAGTGCCGGCGTGCTCCGGTGCAAGGGATGATGGAGGATGCGGTGTCGCCGCATGGCGTCACTTGACGCGTAGCGACGCCGGTCGACCAGCACCTTCGCAACGCGCGTTTGACCAAGCCATACGACCCCGATTGCGACCCACCGCAGGAGCGACGCGGCGTGCGTCCCAGTGCTTGCTCCGCCTCTGAGAGGGCGCACGATCCCGGCGACGCGCGCAAACAGGGCGGACCTCGCGGCCCGCCCTGTTGCATCCGGTCTTGCAGGACCGGCGCTGCCGCAGCCGGAGGAGGTCGGCCGCCGCAGTTTTCGGCGTATGCAACGTCAGCCGATGGTCACCGGCACGAAGATCCGGGCCTCGTCACGCTGTACCAGGATCGCGACCGTCTTGCCGGCCTTGTCGATGATGGCGCGCAGTTCGTCGACCGAATTCACCGGCGTGCTGTTGATCGAGAGAATGACGTCCCCCGGCTGCAGTCCGGCCTTCGCCGCGGGCCCGCCGACGTTCTCGATCACCACGCCATTCGCCATGTCCCCGGACTTCTTCTCGTCTGCAGTCAGCGGCCGCACGGCAACACCGAGCTTGCCGCCCGTTGCCGCTTCGTCTTTTTCGTTCTTGGCGACCACCGCCTTTTCGGCGTCGAGCGTGCCGACGGTGGTGGTGACGCTGATCGGCTTGCCTTCACGCCATACCTCGAGCGGCACACTCGTCCCCGGCGACAGCGAGGCCACCAGCGGCGGCAATTCGCCAGAACGGTTGATCGACTTGCCGTTGAACTTAAGGATGACGTCTCCGGGCTTGAGTCCCGCCTTGGCACCAGGACCATCCTTCTGCACTGACGACACCAGCGCACCGCCAGGCTGTTTCAGTCCGAAGTTCTCGGCGAGCTGCGCATTGACTTCCTGGATGGTGACGCCGAGCAGGCCGTGCTGCACCTTGCCGGTCTTGAGGATCTGGTCCTTGACGTTGAGGGCGACGTCGATCGGCACCGCGAACGCGAGACCCTGGAAACCGCCGCTGCGGCTGAAGATCTGCGAGTTGATTCCGATCACCTCGCCGTTCATGTTGAACAACGGGCCACCCGAATTGCCCGGGTTGACGGCGGCATCGGTCTGGATGAACGGCACGTAGGAGTCACCGGGTAAGGTGCGACCCTTAGCGCTGATGATGCCGGAGGTCACGGTGTTGTCGAGCCCGAACGGTGCGCCGATGGCGATCACCCATTCACCCACGCGTGCCTTCTCGCTGGAACCGGTGTGGACGGTCGGCAGATCCTTGGCCTCGACCTTCAGCACGGCGATGTCGGTGCGCTTGTCGGTTCCCAGTACTTTCGCCTTGTATTCGCGATGATCGGTGAGCCGCACCGTGACCTCGTCGGCGTTGGCCACGACGTGCGCGTTGGTAAGGATCACGCCATCGTTGCTGACGATGAATCCCGATCCCATCCCTTGCATCTGCCGAGGCTGCTGGGGTTGCTGGGGCATCGGCATGCCGCGGAAGAAGGGGGCGAGCGGATTGCTGTCCTCGTCGTCACCGAAAGGCATGCCGCCCTTGGCTGCGGCCTTCTTGAGGCTGCCGGTCACGCTGATCTGCACCACCGCCGGACCGTGCTTTTGCACGAGGTCCGCGAAATCGGGAAGGGCGGCCGCGGGCGCGCCGCCGACCACCGCGCGCGAAGGCGCGACCACCGGCGGCGTGACCGCCGCGTCGGCGGGGGAAAAGCCGTGCCGTTCGGCGACCAGTGTGCCCGTGGCAAAGGCGCCAGCGACGGCGAGGGCCACCACACTGCGCTTCAGGGATTTCGATTGCATAGCTTCGTTCTCCAGGAAAGACGTTGATCGCGAGAGGGCTTTCTCCCATCACAGATCGCAGGGTACCGACTGAAACTTAAGCCACACTTAAGGCTGGGCCAGGGCCCGCTTTCGTCCACTCGACGGGGGTATGGGGGCGACGACGGCCCAGTGCAACCCCTTCCTGGTGTTTCAGGCCGGAAAGCGCACCGCGATTCCGAGCCCGGGCCCCCGCTCGGCAGGGTCCGCCGGGGTGAACGCAAGCCCGGGGCCAAGCTCTACGACGGCGCCGTGCCGATCGGCGATCCGCTTGACGATGGCGAGGCCGAGGCCGCTTCCCGGACTGGCGGTGCCCGGCGCACGGTAGAAGCGGTCGAACACCCGCGGCCGCTCGGACTCCGATATGCCGGGACCGGAGTCGCGCACCAGAAGGGTGGGTGCCGCATCGTCGCTCAGCGCGACGTCGACCCGTCCGCCCGCCGGCGTGTAGCGCACGGCATTGTCGACCAGGTTGGCGAGCAGGGTGTAGAGCCCGTCGCGATCGCCTCGCACGGCGATCGGCGCGGGCGGGGCGGTGTAGCCAAGGTCGATCCGGCGCGCCTGTGCCACGCCGGCGCGATCCGCGACCACTTCCTGCGCGAGGGCGTCGAGATCCACCGACCCGAACGGTCGCTCCGTGACGCCTGGCTCTTCACGTGCCAAGGTGAGGAGCTGCTCAACCAGATGCGTGGCGCGTTCTAGTCCGCTGCGCAATTCGGCGAATGCCGTGGCGCGCTCCTCCCCTTCGGTGGCGCGCTGGGCAAGCTGGGCCTGCAGGTGCACGGCAGTGAGCGGGGTGCGCAATTCGTGCGCGGCGTCGGCGATGAACGTGCGCTGGGCCGCGCGGGCCTCGTTGAGACGCGCCAAGAGGCCGTTCAGGGCGTGAACGAGTGGCGTCACCTCCTGCGGCAGGCCGGCTTCGGGTAAGGGCTCGAGCTCGCGCGAGGATCGTGCCGAGAGCTGCGCGGCCAGGCGATCGATCGGCTTGAGGCCCCGGGCAATCACGAACCAGGCGAGGACCGCCAGCGCGGGCAGGACGGCGAGCAACGGCACGATGGTGCGCAGGGCCATGCTGGTCGCGAGGGCGGAGCGCACCGCCATCGGCTGGGCGACCTGCACCACCTGTTGCCCGGCAAGCATGCTGAACACTCGCCATTCTCCAGTTTCGGCGGCCACCGTGTTGAACCCCAGCCGGGCATGCTGCGGCAGCCGGCTTTGCGGCTGCGACAGGTACACCTGCACGCCGTTGCGGTCCCATACCTGCACCACCAGGGCGCCGGCCCCGGGCGGGGCCCCGGGCGGTACGCTTGCGGCGATCGGCATGCCGGTGAGCGAGGCTGCCATCTGCTGCAACTGGTAGTCGAACAGCACGTTGGCCTCCTCGCGGGCGCGTTGGTAGGTGGCTGCCGCAGCCACGATCCCCGCAAGCAGCAGCCCTGCCATCAGCCAGCCCACCAGGGCGGCGCGCAACGAACGGGGGCGGCGCATGGATTGCGCATTCGCGCTTCGCGGGACCTCGCCCCGTACCGTCATGGGGTCGCCGTCGTGTTGCCGATCATCCAACCGACGCCGCGAACGTTGCGGATGACGTCGGCGCCCAGCTTGCGGCGCAGGCCATGCAGGTGGACCTCGACGGCGTTGCTTTCGATCTCGTCGTCCCAGCCGTAGAGCTTTTGCTCGAGCTGGGCGCGCGACAGGACGGCACCGGGCCTCGTCATGAGAGCCTCGAGCAACGCGAATTCTCGCGCCGAGAGCGTGACCGGCTCGCCGCGCACACGCGCCTCGCGGGTCGCCGGCGTCAGGGCGATGTCGCCGAACGCAAGCACCGGCTCGGCACGTCCCGCCTGGCGCCGAGCGAGGGCACGGATGCGCGCAGCCAGTTCGTCGAGCGCGAACGGCTTCACCACGTAGTCGTCGGCGCCCGCGTCCAGCCCGGCGACCCGGTCGGCCACCGCGTCACGCGCGGTGAGGATCAGCACCGGGCGCAGGTCGCCATTGCGGCGCATCGCCTTCAGCACGTCGAGGCCTTCCTTGCGCGGCAGGCCGAGGTCCAGCAGCACCAGGTCGTGCACCGCTTCGCGCAACGCCAGCTCCGCGGCTCGCCCGTCCTGAACCCAGTCCACCGTGAACCCGTCCTGGCGCAGCCCCTTCTGGATGCTGGCGCCGATCATCCGGTCGTCTTCGGCAAGCAGCAACCGCATGCGGTAGCTTTCGGAACACGACCCGCCTGTCCAAGCCGTGGCGGGCGACGCCAATCGGCCCGTAGGAGGCAGGCGATGCTGGTTACTCGGGCTTGGTGGGATCGAACGTGAGCGCGGCGGAATTCATGCAATAACGAAGCCCCGTAGGTTCGGGACCATCCTCGAACACATGGCCGAGATGCGCATCGCACGCCGCGCACACGACCTCGGTGCGACGCATGAAAAAGGTGACGTCGTCTTCCGTCCGCACGTTCTCGTTTCCCACCGGGGCGGAGAAGCTCGGCCAGCCGGTTCCGGACTCGAACTTGGCTTCGGAACTGAAGAGGGGCGTGCCGCAACCGACGCACCGGTAGGTGCCATCCTCGTGGTTGTCCCACAGCGCACCGCTGAACGCGCGTTCCGTGCCCTTCCGGCGCGTGACGCGGTACTGTTCGGGCGTGAGCTCCGCACGCCATTGCGCATCGGTTTTGCTGACCTTGTCGACCATTTGGCTCTCCGTCGCGATGCCATGCTGGTTGCCGGCGTGGGCCCTTTACAGCTAGGGACGCTGCCCCACCCACGCGCTCATCAAAATGTGTGTCGTGCAGTATAGTGGAGGGTCGGGCCCCGTTCCTTACACCCATCCCGCCTCCTAAAGCCTTGGATACCGCGACCGTCGGTACGTTCCGCCGCGATGCACGGGTCATCGGCCTCGTCGCCACGGCCCACTGGACCTCGCATTTTCTGCAACTCGCGTTGCCGCCGCTGTTCGTTTTCCTAAGGGCCGAGTTCGGGGTGAGCTATGCGGCGCTCGGCGCCTTGACCGGGGTTTTCTACCTCGGCAGCGCGCTGTCGCAGTTCGTCGCGGGCTTCGCCGTGGACCGGTTCGGCGCGCGGCCCGTGCTCTTTGCCGGGATGGGGCTGCTGGCGGCCGGAACGTTCGTCGCCGGTGTGGTACCGGTGTTCGGCATGCTCTATTTGCTCGCGGCGTTGATGGGAATCGGCAACGGCGTCTTCCATCCCGCCGATTTCGCCGTGCTCAATGGCCGCATTGAGCCGCGCCGCCTTGGTCATGCGTACAGCATCCACGGCGTGGGCGGCAGCCTCGGCTATGCGCTCGCGCCCCTGGCGAGCTTTGCACTCGCCAGCGCATTTGGCTGGCGCACTGCGCTGATGGTGATGGGGCTGGTCGGGCTAGGGGTGCTGCTGATGCTCGCGGTCAACGGGCGTGACCTCGACACGGTCGGCCATCGTGGCAACGAGACGGCCGTCAGCCGGGCGGCGAGCTTCGCCATCTTCCGCCAGGCGCCGATCCTGCTTTGCTTCGCGTTCTTCTGCTTCTATACCGTGGCGATCATCGCCGTGCAGACCTTTGCGGCACCGGCTCTGAACGCCGCCCATGGCATCTCGCTCGCGATCGCGACCTCGGCCGTGACGGCCTACCTGCTCGGCAGCACCGCCGGCATCATCGCAGGGGGGTTCTTCGTCGGCCGGACGTGGCGGCCCGAACGGCTGGCGGCGCTCGGACTCGCGGCCGGGGCGGTCGTCATGGTGGCGGTCGCCACACTGCCGATCGCGGCTGCGGCTGCGGTGCCCCTTCTGGCGATCGCCGGTTTCGCGCTCGGCAGCACCGGGCCGTCGCGCGACATGCTGGTGCGCACGATCGCGCCGCCCGGCGCGGCCGGGCGGACCTACGGGTTCGTGTATTCGGGCCTTGACGTGGGCGCGACCGCCGGCCCGGTGATTGCCGGCGTGCTGCTCGACCATCATGCTCCCCGGATGGTCTTTGCCGGCATCGCGTTGTTCCTGTTGCTCGCGGTAGGCACCGTACTGAGCACCCGCCGTCCTGCCCCGGCCGCAGCCGTGGGCCAACCGGGATAGAAACACAACGGAGCTTGATATGGATCTAGGCATCTCAGGTCGCAAGGCGCTGGTGTGCGCCGCGAGCAAGGGACTCGGGCGGGGCTGCGCGCAGGCGCTTGCCGACGCGGGGGTCGACGTCACGATCGTCGCGCGCACCGAGGACACCGTGCGCCGCGCCGCGGAGGAAATCGGTGCGCGGGCGGGCCGACGCGTGCAAGCACTAGCCGCGGACATCACCACCCCCGAAGGACGCGCGGCGGCGCTGGCGATGTGCCCGCAACCGGACATCCTAATCAACAACGCCGGCGGCCCGCCCCCGGGCGATTTCCGCGAGTGGGATCGCGATGCGTGGATCCGGGCGATCGACGCCAACATGCTGACGCCGATCGAGCTCATCAAGGCGACCGTGGACGGCATGATCGAGCGGCGCTTCGGCAGGATCGTGAACATCACGTCCGGAGCCGTGAAGGCGCCGATCGATGTGCTGGGCCTTTCCAACGGGGCCCGCAGCGGTCTCACCGGCTTCGTGGCCGGACTCGCCCGCAAGGTCGCGGGGCACAACGTCACGATCAACAACATGCTGCCCGGGTACTTCGAAACCGACCGGCTTCGAACCACCATGCAGGCGCGTGCCAAATCGACCGGCAAGTCATTCGAGGAGACTTTGGAGGCGGGGCGGAAGAGCACGCCCGCCGGACGGTATGGCTCGCCCGAGGAGTTCGGCGCCACGTGTGCGTTCCTGTGTAGCGTGCACGCGGGGTTCATTGTCGGGCAGAACATACTCCTCGACGGCGGCGCCTATCCCGGCACCTTCTAGGGCTGACGTGGCTGCACGCCCCGATAGCGTCGTTGGCTCCTCGCGCGCGCCTCGCCGTACATCCGGGTACTGTCTCGTTGCGCGCTGCGGGCCGCCTTGCTCTCGGGGCGTTCGCCTCCGTCAGCCACGTGGCTGCACGCCCCGATAGCGTCGTTGGCTCCTCGCGCGCGCGTCGCCGTACATC
>JBDSND010000167.1:0-6050 GCA_039915505.1 Casimicrobiaceae bacterium
AACTTCGGGAGCAATTCAAGGAGCGCCGCCGCGCGCTGCTGCAAGAAGTGCGGGAATCGCTCGAGAGCGCAGACAGTCAGAAGTACGCGGAGATCCTGGGTCGTGAACCCGGTGACGCCGGGGACGCGTCAGTCAGCGACATGCTTGCCGATCTCAATCTCACTCTCCTCGACCGGCACGTCGCCGAGTTGCGGGCTATCGAGGCCGCGGAGGCTCGGATTGCCGACGGTACCTACGGCGAATGCAGCGAATGCGGCGGAGACATCGGGTTCGAGCGCCTGCTGGCGATGCCGACGGCAGTGCGTTGCGTGCGCTGCCAGGAGCTGTACGAGAAGACGCACGCCACGCCCGCTACGCCAAGTCTTTAGGGGGGTCCGCGCCGATCGTGCCCCTCACCTTGGGAACGCTGCAGCGAATGTCGCAAGAAACGCGTCGAAGGACGTGCTCGGCAGATGATTGATGCCTGCCGCAGCTTCCCTTCCACCGCCCTCCGGAAAGCGCGCGCACAGAGCCGCCGCGCCATAAGGCCGCGAGACGGGCGCGCGTACGCTGACCGTCAGGGCGTCCGGTCCAGCGGGAACAACGACCGCATGCGCACGCTCCGGAAATTGTGCAGCAAGTTCATTGCCGATGGCCGCACGAACGCGTCGGCTCCACGCTGCGTCGGGCAGGAGGATCGCGACGTGTCCCCCCACGGCGATCTGACGCGCGGCGTCCCGCGCCTCGGCCAAATCGCTCGCCATCGTGGCCGTGATGCGGGCGACAATGCCTTGTTCCGCGGCAAACACGAGTGGATCTGCGTAAGGCCGGATTTTCGCGTAAAGCGCTGCCGGATGGATGATGAGGTCGGCCTCGCAATCACCGTAGGCGTTGTACGCCAGGGCCTCGCCCACTTCGCGCACTGTCTTTCGTGCTTGCGCAGGCATGTTCAGGGTGTCCGCGAGCTTGTTCGCGGTGTGGTGGAGGGTGTCGCCGAACGCGGCGGCGATTGCCCAAGGACGATGGCGACCTTGCAGTACCCGGTCGACGATGACGCCCGTGCACACCTCTGGCGCAGTATCGATATGGGTCACGAGTGCCGGGTGCACAGGTATCGCGCCGGCGAAGTGGTGATCGAAGTACTCAACTGAAATGCCGGTTTGCAAAAGAGCAACCAGCGATGCGGCATTGGCGGCGAGCGCGATGTCGAGGACCGTTATGGTGTCCCCTGCGACGGCAGATACGCGGTTGAGCAGCCTGATATCGCGCTTGGCGCCGGTGACGAGTGTAGCGTCCCGCGGGTCGGACAGGCGTAGTTGATGGAGCGCGCACAAACCGTCGGCGTCGCCGTTGAATACATCGAAATGCATGGAGGTCCTGTCTTCGTGATTCGTGGCTTTGCCGCGCCACTGGCTCGGGGCGTTCGTCGATGAACCGCGGCGAGCCTCTACTGTTCGCGCTAGCCGGCAGCCGAACGTATGGTAGCGCCCTTGCGCAGGCCATGGCTGCGCCGCTGGCGGCCCTCGAGGAGCGGACGTTCGAGGATGGCGAGCACAAGACGCGGCCGCTCGCTGAGGTGTCCGGGCGTGACGTCTACGTTGTCCACTCGCTTCACGGGGATGCCCACGAGAGCGTCAACGACAAGCTGGTTCGGCTCTTGTTCGTGCTCGCCGCGGTAAAGGATGGCGGTGCGGCCCGGGTGGTCGCAGTCTGCCCCTATCTCGCGTATGCGCGCAAGGACCGCCGCACCCGCCCTCTCGATCCGGTGACGGTGCGATACGTCGCGGCTTTGTTCGAGGCGAGTGGCGTCGATTGCGTCGTCACCATGGACGCGCACAACCAGGCTGCGTTCGAGAACGCGTTCCGGTGCCGGACCATCCATCTCGAAGCCGCACCGCTTTTCGTCGATCATTTCCGTGCCATGCTCCGCAGCGGACCGGTGACGGTGGTTTCGCCGGACGCCGGCGGCATGAAGCGATCGGAAGCCTTTCGCGTCGAATTGCAACGCGCGTTGGGCCGCGAGGTCGGGGCGGCTTTCGCCGAGAAGTACCGCAACGACGACGTTGTCTCGGGTGAGGCGCTCGTCGGACAGGTCCGCGGTGCCACGGCCATCATCGTCGACGATCTGATCAATGCGGGCACCACCCTTGCGCGCGCCACTGCGGCGTGTCGCCAAGCGGGCGCGGATCGGGTGTTTGCCGCGGCAACGCATGGCGTGCTAGTCCCGGAGTCCGATGCCGTCCTCGCAGCCAGCGGCATCGATGCGATGGCGATTTCCGACACCATTCCCATCTGGCGTGCCATCGACCCACGGCTTGTGGCGTCTTTGGCAGTCGTATCGACCGTACGCTTCATGGCCGAGGCGCTCACCTGCCTGAACGAGGACCGGCCGATGCCCTCCGACGTGGTGTCGACATAATCGGCTGGGCGCTGTCATCCGCGGGACGAGGCGTGTCCGCTGTTTCGCGCCCGACTCGTCGGCGCAGGTCGGGATTGGGCAGGGAGGACTGCAGGATACAAAAAAATCAGGGCGGAAAACAAGAACGGCCCCGGTGGGGGCCGTTGTCGATGCCTATGCTTGCGGCGTCGGTGAACCGATCTCAGTCGAGCATCTGCTTGAGCTTGGAATCGAACGCCGAGTAGGGCATGGCGCCTACCATGCGCACGCCTTCGAGCTTGCCGTCCTTCATGCGGCCGAGGACGAAAGAGGGCGTGCCCGAGATCCCGGCAGCGAGACCCTCGGCATAACTTTTCTCGACGGTGTCCTTGTACTTGTCGGACATCACGCAGGTCGAGAACTTGCCGACGTCCAGTCCGACGTCCTTGGCGTAACCGGCGAGGCGCTCGGCCTGCAGCTTGTCGGCGTTCACGATCAGAACGTGACGCAGCTCCCAGAACTTGCCCTGCTCGCCACCGCAGTGCGAGGCGACCGCGGCACGCTTGGCGTTTTCGTGAAAGTCGAGCGGGAAGTCACGGCTGATGAAGCGCACCTTGCCGGTATCGACATAATTCTTCTTTAGCTCGGTCCACGTGCTGTTGTGGAACTGCTGGCAGAACGGGCACTGGTAATCGGTGTACTCGACCATGACCAGCGGTGCGTCGTCCCTGCCGACGGAGAAGGCTCCGGAGGGAAACTGCATGCTCACCTTGTCGTCGACCGGCGCGCCGGCGTTTCCGCCCTGCGGAGCGGCGACGGCGCCTTTCTCGAGGGCCTGGCGGATAAGCTTGAGCTCGTTCAGGAGCTCCTTGATCTGCTCGTTAGTGAAATCGGCCTGCGCCGCGGGTGCGGCGAACAGCAGCACCATTGCGGCCATTGCGGCCATTGCGGGGCGGCGTAAGGATCGGTTCATGCGTGCCTCGGATTCTGACGCTGTTGGTGGAGAAGCGGGGGATGCGCACCGGCTTCATGCCTTGGCGTTATACACCGGCCGGGGATCGCCCCTCGGCTCGGGACCGACAGGCGGCGGATACGGGCGGACGGGGCCCGTGGGCTCGCGCCAACGCGACTTAGCGACGCTTGGCGCGAGCCGCGGCTGCGTCGCGCTTGGCAGGTGGGACGCAACTGTGGAACAATTTGCCCAACCATACGCAAGGGGTGACCTCATGCTGGATCGTGACGGTTATCGCCCGAACGTAGCCATAGTCATTGCGAACGCGAAAAACCAGGTTTTCTGGGGCAAACGGATAAAAGAGCATTCGTGGCAGTTCCCGCAGGGCGGTATCAATCCCGGTGAGGCGCCGGATCAAGCGATGTACCGCGAGTTGCAGGAAGAAGTCGGGTTGCTGCCGCACCACGTCAGGATTCTGGGTCGCTCGCGAGATTGGCTGCGTTACGAGGTACCGCAACACTGGGTGAAGCGCGAATGGCGCGGCAGCTACCGGGGACAGAAACAGATCTGGTTCCTGCTGCGCCTGACCGGGCGTGACTCGGACGTCAAGCTGCGCGCGAACGAGCGTCCAGAGTTCGACGCGTGGCGCTGGAACGAGTACTGGGTGCCGCTCGATGGCGTGATCGAGTTCAAGCGCGATGTCTACCGGCGCGGGCTGACCGAACTCGAGCGCTACCTCCATCAGCGCCCGCAGACGCGTCGCGAGCGCCTGTACGGATTTGCCCACCCCGTGATGCCGGCGTCCTATGCCGATCCGTCGACGTCCTCGGGGTCGTGAGCGGCACTGGCGCGCGGCGACCGGGTGTCCCGTCTACTGCATCATCCCCATGCCCGCCATCATCGCCCCGCCGAAGATCGCCGAGAAGACCAGCCCCGAAACCAGGAAGCCCAGCACCAGGCCGCATATCACGACCACGATCGTGAACCCCGCGGCCTTTTCAGGTGCTGCCTTGCGCAACACTGGCACGCCCAGGTAGAAGGTGTAAAACGCATAGACGGTGGCGGCGAGCACCAGGATCGCCCCGAGCACGGGGATCAGGCGAAGGATGCCGGCGAGCCAAGCGACCGTGTACGCATACGCGACCAACTTCATCGAGCCGACCATGCCCTTCTCACCGCCGAAGGTCGGCGCGAGGCTATCGACGATGAGCGCGAGCACGTAGGTGATGCCCAGCGAGACCAGGTACGACACGATGGCAACGGTGAGGCCAATGCCGGGCGAGCGAATCGCCAGCGCCAACGGGCCAATCGCGGCGAGCACGAGCACGTAGCCCGTGAAAATCGAGCCCACGGTCGCAGGCTCTTCGGCGATCCTAGGCCATTCGGTGCGCGGCGCGGTGATGATGTTCTTGACGCGGTCGACGATGCCCATCATTTCCCCTTTGCGTATGCGTTGACCGGCGCGGCGCGGACGCGATGCCGGCGCGAGCGGCAGTGTAGGACAACCGCCGTGACGTGTCGATGCGACCCGCCGGTCCAGCCGCTGCGCGCTCTAGCGGAGGAGCACCATGTTGTCCCGGTGGATGAGCTCGCGCTCATCAACGTACCCCAGGATCTTCTCGATCTCCGTCGACGGCTTGCGCAAGATGCGCATCGTTTCCTGCGCGGTGTAGTTCACCAGCCCACGTGCGATCTCCGTGCCGCCCGGGTCGTAGCATCCGACGACCTCGCCGCGCTCGAATTCGCCCTGCACGGAGACGACGCCGATCGGCAGCAGGCTCTTGCCTTCGCGCATCAGCGCGCGCACGGCGCCATCGTCGAGCACGAGTCGACCGGCGAGCTGCAGGTGGTCGGCGAGCCACTGCTTGCGGGCTCGGAGCGATGGCTGTTCGGCGACGAGCGCGGAGCCGATGGCCTCGCCCGCGGCCAGGCGGGTCAGAACATCCGGCTCGTGACCGGAGGCAATTACGGTCGAGGCCCCGGATCGCGCAGCGCGGCGGGCGGCCAGCACCTTGGTGAGCATGCCTCCGCGACCGATGGCGCTGCCGGCGCCGGCGGCCATGCGCTCCAATGCCGGATCGCCGGCGCGGGCTTGGGATACGAGCGTCGCGGCAGGATCCCTGCGCGGGTCGGCGGTGAATAGTCCTTGCTGGTCGGTGAGCATCACGAGCACGTCCGCTTCGACCAGGTTGGTGACGAGAGCGCCGAGAGTATCGTTGTCACCGAAGCGGATTTCGTCGGTGGTCACCGTATCGTTCTCGTTGATGATCGGGAGCACGTTGAGGCGAAGCAAGGTGCGCAGGGTCGAGCGCGCATTGAGGTAGCGGCGGCGGTCGGCAAGATCCTCGTGGGTGAGGAGCACTTGCGCGGTGTGCAGCCCGAATCGCGCGAACGCTGTTTCGTACGCCTGCACCAGTCCCATCTGCCCCACCGCGGCCGCGGCCTGCAGCTCGTGGATGGCGGAGGGACGCGCTTTCCAGCCGAGTCGCTTGATGCCTTCGGCGATCGCGCCTGAAGACACCAGGAGGACATTGCGCCCGCCCGCCCGCAGCGCGGCGATCTGCCCCGCCCAACGGGCGATGGCCTCGTGATCGAGACCACGGCCCTCGTTGGTGACGAGCGACGAACCGACCTTCACGACCAGGCATCTGGCCGCGGTAACGGGTCCGATGCTCATTGGGTGACCTCCCCCAGGCTTGCCCACTGCGTGGGCTGCGCCAACCCCCTCCCGAGGAGGGGGCG
>JBDSND010000177.1:0-39204 GCA_039915505.1 Casimicrobiaceae bacterium
CGCGAGGGAAAAAAAGGAATATTTCAAGGTTACGGAGCGAAGGCGCTGCCGGCAGGATTCGCGCGCAGGCAGGTGCATGCCGCTTCCGCGCAAAGTCCCGTATCGTAACGCATCCTCCGCTGGCACCGACCATCACGCGTGCGAACCGGGCAGGCCCGCATGCGACGCACCGTGCTTCTCCCTTCCCGGCGCCACAGCCGCGGGTGCAACGGGTGACGCTGATCGATTGGCTAGGCGTCCCCTTGCCGCCAGGCGCGCTCGGCATCGTCCCAGGCTGCAATGGCCTGCAGATCGGGCACCCAGGCAAGCCCCGACTTCGCATCCGAGGATATCGCCTCCGGAGTGACGATCACGTCGAGCAACGCGGGCCGGTGGGCGAGCGCCCGCGCGATGGCGTCCGGCAGGTCCTCGGCCCGTTCGACCCGCTCGCCATGCATGCCGAACGCCCGCGCCATGGCAGCATGGTCGGCGTACTGCAGGCGAGTGCCGACCACCTTGCCGTAGGTCTCCTGCTGGTCGCGTACCTCGATCGCCCATCCGCCGTTGTTCGCCACCACGATCAGGAGCGCCGCGCCGTGCCGCACCGCGGTATCGATCTCCATGGCGTTGAAGCCGAACGAGCCGTCCCCGGTGAGTACGGCGACGACGCGGTCCGGGCGGGCGAGACTGGCGGCGATGCCGAACGGCGTGCCGATGCCGATGCAGCCGAGGGACCCGGGATCGAGATAGGTCTCGCACGGCATGCCGACCCGGGCGAAACTCAGGAAATCGCCACCGTCGGCGACGACGATGGCGTCGGCCGGCAACGCCTCGCGAAGCGCGGCGAGCAGCCGGTTGGGATGCATTCGGCCATCAGCACCCGCGGGCGCCGTGCGCATCGATGCCTGCAGCTTGGCCGTGCGTTGCCTATGGCCGCTGCGCATGCGGTCGGTCCACTCGTGGTCGACCGACGCGGCACGATCGCCCGCGGCAACGACCATCGCCTCCAGCGCCAGCGCAGGGTCGGCCAGCAGCTCGACCTCGCCGCGCCGGTTGTCGCGCAACTCGGTCGCCACGTCGGCAATCCGCAGCAGGCGCGCCTTTCCGAACACGGCCGGCGAGCCATACGCGAGCTGGAAATCGAGACGTCGGCCCACGGTCACGATCACGTCGGCATCGCCCATCACCGTGCCGCGCATGGCCGCCACGACCGACGGATGATCGTCGGCCACGAGCCCGCGACTTTCCCCCGTATCCAGATAGACCGCGCCGACCACGTCGAGCAGGCGCTGCAGCGATTGCGCAGCGCCCCGCGCGCCACGACCGGTCACGAGCAGCGGCCGTCGAGCTGTCCACAGGAGATCCACCGCGCGGTCCACCTGCGCGGGGTCAGGCGGCATGCGCAACCGTGGCTTGGGCGCGAAGTGCTCGGCGAGTAGCAGTGCTTGGGGGACCTCGGCGCGCAGGACATCGACCGGAAAATCAAGATACACCGGGCCAGGTTCGCCCGCCTCCCCCATCGCCCTCGATACCGCCTCGTCGAGCTCGCGCAACACCAGGCTCGGCTCACGGACGGTGCGGGCGTAACGGGTGAGCGGGCGGACGAACTCGGTGTGGACCATGTCCTGCAGGGCGCCACGGTTCTCCTGCTGCCGCGGCGGCGTACCGGATAGCACCAGGATCGAGGCGCGCGCGACGTGGGCGTTGGCGAGCCCGGTCATGCCGTTGGTCACGCCCGGGCCCGCCGTCACCAGCGCCACCCCAAGCTGACCGGTAAGCTCCGCATGCGCGTGGGCCATGTACACGGCAGCGCGCTCGTCGCGCACGTCGACGATGCGGATACCCTCGGCATCGATGCGCATCCAGATGGGCATGATGTGCCCGCCACAGAGCCCGAACACGCGATCGATCCCGCGCGCCTTGAGAAAGCGCGCGATCACCCCGGCAGCGGAATCAGGTGAGACGGTGGGCGCGGTCATGGAGGGCTTCCGGTCATCGGGTCACGCGCCTGATGCAGCCCACGCGCCTAATGCAGAGCTCGCGCCTGATGCAGCCCACGCGCGGCGGGCCGGCGTCACGCGGCCTCCGGTGGTAGGCGCCGGCAATGGGTCTCGATCCACCGGCACGCAAACGTCGATCAAGTCCATGGGTCAAGCGACGCCGCCTGTCCATGAGTGGAGCGACGCGGCCCGACAATGAGTGGAGCGACGCAACCACGTCGCTAGAACACCGGCTTCTCGCGGTAGGTCCCCCAGAGCGTCTTGAGCTTCTCGATGATGTCGCCCATGGTGGCCCCGGCGGCGACGAGCTCGATGGTGACCGGCATGATGTTCTGCTTCTCATCCTTGGCGACTTCGACGAGCTTGTTCATCAGCTGCTCGAACTGCTTCGGATCACGCTCCCGGCGCACGCGCTGCAGGCGCTCGATCTGCCGGGTAGCCGTCGACTTGTCGTAGGGGTGCAGCTCGATCTCGTCGAAGGTCTCGTTGGGATCGACATACTTGTTCACGCCGATCACCGGTTTTTCGCCACTGGCCTTCTTCAGTGCCGTGTCGTATGCGAAATCGGCGATACGGCGCTGGAACCAGCTTTCCTCGGTGAGCTTGATCGTGCCGCCATTCTGGTCGACGTAGTCGATGACTTTGAAGATCTCGCGCTCGTACTGGGTGGTCAGGTTCTCGACAAAATACGAGCCACCCAACGGATCGACTACCTGCGCGACCCCCGATTCGTCGGCAACGATCTGCTGGGTGCGCAGGGCGATCTTCATCGCCTCCTCGGTCGGGATGGCGAAGGCCTCGTCCATGCCGTTGGTGTGCAAACTCTGCGTGCCACCCAGGACCGCCGCGAGCGCCTGCAGGCCCGTACGCACGACGTTGATCGCGTACTGGGGCTTGGTGAGCGACGCCGCCGCCGTCTGACAGTGAAAGCGCAGGCGCATCGACTCCGGATTCTTGGCTCCGAAGCGTTCCTTCATGATCTTCGCGTACACCCGCCGGACCGCGCGGAACTTGGCGATTTCCTCGAAGAAATCCGACTGGCAGACGAAGAAGAAAGCCAGCCGTGGCGCGAACTCGTCGACGTGCATGCCCGTCTTCTGTACCTCCTCGACGTAGGTGATGAGGTTGCAAATCGGGAAGGCAACCTCGTCGAGCGGCGAGCTGCCCGCCTCGGAGATGTGATAGCCCGAGATGTTGATCGGGTTGTAGCGCTTCATGTTCTTCGCGCAATAGGTGATGCAGTCGCGCACGATGCGCACCGACGGCGCGATGGGAAACACCCACTCCTTCTGCGCCTGGTACTCCTTCAGGATGTCGGCCTGGATGGTGCCGGAGAGCTTGTCGAGGTCGTAGCCCTTTTTCTGGGCCAGGGCCACGTACATCGCCAGCAGGATCCAGGCGCTCGGGTTGATGGTCAACGAGACCGAGATCTTCTCGAGATCGATGCCGTCGAAGAGATGCTCCATGTCGGCGAGTGTGTCGATGGCCACACCTTCGCGTCCGACCTCACCCTCGCTCATGGGATGGTCGCTGTCGTAGCCCATCAGCGTCGGCATGTCGAAGTCGGTCGAGAGCCCGGTCTGACCCTGCGCAACCAGGTATTTGAAGCGCTTGTTGGTGTCTTCCGCGGTGCCGAAGCCGGCGATCTGGCGCATGGTCCATAGCCGGCCGCGATACATGGTTGGATATGGCCCGCGAGTGAACGGATATTGCCCGGGCAGGCCGATGTCCTCCAGAGGCGTGTCGGCGATGTCGAGCGCCGTGTAGGTGCGCTTCAACGGAAATCCACCGAGGGTCTCGAACTTCGCCTGGCGTTCTGGCGCTTTCTTGATGAAACCCGCCACCTCCTGGTTTTCCCAAGACTCGACCTGCTCCTGCAGCGCCGACAGCGCCTTCGGGTCCAGGGCGGCATAGCCGCGTTGCGTGGTTCCGGTCATGCGTCACCTCCGTGCATCTCGGTACGAATATGGTTTAGAAGCCGGGTCGCTGCACCATACGGCGACAACGACCGCGAGGACACCTGTTCGAGCAGCGCCGACACCTTGCCATCGCGGTGGCGCGCGAACTCGGCGCGCAGGATGTCCTCGCCTGCCTTCAGCAGCCGGCGCTCGTAGATCGCGGTGCGTCGAGCCTGGATCGTGCCCGTGTCGGCGAGGTACCGGTAGTGGCGATCGATCGCCGCGAGGAGCTCGGCAACGCCCTCGTCCCGCACCGACGCAGTGGCCAAGACCGGCACCGGCCAATGGTCGCCCGCGCTGCCTTCGCCGCCAGCCATGCCGCCGACGGCGAGACCGAGACCCAGCATGGTCTTGAGCTCGGCGATGGTCTTGTTCGCATCCGGCCGGTCGCACTTGCTGACCACGTGCACGTCGGCGATCTCCAGGATGCCGGCCTTGATGGCCTGGATGTCATCGCCGAGCCCCGGTGCCGAAACCACGACCGTGGTATGCGCCGCACGGGCGATGTCGACCTCGTCCTGGCCGACGCCGACCGTCTCGATCACCACCACGTCGTAGCCGGCGGCGTCGAGGACATCGACCGCGTCGAGGGTCCCGCTCGCGAGACCCCCCATCGCCCCCCTGGTCGCCATGCTGCGTACATACACGCCGGCATCGCCGGCGAGGTCGCTCATGCGGATGCGATCACCGAGGATCGAGCCTCCCGAATAGGGGCTCGACGGATCGATGGCCACGATGGCGACCCTGCGGCCGCTCGCCCGGATCGCCGCCGCCAGCTTGGCCACCAGCGTCGACTTGCCGCTGCCCGGCACCCCCGTGATGCCGACGATATGAGCATGGCCGGCATGCCGGAACACCTCGTCGAGCGCCGGCCGGGCTTCGGCGCTGCCCGTTTCCGCGCGCGTCAGCAGCCGCGCGATCGGTCGCACCTCGCCCTTCAGCACCCCGGGCACGAGCTCCGTCGACGGGATGTACGGCACTTACGCCTTTCCGGACTGGGTCAGGCGCGCATTCATGTCGCGGAACACCTCGCGATCATCGATCACCCGCCGCGCCTTGAAATCGGTACGCGGGAAGGTACCCGGCGGCACGACCTCAACCTTGGCTCGCAGGCCGAGCATCTTCTGCAGCCTGGTGGCAGCCTCGGTGCGCAGTGCCGCCAGGGCTTCGGTCGACTTGCGCATGTGTTCGGTCGACGCCTCGACCCGCACCAGGAGCTCGTCCATCGCACCCTCGCGGGAGATCACGATCCGGTGCTCCCCGCCATAACCGTCGAGCTGGTTCATCACCGCGTCGACCTCGCTCGGATAGACGTTCTCGCCGCGGATGGTGAACATGTCGTCGATACGCCCGAAGATCCCCTGCGGCAAGCGCGGGTAGGTCCGCCCGCACGGGCTCGGGCCATCCTCCCACAGGGTCAGATCCCCCGACATGAGCCGGATCATTGGCTGGGAAGTTCGCTCCAGATGGGTGTAGACCGGCGTGCCACGCTCACCGTAGGCTACGCGCCGGAACGTCTTGGGATCGCAGACCTCGGTATAGACGACGTCCTGCCAGCACAACATGCCATCGGTTTCGGCGGTACCGCTCACGTTCATGAAGGGCGTCATTTCGGCCATCGAACCGCAGTCGATCACCCGGGCATTGAAAGCCGAGGCAATGCGGTCCCGCACCCCCGGCACCGACGCGCCCGGCTCTCCGGAGAAGAACAGCACCTTGAGTCCAAAGTTGCGCGGGTCGTAGCCCTCGACCTGGGCGACCTCGGCGAGATGCAGTGCGAACGACGGCGTGCCGTAGAACGCCTGCGGCTTGGTCGAGTCGAGCCACATTGCCGCGCGGGCGGTCATGCCCGGGGCGCCGGCCCCGAACGGGAACGCCTTGCAATGCAGACGCTCGGCGCCGGCAAGCGCCCCCCAGGACCCAAGGTAGAGACTCAGGATCGCGCCGACGAACACGGTGTCACCAGGACGGATGCCCATCGCCCACATGATCCGCGCATGCGCATTGGCGATCGCATCCCAGTCGTCGCGCCCGATCGCGAACGCGGTCGGCCGGCCCGTCGTGCCCGACGTGCCATGAATGTGAAAGACCTCGCGATCCGGGATGCACAGGTAATCACCGAACGGCGGATGCCTGGACTGCGACGCGCGCAGGTCCGGCTTGGCGATCACCGGAACCTTTGTCTCAAAGTCTTCCAGGGAGCGCAGGTGGTCGGGATGGAAGCCCGCGGCATCCCATTTGGCACGATAGAACGGCGACTTGTCCCACGCGTAGCGTGTGACCTCCTTGAGGCGTCCGAGAATCGCCTTCTCGCGATCGCCGGCGGGCATCGTTTCGCGCTCCGGGAACCAGTAACGAGAACCGTCGAGCGGAAGATAATCGGCGTCGTACCGCGGTGGAAATGACCACTGTTCCATGCATCCCTCCTTAGCGCGCGCCGCGCTCGGTCACCACCCGGCGGACCATCGCCACGATCGCGTCCGGAGGCGTGTCCTGCAGCATGATCTCCTTGACGCCGATCGCCTTCAGTTCGGCGAGGTCGTCGTCGGGAATGACCCCTCCGCCGACCACCAGGATGTCTTCCGAGCCACGCTCCTTGAGTGCCTTCAGGATGCGCGGAAAGACGGTCATGTGCGCGCCGGAAAGGATGGACACGCCGATCACGTCGACGTCTTCCTGAACCGCTGCGTCGACCACCTCTTCCGGGGTGCGGTGCAGGCCGGTGTAGATCACGTCCATGCCCGCGTCGCGGAGCGTCCGGGCGACGACCTTGACGCCACGATCGTGCCCGTCGAGTCCGACCTTGGCGATCAACACCCGGATCGTTGCCGAATCGTGCGCCATTGCCACCCCCGGTTGGTTCATGGAATGAGGACCTCTACCCCGAGATTACCAAATCGTGCGGGCAAGCGCGCGCAATTGCCGGATTGCCGGCCTGCCGGGGCCGGCTCGGCTTTGTATCTAGGCGACGCCGATGTTGTCGGGCAACTTGCGCGGGCATGCGCCGGACTCCTTGCGGTGACGTCACACGTTGCAGCATTTTGCTGAAGCCGAAGGCGATCGTAGGCTGCGCGACCATTATTTCAAAGCAGCAGGCTGGTGGCAGGATGCAACAATTACCGACCGATCACACCGGTTACCGGGGAGCGGACGCCGCCCCGCGGCCATGCAGGTGCGCTACCATGCGATAGCCAATGACCAAGTCCGCCGCCACCCTGCCGAAGATGGTCGAGTCCCTGGAGGACGACATCCTCTTCGGCCGGTTGCGTACGCGCGAGCGCCTGATCGAGGACGAGCTGATCGAGCGCTTCGGCGCCACCCGCCATGCAGTCCGCCAGGCCCTTGCCGAGTTGGAGCGCATGGGCATGGTCGTGCGTCTGCGCCATCGCGGCGCGGTGGTCCGCGACTTCAGTCGTGCCGAGGTCGACGAGATCTGCGCGGTCCGGGAGATGTTGCACGCCCAGGCCGCCGCGCTCATCCCCATGCCCGCCGACCCGACTCTGCTCCGTCGGCTCGAGAAGCTGCACGAAGCGCACTCGCGTGAGGTCGAGCGTGGCAACCTGCGCGGCATCCACCAAGCCAACAGTGCCTTCCACGACGCGCTCTTCGAGGCCTGCGGCAATCGCTATCTGACCAGCACCATCGCGGAATACGCACGGATGTCGCTTGCTTTTCGCTGCCACGTGATGGTGAATCCGTTTCTCGCGCGCCACGCCCGTGACGATCACGCAGCGATGATCCAGGCCTTGAAACGAGGCGATCGCGCCCGGTTGGTCCGGCTATGCACCCATCACACCCAGGCGGCGAAGGATGTGTATTTCTCGCTGCAGGGATTCGCCGATGCGGGCGGCGACCGTCGCGAGCCGCCGTCGACCGAACCGGCGGCTCCACCGGCCATGTCGACCGGACGGGGCCCGCGAACCGGAAAAGCGCCCAGGGCCCGCGTCAAAGCTTAGCGCGCCGAAGCTGCCAAAGCGTAGGCCGCTTCGACCAGGGCGAGGACACGCAAATGAACCTCAGGCGGGGTCTCGAACGGCAAGTCGTGACGAAATGCCGCGGCAAAATGCGCGATGGCGCCATCATAGGAACGTTGATAGGCAAGGTCGGTGTCGTAGCGCACCACCTCCGGCGGCGCATGCGCGCGGACCAGGGTTAGGGCACCGTTTTCGTAGCGAACGGCACCCGCGGTGCCGAGCAGTTCCAGGCGATCGCCGACCCGCGCGGGGGCGCCCACCGCTGCAAGGTCGCCCTCGACGAGGACGGTGCACGCCTCCGGACCGCGCAGCAGGATCACCGCCGCCGACTCACCTGCGATGTCCGGAACATCGCGGCGCGCGCAGGCGGCGCGGACAGTCAGATCGCCCGCGAGCCAGCAGGCCACGTCGAGATGATGGACCAGCACTTCGCCGATCATCAACCGCGGCAGGGTCGCGAGCATCGGCTGCCGGGCCAGCGCCGGCCGGGTGCCATCGGCCGCCGGCAGCAGGCCCGCGCCGCGAGCGGTGACCACGACGTGCCGCAGCGCGCCGACCATCCCGGCGTCCTGCCATGCCTTCACCTGCCGGTAATACGGGCGATGGCGCCAGTTCTCGTGCACCATCAGGCGCACCCGCGTCCCCACCTCGGCGACGATGGCCTCTGCGATCGACTGGGTCGGACCGAGCGGTTTCTGGCAAAGGATCGCGACCCCGCGCGCCGCGGCCAGGGCGCAGAGCTTCGCGTGCGCCTCGTGGCCGGCGGTGATGTCGAGCGCGTCGGGGCGGGTGGCGTCGAGCATCCGGGCCGCGTCGTCGAAACTCGCTGGAATACCGAACGAGGCGGCACGGGCACGGGCGCGGTCCGGATCCGGATCCGCGATGCCCACCACGGTCGCATCCGCACACCGTGACCAGGCGACGAGGTGATGCCGGCTCACCATGCCCGCGCCGGCCATCGCGATCCGCAGTGGCTTCACGCCCGGGGTCAGTCGGACAGCCGGAAAAGACGGCTCGGGGTATCGACCAGGATGCGCCGGCGCGCGCCGGGATCCGGGACCCATCGCGCCAGCAAGCCGAGGTCCGGCCCATAGTCGAGCCGCTCGTGGATGCGGAGGTACGGCCAGTCCGAGCCCCACAGGCAACGATCGGCCGTAAAGGTGTCCACGAGTGCTTGCAGGTACGGCGCGCAATCGTCGTACGGTGTGCCCGTCTCGGAAAAGCGGAACGGTCCGGTGAGCTTCACGACGTGGCCTTCCCGACCCAGCGCGAGCAGTGCGGCGAAGCCCGGCTGCATCAATCCGCGGGACGGCACCGGCCGGCCACAATGGTCGACGACCACCGGTGCGCCCGCAGCAGCCACCACCGGCAGCGCGCGCACCAGCTGATCGCCTTCGCATTGGATCTGCAGTTGCAGGCCGCGCTCGCGCAGCGCGTCCAGCAACCACGGCATGTCGGCGGCGTCGACGACATCGATGCCATCGCCGATGAGGTCCAGCCGGACCCCGACGACACCCGGCGCATCGAGGACGTGCTCGAACGCACGGGCGCGCCATGGCGGCACGCGCACCACGGCGCGCAGCCGGCCACTGCTGCGGGCGACGGCATCGAGCACGCAGCGGTTGTCGAACCGATAGCCCGAGGTGGGCTGCACGACGATGGCGTGGCTGATGGCGTGCGCATCGAGCACGGCGAGGTAACTCTCGAGAGTGCCGATTTCCTGGCCCGCGGGCTGGTAGGCGGCGTCCGGCGCATAGGCGAAGCGCACCGGATCGATGATGTGCGCATGGGTGTCAACGGCAGTGACCGCGCGGCTCATGGCCCGTCCCCTGCGGCGCCAACGCAGGCGTGCGGCACACGGTTCGAGAAGGCGCCTTGCGGGCGCGCCGCCGCGCACGTCACAGCCGCACCTCGTTGGCCAGGGGTTCGCCGCGAAAGAACCGCTCGACGTTGGCAAACAAGGCACGCATCTTGGTGGTCATGGCATCGCGCGTTCCTGCGGAGATATGCGGCGTGACCACGACATTGGCGAGTTGGAACAACGGGTGCGTCGGGTCCGGCGGCTCCTGGGCAAAGACGTCCAGGCCGGCGGCTCCGACACGACCGTCCGCGAGCGCCTCGGCGAGCGCGTCCTCGTCGATAATGCCGCCGCGCGCGGTGTTGACCAGGATTGCGCCGGGTTTCATCGTCGCAATGGCGTCGCGGCCGATGAGATTGCGCGTGGCCGGGGTCAGCGGCACGTGCAGCGAGACGACATCGGCCTCACGCAGGAGGGTCGCCAAGGGCACGTGCCGCACATCGAGATCGCGCTCGACGGCAGCCTCGAGCGTCACCGCGGCGTCGTGATAGATGCCTCGGGTCTCGAACGCACGCAACCGCTTGGCGACCGCCTGGCCGATGCGGCCGAAGCCGACGTAGCCGACGGTCATGCCGGCGAGCTCACGCGAGCGCGGCCGCAGGGCATTGATGTGGAACCGCCCTTCCCGCAACTCGCGATCGGCGAACGGCAGGAGCTTGCAGCACGCCAACATCAGCAGCACTGTGTGCTCGGCCACACCCGTGGTCGTGCCTTCGGGGGTGGTGGCGAGCGGGATGTGACGCTCGCGCAATAGCGCATGGTCGACCGTGTCCTGCCAGCCCACACCCTGATGATGGACGAGGCGCAGTTGCCGCGCCGCGTCGATCAGGGGCGCTCGGAACGGGTGCGAGGCGACGATCACCACCTCGGCCTCGCGAAGCTTGGCCTTGCGCTCATCGTCGTCGTTGCGCTCCAGGGTCAGTAACCGGACTGACGGCGGCGCCGCGTCGCGGATGATCGCGTACACGTCCGGCGTGGCGTGGGAAAGATAGAGCACGGTCGGCATGGAGATCCTTCAATCGAGGAACTGCACGCCCTTCTCAGCGAGCGTGGCCTCCATCCAGGGAGGCACCTTGACCCCGTCGCGTACCCAGGCATCCATCTTGGCCTCTTTGTCGCCGACCTCGACCAGCGCCGCGGCGACCTGCGGAGCGGCGGTCCGCGCCACCACCACCACGCCATCGGCGTCACCGACCACGATGTCGCCGGGATTGACGATCACGCCGCCGATGGTGATCGGCAGGCCGATGTCGCCCGGGCCGTCCTTGTGGGGCGAGTTCGGAGTCAGGCCGAGGGCGAACACCGGGATACCGACCGCATCGAGACCGGCGATGTCGCGCACCAAGCCGTCGGTGACCAGCGCCACGATCCCGGCGTTCTTCGCCATGCCGAGTAGCACGTCGCCGGCGACACTGGCTTCGGCATAACCGTCGGTGGCGATCACCAGGACATCGCCCGGCCGGGCATAGGCCAGCGCCGCATACGGGGCGAGATTGTCCCGCGCCCGGGTGCGCACGGTGAGCGCGGTCCCGCTGAACCGGGTTGCCGCGGTGATCGGATGGATGCGAAAGTCGAGCGCGCCGCGCCGGCCATTGGCGTCGACCGTCCAACCGGTCGATGCCTTGGCGAAATGGGCAAGAGTCTGCGCATCCGGACGAGTGAAATTGCGCCTCACGGTGAGCACGGGCGGGCTGACAGCCATGGCAAGGTCCTTTAGTGGTGAAGTCGTCGTTGCGAAACGGGATCGAAGAGATGGGCGGTGTCGGTATCGAACACCAGCCGCACTGATTCGCCGGGCCGCACCTGTGACACGCGGGGCACGCGCGCCAGCACTTCGTCGGCGACACCCGGCAGCGCGAGGCGCAGGATCGTATCGGCGCCCAGCGGCTCGACCGCGGCGACCTGCGCCGGCAGCGGACCGTCAACACCGCCCGGGGCGAGATCCTCGGGTCGCAGGCCGAGCAGCACGCTCGCATCGGAGGCATGCCCTGCCGCGGCGACCAGCGACGGGGGCAACTGCACCGTCGTGCTGCCCACGGTGAGTGTGCGGCGATCGGCCGACAACGTCGCCGGGAGCAGGTTCATCGCCGGACTGCCGAGGAAGGTCGCCACGAAGGTGGTCGCCGGCCGCGCGTAGACCTCGAGCGGCGCGCCGATCTGGGCGACCTGCCCACCCGCCATGATGCAGATGCGATCCCCCATGGTCATCGCTTCGACCTGATCGTGGGTCACGTACACCATGGTAGCTTCGAGCGTGCGGTGCAATCGGGCGAGCTCACCGCGCATGCCGACCCGCAGCGCGGCGTCGAGGTTGGAAAGCGGCTCGTCGAACAGAAACACCTTCGGCTGCCGCACGATCGCCCGGCCGAGCGCGACTCGCTGCCGCTGCCCGCCGGATAGCGCGTGCGGCTTCCGCGCGAGCAGCGTGTCGAGTCCGAGCGCCCGCGCAGCGTCGCTCACGCGCCGCTCGACCTCGTGCTTAGGCAGCCGGCGGCGGCGCAGCCCGAACGCCAGGTTGTCGAACACGTTCATGTGCGGATAGAGCGCATACGACTGGAACACCATGGCGATGTCGCGCTCCCGGGCGGGGACATGGTTCATGCGACTTCCGTCGATCGCGAGCTCGCCGGCGGTGATCGACTCCAGCCCCGCGATCATTCGCAGGGTGGTCGACTTGCCGCAGCCGGAGGGCCCGAGCAGCACGAAGAATTCGCCGTCGGCAACCGCTGCGCTCGCGGCGTCTACCGCGGGCTGCGGCGCATTGGGGTAGTGCTTGGTCAGGCGATCGAGGGTGACGGTAGCCACGGATTCAGCGCTCCCGGCCCGATAGCCACTGGGATTGGATCCGGCACCGCCCGTTCCCGGCGACTGCGCATTTCATTTCACGGCTCCCGCGGTCATGCCCTGTATGAGCTTTTCGGAAAAGAAGGCGTAGATCAAGATCACTGGGACGATGGCGATCATGAGGCCGGTGGCGATCATGCCGACGTCCTCAAGCTGGTCGCCCATGAAGCGCTGGATGCCAAGCGGCAGCGTGCGCTTGGACTCGTCGGTGATGAGCACGACGGCATAGAGGAACTCGTTCCAGAGGAGAATCGTGTTCAGGATCACCGTAGTCGCGATGGCCGGAAGGGCGATGGGCAGGCTCACCTTCCAGAAGATCGACCACTCCGAGTAGCCGTCGATGCGCGCGGCGTCGAACAGGTCGTTTGGAATCCGGGCGAAGAAGCTCTCGAGGATGTAGATGGTGAGCGGCAGCTGGATCGCCACGTAGACGAGGGTCAAGCCGGCGAGGCTGTTGTACAGCCCGACGGCAACCAGCGTCTGGAACAGCGCCAGGATCGTGATCTGCGGCGGAAAGATGATCGCGCTGAAGATGACGAAATACAGCAGCCGGTTGAGCCGGAAACGATAGCGCGCGAAGCAATGCGCCGCCATGGCGCCGACCACGGTCAGGATCGCCACGGCCGTAATGACGGTGATGGCGCTGTTGGCGAAGTAAACGCTGTAGTTGGAGTTGAACCACGCCTGAGGGAACTTGTCCCAGTGCGCCGGATCCGGCCATGCATAGTGCGCGCGGGTGATCTCGCTGGTGGTGCGCAGCGACATCGTCGCCACCCACACGAACGGACCCGCGGCGAAGATCGTGTAGCCGACCAAAGCGGCCAGCAGCGCGGAACGGATGAGCACGTGGCGCATGATTCAGTACTCGAGCTTCTCGCGCACCCGCAAGATCCGCGTCAGCAGCAGCACCGACGCCATCACGATCACGAACCACACGCTGGCGATGGTCGACGGGTAGCCGAGGTCGAACGTGCTCCACTCGAAGGCGCGCTTGTAGACGTAGGTGGACACGGTCTCGGTCGACCACAGCGGCCCACCCTTGGTGGTGATCCAGACCAGGTCGAAAATCTTCATCTTGCCGATGAAGGACAGCACCAGCAGGTTGAGGAGCGTGGGCCGGACGAGCGGCACGATCACGTGGACGAGCTTCGCACCCCAGCCGCAGTTGTCGAGCTCGGCAGCCTCCAGGACCTCCGAAGGCAGCGAATGCAGCGCGGCGAGCAGCACGACCATGTTGAAACCGGTCCACATCCAGGTCGTCACGAACACCAGTGCGGGCAATGCGGTATCCGGGTTGCCGAGCCATGGCCGTACCCAGCGCTCGAGCCCGAGTGCGCGGAGGAGCGCATTCGCAGCACCCCAGTCGAAGTTGTAGATCCACGCCCAGACGATGCCGACCACCACGTATGACATCAAAACCGGGGTGAACCAGGCGATCCGGAAGAAGCGCGAACCAGGAATCCTGGCGTACAACGCCAGCGCCAGCAGCAGCGCGATGCCAACCTCGAGGAGCGGCGAGGCGCATGCCCACAACAGCGTGTTGCGGACCGCCCGCCAGAAGATATCGTCGACAACGAGACTGCTGTAGTTGGCCCATCCGACGAAGGTATCGGCGCGGTTCGGAACGACGCGATGCACGCTGTTCCAGAACGTCCGCGCCACCGGGTACGCCGTCAGCGCCGTGTACACCACCAGCGCCGGCAGCAGAAAAACGAGAATCGCACCCCACGGCTGGCGCTCACCCGACCGGCCGGTCGCGGCGGCCCCCGCCCGCGGGGCCGTCTTCCGCTGCTCCAAGGACGAGCCCGGCACCATCTTCCCAGGCTCCCCGGCCCCGCTCACTGATAGGCGGCGGCCATCTGCTTCACGGCATCATCGACGGTGATCGTGCCCGCTGGGAAGGCATTGTTGAAGATCTGCGTGAACACTTCCTTCGGCTTGCCTTGCATCACCTGGGACGGGAGGCCGAAGAAGTACTTGGCCCCCTGGTTCACGGCCGCAAGGTCACGGAAGTACGGAGCGTTCTCGCCGGTGATCTTGGTGGCATCGGTCTTGATTCCCGTCTGCACCAGAACGGTTTCCAGCCACCGGTTTCCCATCTCCGGCGTCGCCATCGAGTTCAGGAAGGCGATCGCCTGCTTCGGTACCTTAGTGGTCGCATTGACGACATAGCTTCCACCCACGGCCATCGTCTTGCATTGATTGCATGCGGCACTGGGCATCGCAGGGAAACGCATGATGCCGAGCTGGAAACCGACAGGCTGACCGCCCTTGTCCGGCGGGTTGAAGGCCCGCGAGGTGTACCAGCTGCCGTTGAGGAACGCGACTGCGCCGGGATTGGTGTGGAAGTAGGTGTGCGCCTCGCCGAGCTTGAGGCTGGTGAATGTGGTCGGCAACAGCCCCGCGTCGACCACGGTGCGCAGGTAGCGCAGAGTATCGACCACCCTGGGATCGGACCACGGCAGCTGGCCGCGCAGCAGCTTGCCGTAATCGTCGATGCCGAGCTTCTCGAGCAGGGCCTCGTGGGTCAGATGCGCCCCGGGAAACGGCCGGTCGCCGACTCCGAGTGCGAGTGGCGTGAGTCCTTTGGCCCGCGCCTTCTTGGTCATCTCGAGGAAACCCGCCGCATCGAGCTGGCGCGAAGCCGGCACGCTCACCCCGAGGTCGCCCAGCAGCTTCTGGTTGTAATAGACCTCGACCGTCCAGGCCTCGAGGGGAAAACCATACGGCTTGCCCTTGTAGCTCCAGATTTCCTTGGCCCACGGCTCGATGTTGCCCCAGTTGAGGGGCGTCAGGTCGAGCAGTAGATTGTTCTCCATGTACTCGACCTGGTCGGGCTCGGCGTAGAAGACGTCCGGAGCCTGGCCGGCGCGGAGCGCGGTCTTGAGCGCGGCGTAGAGCGCGTTCTTCTCGTACCACGACGCCTTGATCTTCACGCCGGGATTGGCCGCCTCGAAGCGCTTGATGGCGTCCTCGACGAACTCGCGCTTGATCTTCTCGGCGGCCCAGTGCGTCCAGAGCGTGACCTCCTGCGCGGCCGCCGCGCTGGCGAATGACAGCAATCCTAGGATCGCCACGCCGCGCGTGATGAAGCGTACCGATTTGCGTAACCAAACACGGGCAGTGATGCGTTGCATGCGTGCCTCCTCGTGGTCACGGCCCTCGCCTGGAGCCGTCCGGCGGAGTGTCTCTCGCCCTGAACCGACTGTCAATAATATTATCGATAAGTTGTAGCGGTTCGGAAGCCAACGGTCGCTTGCAAGCGTCCCAGGCGTTAGATCGGTAGGGTCCGGCGCGGCGCTCGAGGGGATGTCGCGCCTTGTCTGGCAGGTCGATGAGCGTCACGTGCGGAAGCGCGCCTGGCCGGTGGTCGACTGACTCCACGCGCGCGGCCGAGGTCGCGCGCACCTACCGGAGGCCTAGGCATACGTTCGCCCTCGCCGCGAGGCGTGGCTGCGAGCCCAAGCGGCGCAGTCGGCCGCGGCATCACGCCATCGACTGGTAATAGAGGTTTTGCGGGTGATTGGCCTGCGCCAGGAAGAACCAGCGCTCGGCCAGCAGTCCCACGGTCTGCGTCAGCAACGCCCCGAACGCCAGGCGCGGCGACGACCACACCAGGGCCAACGCCAGCAGGACGATCGGCAACCCGAACGCAAGGACCAGGAACGACCACTTGATGAGCTGGAACCGGTGCGCGGCGACCCCGTGGAAGAACTCGCGGGTATTGAATGAGCTGCCCATGAATCCCTGGGCGATCTGCACGATGCGCGGATGCTTGACGCCGATCGCCGATTGCAGCGTCGATTTCGGCACCAGGCGCGCGTTGCGCCGCAGCGACGCGGCGCGGGTGGCGAGCGCCCCCACGGTCAGGGCGAGCGCACCGACGGCCATGTACCGGAACAACTCCGGCGCGAGCCACACGGCGAGCACGGCAGCCAGCGTAAAACCGGAAGCGCCACCCAGCAGCGTGAAATTGATCACCGTGAGCGGACTCGCCCACTCGCGCAGGAACCGGATACCAGCGTAGACCATGCCCGTGCAGACGAACAGCGCCACGGCGGCAATGGCCGCCGGCATGCCCACCGCAAGCGGCGACCCGCGATTGGTATGGACCGCCCACCCGTAGAACGCCGCCGTAACCAGGAAGGCCGGGAGCGCGATCACTTCCCGCGACAACCATGAGGTGCGCCAGCAGGCGGCCGTGCGCCAGGCACGCTCGGGGCGCCCGAGGTGGAAGAATGATGCGACCAGTCCGGCGAGCGCCAGCACGACGGCCACTCCGGCGCCGGTGACGAGGTAGCCACGGGGAACCGGGGTTGGGGCGGCGCCGAGCCAGCCGAGCCGGGCGCTCCACTGCGCCGCGTACACCGCGAGGAAGAGTCCCTGCCCCGCGCCGATCAGGACCGTAAGGATGATGACGGAAAGCGCCGGACGCACGGCCGGCTACCAGGAGGTCACATCGTCGAGCGATGGGTCCGAAGTCGGTGGTTTGGGCAGCTTGCCGTCGACCTTCAGGGGATTGTCGGCCCGCACCAGCTGGTCCGGTGCGACCGTCGACTTGGTGCGGCGGCGCGGCAAATAGTGATTGGCCGGGCGGGTACCCCACTCGGGCATCAGCGCATACCCGCCATGCTCGCGGATGGCCACCGACACTTCCGAGTCCGGATCGTGAACGTCGCCGAACAGGCGGGCGTTGGTAGGACACGCCATCACGCACGCCGGCTTGCGATCCTCCGGAGGCAGTGCGGGATTGTCGATGCGATCGACGCATAGGGTGCACTTCTTCATCACTTTCTGCTGCTCGTCGAGCTCCCGAACGCCGTACGGGCACGCCCACGCGCAGTACTTGCAGCCGATGCACTTGTCGTAATCGACCAGCACGATGCCGTCCTCGGCGCGCTTGTACGATGCCCCGGTCGGACAGACCGGTACACACGGCGGGTCCTCGCAGTGCAGGCAGCTCTTGGGAAAGTGCACCGTCTGGGTGTTGGGGTACTCGCCGACCTCGAACGTCTGCACGCGATTGAGGAACGTGCCGGTCGGGTCCTTGCCGTACGGACTGAAATCGGCGAGCGCGCCTGCCTCCCCCGAGGTGTTCCATTCCTTGCAGCTCGTCACGCAGGCATGGCACCCGACGCAGACGTTGAGATCGATCACCAGCGCGAGTTGGGTCATGGCCGTTCTACCTTCCCAGAATCCGACCACGGAAAAACGCCTGCCATACCCGGCGCGGGGTCGAAGCCCCGGGTGGGGCCGGCATCGCGTCGAACTGCGGCCACGTGCTTTTCGGCTCGTCGGCTCCGGCCGGATAGATGCGCACCCGCACGTCGTACCAGCCCGCCTGTCCGGTGATGGGATCGGAGTTTGACATCGTGCCGGCGCCTTCGGGCAGGGTCCCGGTAATGAGGTGATTGAGCAGGAAGCCGCGCTGGGACTCGTTGGCGTCGTCCGCGAGCTGCCATGCGCCGGTCGCCTTGCCGATCGCGTTCCACGTCCACACCGTCGAGGGCTCGACCGCTTCCGAGAACCGCGCCTGACAGCGCACCTTGCCCCAGGGTGATTCGACCCACATCCAGCCGTCATCGACGATGCCGGCGGCCTGTGCTGTCAGCGGATTCACGAACAGGTAGTTGTGGGCGTGGATCTGCCGCAGCCACGCGTTCTGTGAATCCCACGCGTGGTACATCGCCATCGGTCGCTGGGTGACCGCCGCCAGCGGATAGCGCGCCCGGTCGGTCACTGCAGATTCCAACGGCTCGTAGTAGAACGGCAGAGGGTCGAAGTATCGCGCAATGCGCTCGCGCAACTCGGGCGGGGGTGTACGCCCGGGTCGCTTGCCCTGCGCGGACAGCCGGAAGCGCTGCATCACTTCCGAATAGATCTGGATCAGCACCGGATCGTCGAAGCGCCGCAACCGCACGCGTTGCGCCCATTCCATGTAGCCCTTGTTCCAGTTGCGCATGTACTGGTAGGACGGGGGCAATTCGTAGTGGAACACGCAGTCGTTTTCAGCGTACTTCTGCCACTGCTTCGGATTCGGCGCGCCCTTCATGAATTGGTCGCCGTTCTCGCCGCGCCAGCCGGACAGGAAACCGATGCCGGAGCCCGGCTCGGTCTCGAAGTTGACGATGAAATCCGGATAGTCGCGGAACTTGCGGGTGCCGTCGGCGTGGGTGAAAGCCGGGAACTTGAGGCGTCCGGCGAGCTCGACCAGCACGTCCTGGAACGGCCGGCATTCCCCCTTGGGCGGCACGATGGGGACCCGCACGGCATCGGCCGGTCCGTCGTATTCCGAGATCGGCCGGTCGAGCAGCGACATCACGTCGTGACGCTCGAGATACGTGGTGTCCGGCAGCACAAGGTCGGCGAAGGCGACCGTCTCGGATTGGAAGGCGTCGCATACGACCAGGAACGGGATCTTGTACTCGCCGTCCGCGTCCTTGTCGTTCAGCATCCGGCGCACCTCGGTGGTGGCCATGGTCGAGTTCCAGGCGAGGTTGGCCATGAAAATCATGAGGGTGTCGATCCGGTATGGATCGCCCCGCCAGGCATTCGCCACCACGTCGTGCATCACCCCGTGCACGGACAGCGGGTGATGCCACGAGAAGCCCTTGTCGATACGCAGCGGCTTGCCGCCCTCGTCGATGAACAGGTCCTCAGGTCCGGCGGGCCAGCCCAGTGCCAAACTGCCCAAAGGGGTGTTGGGTCTGATGGCATCCGGCCCATTGGGCGGCTTGGCGCTCGGCGGAATCGCGCGCGGGAACGGGGTGCGGTGGCGGAAACCACCCGGCCGATCGATCGTGCCGAGCAGGCTCATGACGATCGCCAGTGCGCGGATCGTCTGAAAGCCGTTCGAGTGCGCGGCGAGGCCGCGCATGGCGTGAAAGGCCACCGGATTGCCGGTAACCGTCGCATGCTCGACGCCCCATGAATCGGTCCACGGAATCGGCAATTCGATCTTCTGGTCGCGCGCCGTGATGCCCATCTCGTGGGCAAGCCGGCGGAGGGTCGGCGCGGGGATACCGGTGATGGCCGCCGCCCACTCGGGCGTGCAGTCGCGCACGCGCTCCTCGAGGAGTTGCAGCGCCGGCTTGACCGGCGTGCCATCGGCCAGGGTGAATGACCCGAACAGGCTCGGGTCAACGCCGGGTCGATGCGTCGGCGCTTGTGCATTAGCCTGCGGGTCCCACCACAGCTTGTTGCGCGGGTACATCGGATTGACTTCGGGACTGGACGCATCGGGCACGTGCAGTCCGTAGTCTGCGCTGTCCGGGTCGTCGTTCACGAGCTGACCGGCGTTGGTGTAGCGCACCAGAAATTCACGGTCGTACAGGCCGGTCGCGAGCAACTCGTGGGTAATGGCGAGCAGCAACGCGCCATCGGTGCCGGGCTTGATCGGGATCCATTCGTCGGCGATCGCCGAATAGCCGGTACGAATCGGATTGATGGAGATGAACCGACCACCAGACCGCTTGAACTTGGAGATCGCGATCTTGAGGGGATTGCTGTGATGGTCCTCGGCCGTGCCGAGCATCACGAAGAGCTTGGCACGGTCGAGGTCGGGACCGCCGAACTCCCAGAACGATCCGCCGATGGTGTAGATCATGCCGGCGGCCATGTTCACCGAGCAGAACCCGCCATGGGCCGCATAGTTCGGCGTGCCGAACTGGCGCGCGAACAGGCCGGTCAGCGCCTGCATCTGGTCGCGGCCGGTGAACAGCGCGAACTTCTTGGGATCGGTCGCCCGGATCGCGGCGAGCCGCGTCTCGAGCATCTCCAGGGCGTCGTCCCAGGCGATAGGCTCGAATTCGCCAGCGCCGCGCTCCGAACCGGGCTTGCGCCGCAGCGGTTGAGTCAGGCGTGCCGGCGAATGCTGCTTCATGAGCCCGGATGCACCCTTGGCGCAGATCACCCCCTTGTTGATCGGGTGGTTGGGGTTGCCGTCGATGTAGCGCATCTCCCCGCCGTCCATGTGGACGCGGATGCCGCAGCGGCACGCACACATGTAGCAGGTGGTGGTGCGGAAATGCGGTCCCTCCACGGCGGCGCTGCCGGCCGGTGACGAGGGGGGTGGCACAGCGCTCAACGGGGCCACACCGACATCGGCAGCAGCACCGCGCCGATCGAGACGAGGGAGATCATGCGGAATGCTCGATGCACGCGTCGTGACTCCTGTTGTTCGAAAACGCCGCGCAACGCCGGCTGGATGCCGCGCGGCCGATCTAACCCGGCATCCCGGCATCCCGGCATCCGCCCGAAATCTCACCCGCGCCGGGGTGCAATGCGGGCACATCGACGCACCACTCGCCGGTGACGTTGCAATTGCGCCCGCGGCAAGGCAGGCGGCAAGATCCGGCGCGGGAAGTGTCGCATCATTTTCGCACGTACGCGCCTCGTCCGGCGAACGTGTTGAACGACGACCGCGACGAAATCGTGCGTCGGCAACGCGACGGGCCTGCCGCGGTAAGATGCCAGCGGTAACCTGCCGGGCAGCTGGTGCGCCAGCAACGCACTGCGCGGCCCCGCCGGAGCGTCGCCGAATGCGCCGGCTGGGAGCCATCCGGCGGGACCGCGCAAGGCGCGCCCGCGCGGACGTGGACAACGCGTTCCTGGCGGAACGCTTCGTGAAGGAATCGAAGATGGCCGCAAAGCGCGTGCTCGCGATCGTGCTTGCAGGGGGCGAGGGAACGCGGCTCCACCCGTTGACGTCGGTGCGCTCGAAGCCCGCAGTACCGTTCGGCGGGCGCTACCGCATCGTCGATTTCGTGCTGTCGAATCTCATCAATTCGCACATCTACTCGATCTACCTGCTGGTTCAGTACAAGTCCCAGTCGCTGATCGAGCATGTCCGCAAGGCATGGGTGCTGGCTCCCATCCTGCCGCGACAGTTCATCACGGTCGTGCCCCCGCAGATGCAGGAAGGACCGGAATGGTTCCAAGGCACTGCCGATGCGGTCAGCCAGAACCTCAATCTCATCGAGGACGCTTCTCCCGACCTGGTGCTGGTGTTCGGCGCCGACCATGTCTACCGGATGGACGTGCGTCAGATGATCGAATTCCATGTCGAACGGCAGGCCGACGTATCGGTCGCCGCGCTGCCGGTGCCGCGCGCGGCGGCATCGTCCTTCGGGGTGATCCACTGCCAGGATGACGGCAGGATTACCGCATTCGTGGAAAAGCCCGCCGATCCGCCGGCGATGCCAGGCGACCCCGATCGCGCCTACGCCTCGATGGGGAACTACCTGTTCAATGCCGATCTGCTCATCGACGCCTTGAAGAAGGCACGCGACCGCGACCAGCACGATTTCGGCCGCGACGTTCTGCCGGAGCTGATCCAGTCGCATCGGGTGTTCGCCTATGACTTCGGCGAAAACACGGTTCCGGGAACCAAGCCGTATGAAGAGCAAGCGTATTGGCGCGATGTCGGCACGGTCGACGCCTACTTCGACGCCAACATGGACACCCTCGGGCTGGAGCCGACCTTCGACCTTTTCAATCCGCGCTGGCCGGTGCTGTCCAGCCACTACCACGGGCCCGCGACGTCGGTGGTCAAGGCCAGCATCGAATCGAGCGACATCGGTGCCGGGACGCTCATCAAGGATGCGACCATCCGCAACTCGGTGATCAGGCGCGAGGTGACGATCGAGGAAGACGTGATCATCGAGGACTCGATCATCATGGACTACTGCACACTGCGGCGCGGCGCCCGGGTGCGGCGCGCGATCCTCGACCGCTACAACGTCGTCGGTCCGGGCGAGCACATCGGCTACGACCCGGAAGCCGATCGTGCGCGCGGGCACGTTACTGAGTCGGGGATCGTGGTCCTGCCCATGGCCGACGTGCACACCGACCATTACGACTGAGCCGGGCCGTGGCGTGCGGACTAATCGGGCGGCGCATGGAGCTGACGCCCGCCGTCCTTCGCAACGATGCCACGGCCCTTGAGTCGGCGCCTAGCCGGGGCCGACCTTCAAGCTCTCGACCCTACGCTGTAGGATCGACAACGCGCGCTAAAGCGGCGCCGCCCTACGTTCGGAACGGGGCTCATCTGCCATGCTTGGCAGATTGGAAGCTGTAGGGCTGTCTGTTCACTCACGGAGGGATCATGAACACAACGTTAGAGCGCAGCTACGGCAAGGGCTTGATAGCCGGTTTCGTCGCCACCGTCGTGCTTTCTGCCATCATGATGATGAAGGCGGCCATGGGCTTCATGCCCCAGCTCGACGTCATCGGCATGCTGAGCAACATGCTCGGCGGATCGCGCGCGATGGGGTGGTTGGCACATTTCGGGATCGGCACGGTGATCTGGGGCCTGTTGTACACCGCCGTCTTCGGTGCCGCCCCTGACGGCCATTGGTGGCGCGGGATCGTGCTTGGCATCGCGGCTTGGCTGATGATGATGGTAGTGGTCATGCCCATGGCGGGTGCCGGCTTGTTCGGCATGTCGATGGGTATCGTTGCACCGGTCATGACCTTGATGCTGCACGTGGTGTACGGCTGGGTTCTGGGGGCCGTTTACGGGGCCCTCGTGCGCCGCAGTGGCGCGCCGGCGCCCGCCCGCGCGACCTGAGGCCGGGCAGGCTCTCGATAGGCCCGACTGGCTCGATGGGCGCGCTGGCTCGATAGGCGCGCCGGCGCTCGATAGGCCGGCGGCACGCTTCAGCTGGCCGGGCTGGACCGGGTTGACGCCGCGCCCCATTGCCGGCAGGCTAGAGCATCCGCGTCGGTCCGGAACCAGGGGCCCTGCGCCTCGATCGGCGGCGGTTGCCAGGCACGTCGCCCAGCGAAGCGCGTTTACGGTGCAGACCGCCAGCTTCTGCGCCGAGGCGGTGCATAGGTGGCGTCGCTCGGACCCGCCGGTGTCCGGGTCATTCGCATGGCACACCCGTTGCTATCGGTTCCCTGAGCCGAAGGCCACGCGATGCCCGTCCCCTATAACGAAATGTACGCCGATGCCGCCGCGGGGAAAGGTGCCGTGGCCCGGGCGCACTATCGTCGCTTCGCCGAGTGGCTGGCGCGTACGCCACCCGAAAAGATCACCCGCGACCGGCAGGCCGCCGATCTCCTTTTCCACCGCAACGGCATCACCTTCGCCGTCTATGGGGAAGCGGCAGGACGGGAGCGGCTCATCCCGTTCGACATCATTCCGCACGTAATTCCTGGACGGGTGTGGGAAATGCTGGCCACAGGGCTTCGCCAACGCGTCCGCGCCCTGAACCGATTCCTGCACGACATCTATCACGACCAGGAGATCCTGCGGGCCGGACGGATTCCCCGCGAACAGGTCGAGTCGCACCCGCAATTCCGTCGCGAGATGATCGGCGTCGACGTTCCGGGCGACACCTACGCCCATATCGCCGGGATCGATCTCGTCCGCGACGGGGACGGCGAATACTACGTTCTGGAGGACAACCTGCGCACGCCGTCCGGCGTGTCGTATATGCTCGAGGATCGCAAGGCAATGATGCGGCTGTTCCCGGAGCTCTTCGCCCAGCAGCGCATCCGCCCGGTCGATCACTATCCCGATGTCCTGCTCGATACGCTGCGGGCGGTCGCCCCCGAGGGCATCGAAGACCCCACGGTTGTCCTGCTCACGCCGGGGCATTACAACTCGGCGTACTTCGAGCACGCCTTCCTCGCCCAGCAGATGGGGATCGAGCTCGTTGAAGGTCCGGACCTCTTCGTCCAGGATCAGCGGGTCTACATGCGCACCACGCAAGGGCCGCAACGGGTGGATGTCATCTACCGGCGCATCGACGACGACTTTCTCGATCCCCTGGTGTTCCGGCCTGACTCGAGTCTGGGCGTGCCCGGACTCATGGCGGCGTACCGGGCCGGCCGGGTGACGGTCGCCAACGCGTTCGGCACCGGAGTCGCCGACGACAAATCGATCTATCCTTTCGTCCCGGCGATGATCGACTTCTACCTCGGCGAAGCACCGATCCTGCACAACGTGCCGACCTACGTGCTGGCGAAGCCCGATGACCTCGCCTACACGTTGGCCAACCTCGCCGATCTGGTGGTGAAGGAGGCCCAGGGCTCGGGCGGCTACGGCATGCTGGTCGGGCCGACGAGCTCCAAGGCCGAGATCGAGGCCTACCGAAGCCGCATCATCGCCGAGCCGCATCGCTTCATCGCCCAGCCGACGCTGTCGCTTTCGGTCGTGCCCACGTTCACTGCCGATACCATCGCACCGCGGCACATCGACCTGCGCCCGTACGTCCTCGCCGGGCGCGATATCCAGCTGGTGCCCGGCGGCCTTACCCGGGTCGCGCTCCGGGAGGGTTCGCTGGTGGTGAATTCCTCGCAGGGCGGCGGCGTCAAGGACACCTGGATCGTCGACTGATGCTCTCGCGCGCCGCCTCGAATCTATACTGGATGAGTCGCTACGTCGAGCGCGCGGAGAACACCGCACGCATCCTCGACGTGGCCTATCGGATGTCGCTTTTGCCGAGCGAGCCGGACCACGCCGAACGGGAGTGGTACGCCCCGCTCAAAATCACCGGCTCGCGCTTTCCATTCACGGGCCAGCACGAGCGCGTGTGCGCCGAGCAGGTCATGCACTTCCTCGCCTTCGACCATGACAATCCCGCCTCGATCTGCTCGTGCATCCACCAGGCGCGGGAGAACGGGCGCGCCGTGCGGGGAGTGATCACCAGCGAGATGTGGGAGGTCCTGAATACCTCATGGCTCGAGCTGTCGACCCTCGACGAGGCCCGCATCCTGCGGGGTCCGTCGCCATGGTTCGACTGGGTCAAGGAGCGCAGCCACCTCTTTCGCGGCGTGACCTTCGGTACCATGCGACGCGACGACGCCTACGATTTTGCGCGGCTCGGCACCCACCTCGAGCGCGCCGACAGCACCGCGCGGATCCTCGACGTCAAGTATCACGTGCTCCTGCCGTCGGTGCGGGACGTCGGCGGCGCTGTCGACTATTACCAATGGTCGGCAGTGCTGCGATCGCTCACCGCCTTCGAGTCCTATCGCAAGGTGTACAAGGATGCCATCACCCCGATGCGCGTCGCCGAGCTCCTGATCCTGCGCGACGACATCCCCCGTTCTCTGGCGTTCTGCATGCGCGAGGTGTACACGACCCTGCTCAAGCTGCGCAACGCCGGCGCCACCGAGACGCTGCGCCGCGCGGGGGAGATGCGCGCGTCGCTGGAGTTCGCGCGGATCCGCGACATCATCAAGGAGGGTCTGCACGAGTTCCTGAGCGAGTTCCTGGTCAAGAACAGCGAGCTCGGCAGCCACATCCAGGCGAGCTTTTTCGACTCGGCCACGGTGCCGCCGTGACGTTCGCGCGGTTTTCATGCCCGATGCCGGGCAGTGCCCGACGGCGGCGGCGTCCCGGCGCCGGCAGGCGACCATGACACCGCGGGTTGCCGTGGCGCATCGCACCCACTATGCCTACGACCGCACGGTGTCCCTTTCCCCGCACGCTATTCGCTTGCGGCCTGCGCCGTTCGTGCGCCCGCGTATCGAGTCGTACGCGCTCGACATCACGCCGACTCCGGACGCAGTGCACTGGCAGGAGGACGCCTCGGGCAACTGGATCGCCCGGGTGGTTTTTGCCGAGCCCACGCGCAGGCTCGACATCAATGTGCGCTTCGTCGCGAGTCTCCCGGCCTTCAATCCGTTCGATTTCCTGCTGGCGGACCGCGCCGACGAGTTCCCGTTCACCTACGCGGACGAGGACCGTAGTACGCTCGCCGCATGCCTCGCGTCCGAACCGCCGGGGCCGCGGCTGGCGGCGTGGCTCGCGGATGCTCGCGCGCGGTTCGGTAGCGGGCGGCCCCGCACCGTCGATTTCTTGGTCGCGATGAACCGCGCCATTGCCGACGTGGTGGGGTATACCCGTCGCTATGAGCAGGGCGTCCAAGATAGTGAGGAGACTCTCGGCCTCGCGAGCGGCTCATGCCGGGATTCGGGATGGCTGCTCACCCAGGCGCTGCGCCACTGCGGAATTGCCGCGCGGTTCGTGTCCGGTTATCTCATCCAACTGACCGACACCGGCGCGAAATTCGACTCGGTCGATCTCCATGCCTGGTGCGAAGCGTACGTGCCCGGGGCCGGGTGGATCGGACTCGATGCGACATCGGGCCTGCTGACGGCCCAGGGGCACCTGCCACTCGCCCGCGCCGCGCTCCCCGCATCGGCTTCACCCGTCGAGGGGTACGCCGATCCCTCGGAGTCGCACCTCAGCTTCGACATGGAGGTCACTCGCCTCGCGGCGCACCCACCCGCGGACGGGACCAGCGAACGCGAGCTCCACGCGTTCCGCTATCGCGATCCTGGCAGTGGGGCGTGGCGCACGGCAGCGTTTCCGGCGTCCCTCCCGGAGATCCAGTCCGGGTACGCCGAGTTCGACCTCATCGACCTCCCCACGTCCATGCGGGGCGACGCGCCGTGACCACGGGTCTCTCGCCGACAGCGGCGCATTGCCGCGACGCGTCTACGCCCCGCGCCCGGGGAGACGAGTCGTGACCTACTGCGTCGGTGTCCTGCTCGACAAGGGCATGATCTTCGCTTCGGACTCGCGGACCAACGCGGGCCTCGACAATGTCTCCAAGTTCTGCAAGATGACGGTGTTCGAGCGCAAGGACGACCGAGTCGTCGTGCTGCTGAGCTCGGGCAACCTCGCCGGCACTCAGGCTGTCGTGAGCTTGCTGCGCCAGCGTGGCGAGATTCGGGGTCACGCCAGCAATCTCTGGAACGCCGGCACGATGTTCGACGTGGTCCTCTGCGTGTCCGACGTCATGCGTGCGGTGGGCGAGCGCGACGCGAACTACCTAGAGAAGAGCGATCTCGCTTTCAATGCGTCGCTGATCGTCGGTGGCCAGGTGCGCGGTGAGCCCATGCGGCTCTTCCGGGTCTATGCCGAAGGCAACTTCATCGAGGCCGGCGAAGACACGCCTTTCCTGCAGACCGGTGAGGTCAAGTACGGCAAGCCCATCATCGATCGGGTAATCACCCGCCGGACCACCCTCGCCGACGCCGCCAAGTGCGTGCTCGTATCGTTTGATTCGACCATGCGCAGCAACCTCACCGTAGGCATGCCCGTCGACCTACTGTGTTACGAGCGCAACGCCCTCGCGATCTCCATGCGCCGGCGCTTCGAGCACCACGACCCCTATTTCGACGCGCTCAGCAACGCCTGGAGCGAAGGCACGCGGGAAGTGTTCTCGCGCCTTCCGGAACTCGACTGGTGCTGATGTGACCCCTACCACGCGCTCGACGCGGCCACCCACGATGCTCCTGGTCACCTGCGAGCACGGCGGCTATGACATCCCGCCGCAATACCGGCAAGTCTTCGCCGGCTGGGACGATATGCTGCGCTCCCACCGCGGGCACGACCCGGGGGCGCTCGTACTCGCCCGCGACTTCGCCGCCTTCTATGGCGCGCCTCTCATTGCCTCCACGGTGAGCCGGTTGCTGGTCGAGCTCAATCGCTCCGCCCACCACCGGAAGATCTTCTCGGAGCGCACCCGCGCGCTGCCCGAAGCGGAGAAGGCATGCATCCTCGCGGCCTATTACACGCCGTACCGGCGGAGTGTCGAGGACCACGTCGCCGACGCGGTGGCCGCCGGCGCACGCGTGCTTCACGTCTCCTGCCACACCTTCACGCCCGTGCTCGACGGCAGCGAGCGCAACACCGATGTCGGCTTGCTGTACGACCCTCGCCGGAGCGGCGAGCGCGGCTTGTGCGAGGCGTGGAGCCGGGCGCTCGGAGCGCGGATCGCGCCCCTGCGGGTGCGCCGCAACTATCCCTACCGGGGCTACGACGATGGCCTCACGACGTCGCTACGCCGCAAGTTCCCCGACGATGCCTACCTGGGCGTCGAGATCGAAGTCAATCAGAAGCATGCCCTGGCGCGCAACGGAACGTTCGCGACCATCCGCGATGCCCTGGTGCATACCCTCGGCGCCCTTCCCGACGCGCCGTTTCGTCCCGCCACCGCCACCTGCGGCGCGAACCCGGCGACGGCCGAACGCAGGCGCACGGCCCAGGCTTGAACGCCAACCGAAGGAACCCCATGCAGATCCGCATCGGCTACGACATCGCCTACGATTGTCCCCAGCCCACCTTCAGCATCCTGATGCTCAACGTGCATTACTCTCGGGTCCCGGATCTGGTCACGCCCGACCACATCATGGCCTCTCCCACCGTGCCTTTGGCGGGCTATCGCGATGCCTTCGGAAACTGGTGCACCCGCGCGATGCTTCCCGCGGGCGAGACGTCGTTCAGCGCCAGAGCGATCATCCGCGACAGCGGTGCACCGGATCCCGTGCGAGCCGATGCCCGCGAGACCCCGGTGCACGAGTTGCCCGACGAGGCGCTGATGTACCTGCTAGGTAGCCGCTACTGCGAAACCGACCGGCTGATGGCCACGGCGTGGTCGCTGTTCGGGACCATGGCGCCCGGCTGGGCGCGGGTCCAGGCGATCTGCGACTACACGCACGATCGCATCGAGTTCGGATACCCGCATGCGCGTCCCACCAAGACAGCGTTCGAGGCACACGAGGAGCGCCGCGGCGTGTGTCGCGACTTCGCCCATCTCGCCGTGACCCTGTGCCGGTGCATGAACATTCCAGCGCGATATTGCACGGGCTACCTCGGTGACATCGGCGTGCCCCTGGTCGACAGCCCGATGGATTTCTCGGGGTGGTTCGAGGCCTTCCTCGATGGCCAGTGGTATGCGTTCGATGCCCGCCACAACATCCCGCGCATCGGTCGCATTCTGATCGCGCGCGGCCGAGACGCGGCGGACGTCGCCATCACCACCAGCTTCGGGCCGAATCGCCTGGCGCGCTTCGTGGTCGTTACGGAGGAAATCGCGGAGACCACGAAGGCGCCCGCGGCGATGCAGGCCTGAGGGCACGCTTGCCCTCATCGCCCCGATCGACCGCCCGGGGTGTGAAGATCGAGCGTGCCGGGCTGGTCACCCCGGCATGGACGCTTCGAGCCAGCCGGCAAGCAGTGTCGCAATCCCCAGGAACGAAAAGAAGCCCACGATATCGGTGACGGTCGTCAGGATAATCGACGACGACGTCGCGGGGTCCTGGCCGAACTTGCGCAACAGGATGGGCGTCAGGGCGCCGGCGAGCCCGGCGGCGACCATGGAGATGACCATCGCGACGGCGCAGACGGCGACGAGACCGGCGGACCGGCTCCAGATGTACACGCCGAGGGCGGTGGTCGCCGCCACGGCGAGCCCGTTCACCAGGCCGACGATCGCCTCCTTGGTGACCACCGTGCGCCAATGCCGCATGCCGATCTCGCGCAGGGCGAGGCCGCGCATGGTGACGGCCAGGGCCTGCGCGCCGGCGTTGCCCGACTGCCCGGCAACGACCGGCAGCAGCACCGCGAGCGCGGTGAAGCGGGCGATGGTGCCTTCGAAAAGACCTACCACCGCCGCCGCCAGGAATGCCGTGGCCAAATTGATCTGCAGCCAGGGCAACCGCTTGGTCACCGCGAAGCGTGGCGTCGACAAGGCGCGCTCGTCGCGACTCACCCCGACCATGGCCTGGATGTCGGCGCTGGTCTCCTCCTCCACCGCGGCGAGCAGCGCCGAATGCTGGATCACGCCGACGAACCTGCCGTCGACGTTGACCACTGGCACCTCGGTGATCGGATGTTGCTCGAGGATGCCGACCAACTCCTCGCGCGGATCGAGCTCCTGCACGACGGCAATGAGCCGTCGAGTGATGTCCTCGAGCGGCAGGTCAGGATCTGCGGTGGCGAGATCCTGAATTTCCACGCGCCCCACGAGTCGACCATCGTCGTCGACCACGAATAGCTCGCGAAGGCCGCGGCGGCGGATGGCCTTGAGGCGCCGCAATGCATCCCCCACCTTCGCGTCGGCGTGCAGCGGCGTGACGTTCGGATCCATCATGCGCCCCGCCGCATCGGCCGGATAGGCAACCAGGGCGCGCAGCTCCTTCGCCACTTCGGCCTCCAGGCTGGCCAGCAGCACGCCGCGCGGCTCGGACTCGATCTGGGCCAGCACCGAGGCCGATACCGAAGGCTCGGCTTCGGCCAGCCACTGCGCCGCCACGCCCGGGGGCACCGCCACGAGGATGGCCGCCGCGGTGTCCGGCATGAACGCCTGCCAAACCGGCAGTGCAATGTTGGTGGGCAGCGGCGCCACGAGTTCGGCGGTCTCGCCAGGTGAAAGCTGTTCGAGCTGGCGTGCGGCCTCGCGCGGGTAGTCTTGGAGATAACGTCGCGACAACGCCTCCGCAGCCGGCAATACGGCCTCGCTCATCGCTGCGCTTTCGCGGGCGCGCCCAGCGCCGAGAGCGCGGCCTCGATCAGGGCCGACACCGCGTGCCAATAGCCCGTCGCAACGAGTGCGCCAAACGAGTCGACCGATCCAGCGTCCGCGCTGCGGTCGTGGTCCTGGTTCAAGGCGCTGCGGGCGATAACCCCGACGAGCGCGCCGCCGCGTTCCACGACCGGCACGACATCGGCACGTTGCCACACCGGGTGTTCCTGCGCGGCGCCGATCGGCGTCACCGCCGGCAACGTCCCGGGCAGGCCGCGCGCCAACGTCTTGAGGCGCGTTTCGGGCGCGGCCTGGAGGAGCGCCGGAAGCTCGACCTGGCCGAGGGGCCGGCGGTCCCGGTCAACCACGTAGACTGCGCCCGTGCGCTTGACCCTGGTCTCGCGCAGCGCATCGAGCGCCTCGCGCACGCGGCTCTCGCCAAGAAGTGCGACCACGTCGGGGTCGACGCACGCGCCCACCGAATCCTCGGGATAACCGAGCAAGGCGCGACACGCGAGCGCCATACCTGTGGGCAAGCCATCGATCAGCGCAGCGCGGCGGGATTCGGGAAGGTAGCGCAACAGAGTCGCCGCCGCAGGGACGCTGAGCCCGCTCAGCAACATCGCACCGCGGGCAACGTCGACCGGCAACGCCCGGGCCGCGGTGTAGGGCCGCATGACCTCGAGCACGGGCGCCGCGAGACGCACCGGCACGCGCTCGAATAGCGCCATCGCATCCTCAGCACCCATCGCCTCCAGTACGCGGGCCGCATCGGCGGGGTGCGAAGCCAGGAACGCGTGGGTCAAGACATCCGGGTCAGCCATCGGCGCCACCCTGCGCGAGCAGCACTACCGGCTCCTCGTTGAACACCCGCCCGGGCAGCGTCACCCTGCCATCCTCGGTCTCGAGCACCACGGCATGGGCGGCGAATTCCAGGATGCGACCATCGAAGCCCGCTACCCGGATCCGCTGGCCCAAGGCGTAGCGCTGCCGCGTCTGCTGCACGCCGATCAGGTTGGCAACATGCACCCGCGCCCCGAGGCTGATCGCCACCACCACGCCGCCGGCGATGGCCACGACGGCCACGCCGACAAAGATGGCGAGCAGCGTAACCCGGATGCCGATCTGCTCGGCGCCGACCAGGACGGCCGCTGCCAGGATCGTCGCCTGCGCGGCACGCGCCGCGATCAGGCGTTGCGCCGGCGCGAGCGGGCCGCTGGTGCGCAGGATGAGGTCGGCCGCGACGCGGGACACGATGTAGCCGGCCACCACGATCATCAGCCCAGCCAGAAGCTCGGGCAGGTAGTCGATGACCCGGGCGAGCCACTGTGTGAATGCCTCCAAGCCCAGCACCTGGGTCGCGGCGGTGACGAAGACCAGCAGCACGACCCAGAAGACGATTGCGCCGACGACCCGCGCCGAGCGCGCGAAGCGCACCCGCTCCGCCAGGCTGCGACCCAGCATCCTGGCGACGACGACGTCGAGCAGCAGGAGCAGGCGGCGTGCGACGCTACGCAGCAAAAGTGCTGCCAACCATCCTACGATCAGCAGCAGCACGGCGCCGACGATGCTCGGCAGGTATTCGACGGCGCGCTCTACCATCGTGGTCGCGGTGCGCGAGAGATCCTCGCCGAGCGTCGTGTAGTCCGTCACCGTGTCTCCCTGGCGGTCGCCGTGCAAATCCTGCGCGTGCACGCAGCTTAGCGGTATCGCGCCGCGACCGCCAGCGCCCCGATGCCTATCGCTGAGCGACCGTCAGCGGCCGGAGCGCCGGACTTCTCTGGTCGGGCCGTGGCCGTGCGCCCATCGCCAGTTGCGGATTTCCGGCAGGTCCTCGCCATGCGCAACAATGTAGCGGCGATGCTCGGTCAAGTGATCGCGCATCCGCTGCTTCACGTAGGCGGCGCGATAGCCGAGATGCTCCACCCGGTCGATCACGTCGCACACAAGATGGAAGCGGTCGAGGTCGTTGCGCACCGTCATGTCGAACGGTGTCGTCGTAGTGCCCTCCTCCTTGTACCCGCGCACGTGCAGGTTGTGGTGATTGGTGCGCCGGTAGGTCAGACGATGGATCAGCCACGGATAGCCGTGGTAGGCGAAGATGATGGGCTTGTCGGTCGTGAATAGCGTGTCGAAGTCGCGGTCCGAGAGCCCATGTGGATGCTCTTCGCGTGGCTGCAGGGTCATCAGATCGACGACGTTCACCACTCGCACCTTGAGCTCGGGCAGGTGGGTGCGCAAGAGGTCGACCGCCGCGAGGGTTTCGAGCGTGGGTACGTCGCCGGCGCACGCCATCACCACGTCAGGATCGCCGTCGTGGTCGCTCGATGCCCACGGCCAGATGCCCGCACCGGCGCTGCAATGATCAATCGCGGCCCGGAGATCCAGCCACTGCGGTGCCGGCTGCTTGCCGGCAACGATCACGTTGACGAGGTTACGGCTTGCCAGGCAGGCATGCGCCACCACCAGCAGGGTGTTCGCGTCGGGCGGCAGATAGACGCGGATGGTGCCGGCCTTCTTGTTCACCACGTGGTCGATGAAGCCGGGATCCTGGTGGCTGAAGCCATTGTGGTCCTGCCGCCACACGTGCGAGGTGAGCAGGATATTGAGTGATGCAATGGCGCGCCGCCATGGCACCTCGTTGGCTACCTTGAGCCACTTGGCGTGCTGGTTGAACATCGAGTCGACGATGTGGATGAAGGCCTCGTAGCACGAGAACAGGCCATGGCGACCGGTGAGGAGGTAGCCCTCCAGCCAGCCCTGGCACGTGTGCTCGGAAAGGATCTCCATTACCCGGCCATCTACCGCGAGATGCTCGTCGGTGGCGAGACGGGCCGCGTTCCAGGTACGCTCGGTGACCTCGAACAGCGCATCGAGCCGATTGGACGTGGTCTCGTCGGGACCGAACACACGGAAGTTGCGGGTGGCGAGATTGGCGGCCATGACATCGCGCAGATAGGTCCCCAGGGTCCGGGTCGCTTCGCCCATGACGGCGCCCGGTGACGCGACCGCGATGGCGCGCGCGCCAGGGTGCGGCAGATCGAGGTCCCGGCGCAGCAGCCCTCCATTGGCATGAGGGTTGGCGCCCATGCGGCGCGCACCTGCAGGGGCAAGTTCGAGCAGCTCCGGCCGCGGTGCGCCGGACGTGTCGAACAGCGACTCCGGATCGTAGCTGCGGAGCCAGACATCGAGCATGGCGAGATGCGACGGCTTGCTAGCGATTTCCGCCAGCGGCACTTGGTGGGAGCGCCACGTCCCCTCGGTCTGGCGACCATCGACCTCGTGCGGTCCCGTCCAACCCTTGGGCGACACCAGCACGATCATGGGCCAACGTGGCCGATCCGACGTGCCGCCGCCGCGCGCGCTTCGCTGGATGTCGCGGATCTCGTCCAGCACCCTGTCGAGCGTCGCCGCCATCTGCCGGTGCATGTCAGCCGGGTCATCGCCCTCGACTATATGGGGGCGGTAGCCGTAGCCCGTGATCAGATTCTCGAGCTCGTGCCGCGGGATGCGCGCGAGCACCGTCGGATTGGCGATCTTGTAGCCATTGAGATGCAGGATCGGCAGTACCGCACCATCCCCGGCCGGATCGAGGAACTTGTTGGAGTGCCACGCCGTCGCGAGCGGCCCCGTCTCGGCCTCACCGTCGCCGATCACGCAGGCAACGATGAGGTCGGGATTGTCGAATGCAGCGCCGTACGCGTGGCTCAAGGAATAGCCCAGCTCTCCACCTTCGTGGATCGAGCCGGGCGTTTCGGGCGTGGCGTGGCTGCCGACACCGCCGGGAAACGAGAACTGCCTGAAGAGTCGCCGCATCCCTTCGACATCGCGGGCGACATCGGGATAGAGTTCGGAGTAGCTGCCTTCCAGCCAGGTGTTGGCCACGAGCGCCGGGCCGCCGTGTCCGGGTCCGGCAATGAAAATGACGTTGAGATCGCGGCGGACGATGCAGCGGTTGAGATGCGCGTAGATGAAATTGAGCCCGGGGGTCGTGCCCCAGTGGCCGAGCAGTCGGGGCTTGACGTGCTCGAGTGCCAGCGGTTCGCGCAGCAGCGGGTTAGCGAGCAGGTAGATCTGGCCGACGGAAAGATAGTTCGCGGCCCGCCACCACGCGTCGATTCCCTTCAGTTCGGCAGGGGTGAGCACGTGGCGTGTGCCGCGGCTGGATTTCGTGCGGTCGTTCATGAGCTTCTCCAGGGTTGGTCTACCGGCGCCACGTGACGGACCTCGTGATCTCCCGATACGTTCCGCGGCTGCGGGTACGGCAGCACCTCCCACGCCCACCGCCTCTCGGTCGCGCCCACCCCCGGGGCCGCGCAGGACCGACGCTTCGCCGGCGGCTCGCCTGATCATCCACCCGAGCGCCGGACCATCGATGTCTGGTGGCAGGACGCCTCGACCAGCCAACTCCTGTTGCTGCTCGCCTATCTCGTCACCAAGAACGACGCGCGGCACGGCGCCCGCATCGGGCTACTCGGTCTGCACGAGATCCTCGACGCCGCCGTGCCATGCCTCGCCGCTGAGGATGTCGACCTCGAGGCCGACCCGGCCGAACCGGTCGTCGAGAATGGTGAGACGGGGAGGCGGGGGCCCGTGTCAGCCCGGCGTGATGGTCCCTCCGCTCGCGGGTTATACTAAGGCCCTGATTAGACGATGACTAAGGCCTTGATTAAACGAGGCCCGCACGAGCGCTCCACCATCGCTCAGCGCCGGGGACACGTGCCCCGCCCTGCCATGACACGCGCGGACACCGCCGCGTGCACGCTTCCCCTCGGTGAGTGCAGCACACCGCCCCCGGGATCGAATGCGCGGCCCATGGCGCGCGTAGTGCCTCGGGCCATGGTGTGCAAGCCCTCGGCCATGCCTGATGAGCCGCGACGCGTGATGCGACCGCTCGCCACGGTGGCAACGCCGCGCGCCGATCGCCGGGGACGGCGGCAATCGAGGTCGTCGCCGACACGCCCTTCCAAAGCAGTTCGACGCGAGGCGAGCTGCCACTCATCCGGCAATGCCCGCTCGTCCTGATGAGATCTTCAATCCGCACGTCCTGAAGGAGATTGCACATGGAAGAATGGATCGCCCGCGCCAGCGCAGTACATCTGCCGCAATGGAGCGGGCCCGCCGTCATCGCGGTCCGCGTCGTGCTGATCGCAGTGTTCGCGTGGATCGCGGCCGCGGTGCTGGGTCGGATGATCCGGACCCTGCGCCAGCGGATCGTCCGGCGCTTGGACGAGCCCGAGCAGGTCAAGCGTGCGGAAACCATCGGACGGGTGCTGCGCTATATCGTGACGGTGGTGATCTCGCTCGTGGCGAGCGTCCTGATCCTGAGCGAACTCGGTGTGGCGATCGCACCGATCCTAGGCGCCGCCGGGGTGGTCGGTCTCGCCATCGGCTTCGGCGCCCAGAGTCTGGTCAAGGATTACTTCACCGGATTTTTCCTGGTACTGGAGAACCAACTTACAACCGGTGACGTCGTCGAGATCGGCGGCAAGTCAGGGTTGGTCGAGGACGTAAACCTGCGCTTCGTACGGCTGCGCGACTACCACGGCAACGTGCACTACGTTCCCAACGGCCAGATCAGCACGGTCACCAACATGAGCCGTGGCTTTGCCCAGTCGGTGATCGACGTCGGCATCGCCTACCGCGAGGATGTCGACGCGGTGTTCGAGGTCATGCGCGCGGTCGGCAGGGACATGCAGGCGGATCCCGTGTTCGGGCTGAAGATCCGCGGCGAGCTCGAGATCGCCGGCGTGCAGAGCTGGGCCGATTCGGCGGTCGAGTTGCGCTGTCGATTCAAGGTGGCGCCGCTCGAGCAGTGGGGCGTGCGTCGCGAATTCCTGCGTCGTCTGAAGAAAGCGTTCGACGCCCAGAACATCGAGATTCCCTTCCCGCATCTCACCGTCTACGCCGGCATCGACAAGGAAGGCAGCGCGCCGCCATTTCGGGTGTTCGGCCTCGATCAGCACGCCGCTTCCAGCGCACCCACCGCGGCACCCTCGGCATGATCCGGGCAGCGCACATGCACGCCGGTACGACCGGTGTGCGCGGCAGGTCAGGACATCGTGTTCGGCGGCGGAACCGGATCCGGCGGCAAGGGAATGAACTCCTGGTCGTCGGCATCCGGCAGCTTCATGCGCCCGCCGCGCCAGTCCGCCTTGGCGGCGATGATGCGCTCGGCCGTCGACGACACGAAGTTCCACTCCACGAAGCGTTCGCCGATGGGTTCGCCACCGAGCAGCATCACGGTCGCCGGGGTCACTGCGGTGATCCGCTCGGCGGCACCAGCCGAGAAGACGATCATTTGTCCTGCCGTGAACGTCCGGTCCGCGATTGCGACGCTGCCAGCCGCAACGTACGCGGCGCGCTCCGGGTAACGAGCCTCGAGTTCCGCACGCGCGCCGGCGGCGAGCGTCCAATGCACGTAGAACAGCGGCGAAAGCGTGCTGACCGGTGCCTTGGCGCCGAACGCTTCGCCAGCGACGAGCCGCGCCGAAATACCCGCGGCTTCGTACAGGGGAAGCTCATCGCTGGCGTGATGCTGGAACGATGGGGCCGTTTCCTCGTGCTCCTTCGGCAGCCCCACCCACGCCTGGATGCCGTGGGCACGTCCGCCTTCGCGACGGGCGCGCTCGAAACGCTCCGAATGGGTGATTCCGCGGCCGGCGGTCATCCAGTTGAGCTCCCCTGGCCGGATCGCCTGTTCCGAGCCGACGCTGTCGCGATGCATGATTTCGCCGTCGAACAGATAGGTCACGGTGGCGAGTCCGATGTGCGGATGCGGCCGGACGTCGACCGAACGGGGAATCCCAGGCGGAAAGTGCACCGGTCCCATGTGATCGAAGAACACGAACGGCCCCACCATGCGATGGGTCGGCGACGGCAGGATCCTGCCGACTTCGAAGCCGCCGAGACTGCGGCGGCGCTGGTCGATCACGAGCTCGATCATGGCGATGTCCCATCGTGCGCGAACCGGCAAGACGCCGATTTCCGCCATGATACGGCGGCTTTACTTCGACGCGCACCGGGCGTGCGCGCGACTCTGCGGGGGTCGTGATGACCGGCAAGGCACGCCGCGTGTTACGGACGCTCGTTGCCGTGTTCGCCCTGCTCATGACCGGACCGGTGCTGACCCTGGCCTTCGGAGACGCCTCGACCGGAGGCGACTGGCGGACGGCATCGCACCGCTCGGCGGGGATCGCACCGGACCCAGCGACCCACGCGGCGCCGATCGTGCAGGTCTATGCCGGTCGTGCCTTCGGCTGGCGCGGTGCCTTCTCCGTCCATACCTGGCTGGTCGCCAAACCGGAAGGCGCCGACGCCTACACCCGTTACGAGGTCATCGGCTGGTACGCCCGCAGCGGGGGCTCCGCGGTGTCGATCTCCAGCGCCCGCGCACCCGACGCCGAATGGTATGGCGCGGCGCCGATCCTGATCCGCGACCTGCGCGGTCCCGCCGCGCAAGCGGTCATCGCCAAGCTGCCCGCAGCGGCAGCCGCTTATCCTTACGCGACCACTTATCGGGCGTGGCCGGGTCCCAACAGCAACACCTTCATCGCCCGTCTCGCGCGGGAGATTCCCGAATTGCGATTGGCCCTTCCCTCCAACGCCATCGGTAAGGACTACACGCCGCTCACTGACATCGTGACCCCGGCACCCAGTCACACCGGTTGGCAGGTCGGCGTCGCCGGCGTGCTCGGCCTTCTGCTTGCACGCGAGGAAGGGCTCGAGATCAACGTGCTGGGACTCGTAACCGGCGTCGATTTCGGCGCGCCCGCGCTGAAGCTGCCGGGCATCGGCCGCCTGCCGTCCCGGTCGTAATGCGGCCGTAGTGCGGCCGTAGCGGCGCGGGCAGAAGCGAGCGCGCCAGTCACGCGCGCCATGGGTCGCGTGACGAAGGGAAGGCACGGTAGACAGCCGACGTCGCGCGAGCGCTGCCGGCGACGGAGCACGCTCGCCCTCGGCTAGAACTGTCACGCCTGCCCGGGTGGCGAAACTGGTAGACCCAGCGGACTTAAAATCCACCGACCTCTAATCGGGTCGTGCCGGTTCGATTCCGGCCCTGGGCACTCTCGTCGATAGCGCTCCTAATCATTCGGACTGGCTTTTAAGCCTTCGTGCCAGTACCGTGCCGTTACTGCGAAGCGCATTCCTGCGCCGATCCGGGTGCGAAAATCGACGGGTTGAGTGCCTGCAACGCGGTCGCGAGCCGGCGCAGGGTCGCCCCGTCTTCAGCAGTAATTCGATCGACCGGCCGGGGTTGAAGCTGTCCGCGGGACCGTGAATCACGTGCGGCGGGTCGGGATCGAGCTCGTGCTCGGGTAG
>JBDSND010000183.1:0-17128 GCA_039915505.1 Casimicrobiaceae bacterium
TATGGGGCGAGCTTCGCGAGGAAGTGCAGCGTGCTCGGGCACTGGACGAAGGAGCGGTGCACCGATGAGCACGATCAGGCATGCAGAGATGGAAGCGGGCGCGGCGCCCTCGGCGCGCGTTGCCGAAGAGGCCGCTGCGCAGGGCTCGGCGCAATCAGCCGAATTCGCAGCCGAGAGCGCGACGGGGGCGTCGGGACGCGACCCCGCCGGAAACGAGGTGCGGCGAGCACGCCTGCCGCCGTCCTTGAGTGCGGGCAATCGCGATCGCATCATCAACATCCTCTCGCCGGTGGTGCTGCTCGCCATCTGGGAGATTGCCGTGAGGATCGGCGCCCTCGACGCGCGCTTCTTTCCGGCGCCCTCGCAGATATTCGACACCTTGGTGACGCTCATCAAGAACGGCACCCTGTGGACCAATACGTCGGCGAGCCTGCAGCGGCTCTTCTGGGGCGCGTTGCTCGGCGGCGTGCCGGCCCTGCTGCTCGGTATCGCCATGGGACTGTACCGGCCGCTGCGTGCCATCGTCGACCCGTTGGTCTCGGCAACCTACCCGGTACCCAAGAGTGCCATCATGCCGCTCATCCTGCTGATCTTCGGCTTGGGCGAGGCATCGAAGATCGTTATGGTGGCGATCGGTGTGTTCTACCCGATGCTCATCAACGCCACCGCCGGGGTGCGGGAGATCAACAAGGTCTATCTCGACGTCGGTCACAACTTCGGGGCAAGCCGCTGGCAGGTGTTCAAGACGATCGCGCTGCCCGGCGCGCTGCCGCTCATCATGAGCGGGGTAAAGCTCGGCGTCGGCATGGGGCTCATCCTGATCGCCATCGCCGAGATGGTTGGCGCCAAGAGCGGCCTGGGCTACATGATCTGGAACGCCTGGGAAGTGCTGTCGGTCGAGACCATGTACGTGGGACTGCTCACCATCGCGCTGCTCGGCTTCCTGTTCACCATCCTGCTGAACGAGATCGAACAGGTGCTGATTCCCTGGCGGGCGCAGCGCTGACGGCGGACCGGCGAGTCGTCACGGATACGCCGCCGCATCCGCGTCCGAGCGGAGCGGCTCGCTGACTTCGCGCTGTCGCAGCGACCACGCCCCCGCACCGGCAGGGTTGGCCGGGCGGGTGCGCGAAGCCCGCCGGTGCGTTGCGATTGCGGAAGACGCGCGGTCGAATCCGCCGTTGCGAGGGTCAGGCGGACGCGGTGAGTCCGCGATAGAGCATCAGCAGCCGCGCCGGCAGTTGCCGCACGTCCCGCAGCACCTCGTAGTCGAGCCCGTCGCACATATCGCGCAGGTAGTCGTTTCCCTCCGGGTCTACAGTCAGCACGAATGGTGCGATTCCCGCGTGCCGGGCCTCCTCGAGCGCTGCCCGGGTGTCGCGGATCGCGTACTCGATCTCGGCCTCCTCGCCGTACTCCTGGCCGTAATCGAGGTCGAACGGCCTGCCGTCGGAAATGAGCACCAGCAGCCGGGTGCGCGCCTCGTGCGCGCGGAGCTTGCGTACCGCGTGCCGGATGGCCGGGCCCATGCGCGTGGTGTGCACCGGGCGCATGCTCGACAGCCGGGCGGCGATGCGATCGGAAAGGCGCTCCTCGAGGTCCTTCACCACCATGAAGCGCACGTCCTCCCGGCCGGTGCCCGAGAATCCATAGATGCCGTAGGTGTCACCGATCCGCTCCAAGGCCGTCATGAGCAGTGCGATCGTCTCCTTCTCGAGGTCGAGGATGGTGCGGTAGTTGCGTCCGTGCAGGTTTAGAACGGTGGGGAGCGAGGACGACCCGGCGGCATCGGAACCGCGAACGTCCGCACCGGCCGGCGCATCGACGTGCTCGGCAGTCGATGCGCTCACGTCGACCAGGAACGCGGCGGCGACGTCGCGCGCCAGGCGTTGCCGGGAGACGTACACGTGCTCCGACGGCGTATGTCCCGCGCGCCGGTCGACCAGCGCCTCGATGGCGGCGTCGAGGTCGAGCTCCTCGCCATGCGGCAGGCGATGCACCTTGCGCAGGCCCTCGCGCGACAGGCGCTCGATATGGCGGCGGATCTCGGGCACCAGGGCGCCGTAGGCCTGCAGGGTCTCGTCAAAATAGCGAGTCGACGGACCGGGGTCGAGGCGGGTCTCGCGCACCAGGCACCAGTTGCGGCGATAGGCACCCTGCACGTGGTCCCATTCCGGATAGACGTACGAAGATACCTCATGCGCGTGCAACTCGCCGGCCTGGTGATGCTCGGGATCCTCGCCGAAGTGATCGTGATGGTCGTGCTCCATCGGTTCCGGCGGCGGCTGCGGCCGGTCGGCATCGGTGTCGGTCGCCGTCGCCGAGGGCACGGCGTTGCCAGGATGCGTAGCCTCGGTGAAGCGGTAGATCGCCTGCTGGTCGAGCGGCCCGGCGCCACGGTAGAGCGTGTAGCGCGAGCCCAGGCGATCGCGATAGCCGACCGGGACGATGGTGGTCGCCAGCACGTCGTCGCCTTCCAGGTGGGTACGCTCCGGCTCGGGCCAGGTCGTGGGCCACGGGAATGGCTGTGGAGGTGAGTGCAGATCGACGACCGTCGCTTTGCCGTAATCGGCCTCGAGATTGGGCAGGCGCAGCAGGATGCAGTAGGCCCGCAGCGCTGCCTCGGCGCTGTCCTCCACCGTGGCCACCTCGCTGCGCAGGGGCAGCAACGCGGCGCGGAGCTGCCGCACCGGCTCGTGGAGCAGGGCCGGCAGAGCCGGCGCCGAATCATCATTCAGCGTGCAGCGGACCGCGACCTCGGCGAGTGCGTCGCGTGGTCGCAGGGTTGTCATGGCCGGCCGGTCGGCCAACGCAGCCTGCTGGACGCGGTCGAAGGCGCGCGCGAGACCCAGGTAGCGTCGCTTGGCCCAGGCGTCGAGGCGCAGGTCCTCGCACAGCGTGAACACCTCGATCGCGAACTCGCGCTGGGCGAACAGGCGGAAGAATGCTTCGAGGTCCGTCTCGTGCGCGTAGTGCTCCACCGCGTCGCGGGGTGGCCGCAGCCGCGCAAAATGCGGTGCGCACGCGTCAAAGCGGAAGCCGAACGTGCCGCCTTCGTAGTGTGCGGCCCGATGGGTGAGGGCGACCTTGTACCAGGCGAAGTTGCCGGCGTTCTGCGCAAAGCGGTTGATCCGCGCCGGCAGGCGGATGGTTGTATGGGTGTCCGGATACTGTGCAGGGTCGTCCTGGTTGCCGAAGGACAGCAGGGCGGCGTTGCGTCCGGCGAGTGCACGGTAATAGAGCCCCAGCACTGGCGCGACGCCCTCGAGCGACTGCCCCGGATGGCGATGATCGTCGTCGCCGCGCGGGTTGTCGCTGCCGAGGCGCCGCAAGGCCGCGCGCGTCCCCGGCGTGACATAGCCCCTCAAGGATGCAAGCCCCTCATGGCAAGCCCCTCCAGCAATCCCCTCATGAAGTAAGCCCCTCCAGCGGCAAGCCCTTCAGAAAGAAAGCCCCTCAAGGCAGCACGGCCTCCACCACCTGGCGTACGCCCTTGGCCAGGATCGGATCGTCGGTCATGGCCTGCACGATGGCGACATCGCAGGCCCTCCGCGGGCCGACGCCCTGCACGATGAGGCGGCCCGCGTAGATCAGCAGCCGGGTGCTCGGGCCCTCGAGCAGGTTCTGTTGGTCGAGGTGGCGGATCTGCATGCCGAGCAAAGCGAGCGCACCGGCCGTGGCGGGTTCGACGCCGGCCTCTCGTTCGATGATGCGTTGCTCGATGCCCTGCGCGGGATAGTCGAATGCGATCGACATGAAGCGCTGTCGCGTGCTGTGCTTCAGGTCCTTGATGGTGGACTGGTAGCCGGGGTTGTACGACACCACCAGCAGAAAGTCCGGATGTGCGCGTAGAAGCTCGCCCTTCTTCTCGATCGGCAGCAGGCGGCGGTGGTCGGTGAGGGAATGGATCACCACGATGGTGTCCTTGCGTGCCTCCACCACCTCGTCGAGATAGCATAACCCCCCGCGCTTGACCGCACGGGTGAGCGGGCCGTCCAGCCATTGCGTGCCATCGGCAGAGAGGAGGTAGCGCCCGACGAGGTCGGTCGCGGTCAGGTCCTCGTGGCAACTGATGGTGACGAGCGGCATGCCGGGCCCGGCGCCTCCCTCGCGCTGGCCGAGCCGCCATGACATGTACTCGACGAACCGGGTCTTGCCGCAGCCGGTCGGCCCCTTGAGCAGCACCGGCATGCGCTCGCGCCAGGCGGCCTCGAAGAGCGGCACCTCGTCGCCCACCGGGAGGTAGAACGGCTCGGTGTCAAGCCGGTGGGCGTCGACCTCAGTGGTGGGGTGCGCAGCGGGATCGGCCACGGACGCGTCACCTCTCATGCCGTGGCCTTGCCATGCGGGACGAACGCGCCTTCCTGCTCGCGCCGGATCCAGGCCACCGGATCGTGGGCATAGTCGGTCCAATAGTCGCCCGGATAGTTGATGCCCGGCAGCGCGGGGATCCAGTCGTATTCGAGGTGCTGTGCACCACCGAGCATGTGGGCGAGACGCACGACCGCGGGATCGTCCAGCATGGTGAGCCGGCCACGGTCGATGAGCTTCACCCACTCCCCGGTGTCGCGATCCCGGATCTCGTAGGTGGCGAACACGTTGTGGACGTGCGGGAAGTGCATCGTTGGCAGCTTGTTGGCCTTGCAATAGGACAGGAAGGTCTGGTCCCAGTGCTCGGCGCCGAAGCCGAAGTGGATCACCCCTGCCTGGGCACGCTCTGGGAGGTTGGTCCACGAGTCGTTGTACTTCCACAGCGTCTCGATCTGCCGGTAGCTCTTGGCGTTGGTACCGATCGAGGCGTCATTGAAGTACGCCCAGCCCTTGTACGGAAAACCCGGGTACTGCACGTCCTTGTAGCGCTCGACCACGTCCCGCCAGAGCTCGCCGTACTTTCCCCCGCCCTCGATCTTCGTGATCATCCCGCGCTCGACGTGTACTTGGATGTGGGGATAGTAGCCAGTGTGATTGCTGGTCCCTCCGACCACACCGTTCAGCGTGGGCATGAGGATCTTCGCCTGCTCGAGGAACGTGTCGACCGGGTGGCCGAAGCGAATCCCCTGGATGGTGGAGCCCAGAATGTGGCCGGAGATGTATGCACCCTTGGGCCACAGCTCCGCCTGCTCCGGCGTGACCTGCCACCCGATGTCGGTGCCCTCCGGACTGGTGATGCGCACGGCACACGCACGCCGGAACGCGTTGACGAGTTTCCAGTCGACCAGCCGCCAGATCTCGTCGGGCCAGCCGTTGGCCCGGGAGATGAAGTCCTCGTAGGTACCGTACACCCAATTGTTGCGGATCTTCTTGCCGGCAGCACGTCGCCAGTGCGAACGTCCCGCCTCGCCCGCATAGACCCCGGTATAGCCCGGACGATCATCCAGAAAGCGCTTCAGCGCAGCCGAGGCCACGTTGAACTCCACGCCACTCTCGATCATCGGCGGCAGGCGATCGGTGATCTCCCGCCAACCGTCGGCCGCACTGTACTCGACCTCGTCCATGCCGAGGTCGATGGTGTTGATTCGGTCGACTCGCGCGACACCGCGCTCCAGCAGGGCACGCTTCAGAGCCTCGAACACGAGGTCGTTCTGGTGCGGAAAGGTGATGATCAGCAGGTGATCGTTCTCGCGGATGTCACCCAGCGCCGAGCGTCCGTACCGGCGCACGAGATGCGCCCGCGCCAGAGGCATGAGCGCGTCGAGATCGTCCGTGCGCGCCTGGCGCAAGTACGACGGATGCCGCGGCGCGGGAAACGCGAACCCGGGCAGGGCAGCAGGTAGGCCTGGGGCGAGGTCGTCCATCCGGATGGTACCGGCCGCAGGCGCGCTCATCGGGTATTCAACAAAGGGTTGCGGGCGAGGTTCTGCGGTGCTTCAACTCTTGGACTGCTTGACGATGATCTCGTCCCAGAGCTTCTCCCACTTGGCCGCCTCGTCGAGGACCATCGCCGGATCGATGAACTGGAGCTTGAGCTTTTGCGCGGGATTGTTGAGCTTGGTGCTGGCCGGCACGTAGTTGCCCTTCTCGAGGATGCGCTGCCCTTCCTCGGAAAGCATGAAGTCGTAGAACAGCACCGCGGCATGCGGATGCGCCGGCTTCTTCGAAAGCGCCATGCCATTGGGGCGCACGAACGCCGGAGCGATCGCGTACCAGTCGATCGGCGCGCCTTTTTTCTTCAGGCGCTCCGCGTTGTGGTTGTACACGGTCAACGCGAACGGGACCTCGCCGCTCGCGACCAGGCCGGCGAGCAGCGTGTGCCCCTTACGTACCGAAAAGCCATTGGTCGCGGCAATGTCGCGGAAGAGCTTGAGACCTTTCTCCTCGCCGAGCTCCTTCACTACCGCGCCGAACCAGTCGACGTCCTCGGCCTCGATGCCAAGCCGTCCCTTCCAGCGTGGATCCAGAAGATCCGAATAGCTCTTGGGAAGGTTTTCCGACTTCACCAAGCTGGTGTTATACGCCTGCACGAACATGTTGAGACGCGTCCCAACCCAGGCCTTGTGCGGCCGAACCGCAGCCGGGATGAGGTCCGAATCGTGAGGCGAGGACGCCGGCGCCAGCAGCTTTTCGCGGTATAGCGCCTCGAGCTCCGGGCCGTTGGTCTCGACCACGTCGTAGTCGTAGCGATTGGCGCGGGTCTCGGTCACGATGCGCTGCACGACCTTCTCCGAGCTCGCCCGCCAGTGTTTAACCTTGACACCGTACTTCTTCTCGAACGCCACGGCGAGATTCTGGATGTCTTCCACGACGAGCGAGGTATAGACGTTGACCTCGCCTTCCCGGCGAGCCCCGTCGACCAGTCGCTTCTCGCGCTCCGGCCCTTGCAGCGCCGCGAGGGAGGTGACGTCGATGGCCTGGGCGAACGCAATCTCGCTCGCGGGGAGTGCCGCGAGTGCGACGACTGCAAGCAAAGCACGGATCAGCGTGTTGTTCATCGTGGTCGGTCCTCGGGTAGATGCGAATGGCCGCGCGGTCCAGAAGGTGCAACCGTGCGGACGTTGGACGATTGTAAACGCGATCGCGAGTTTTGTGCGCCATTACGGAACCATGTTCCGGCATGTGGACCGCCATCGGATGGCGACTTGCGCTTCGTGACGTGCGCAGTATGCTCGGATGACTTGTCCCTTGAACACCATCAAAGGCGCACTCATGACCCCGGACACACTCGACCCGCAGACCACCGCCCTCGTCCTGTTCGATTTCCTTAACGGGCACGTCAAGAAGGACGACGAAGCGACCCGCACCCGCTATGCGCCAGTGGTCGCGAACGCCGCGCGCCTGCTCGGCTGTGCGCGTACGCATCGTATGCTGGTGACGTATGCCATGGCGGCGCATCGGCCGGACAACGCGACGAGTGGCAGTACGGTGCGCGACGCCGACAACCGCCTTCGACCGCTGGCAGAACCCGAGGCGCGGTTTCCGCCAGCGCTGCATGGCGGCACGTGGGAGGCCCAGGTCATCGACGAGCTTGCCCCGCTTCCCGGTGACTACATCGTGCCGAAGTATCGCTGGAGTGCGTTCTACCAGACCTATCTCGACCTGGCACTGCGCACGCGTGGCGTGCGCACGATCATCCTCTCTGGCGGTTCGACCGATGTGGGCATCGCCAGCACCGCGTACGCGGCACGCGACATGGATTACAGCGTGGTGATCGCACAAGATGCCTGCACCTCGCCCGAGGTCGACAATCACGACCAGCTGATGCGACGCGTGTTTCCGCGCATGGCCAGAGTGCGCAGTGTCGATGCCGTGTTGGCCATGTTGGCGCAGGCGTAACTTTTCGAAGCGAGCGCGCAGTCTTCGAAGCCTCTCGAGGATCGGGCTCGCGCGGCGGTGTGTCGCGAAGACGGACCGCTGCGGGGCACTGAACGGCCGACCTCGCTTTAGTTCGCCGGGACCCTATGTCAGGCATTTCCCCCTCCGTGTGGGACCTGTCTGACATGCCGATCGGATGTGACCTCACAACCCCTACAGCGCCCCTGCTAGGAGCGCTGGCACGACCTCCGACGTCGTGACACGACACCGAAATGCAGCGGGTCTTCGCCCCGGAGCAAACGCTTCGCGACGACAGGAAAAATTGTGCACGCACGTCTTCCGGCGCTCTGAGTTCGCCAGGCTGGTCACATGGCATATCGCTTGCAGCATCTCCTCTGTCAAACGCCAGTTCGGGGGAGCACGATGTCAGCATCAAAAGTGGTTTCGAGCCGTGATTCGACCATCGTTTCCGGTGTCGCCGTACCCGCCGCGCGTGCGACCCTCGATGCCAACCGTCCTACACGTCGGAACGCGCTGTTTGGCTCGGCGCTGCGTGGGTCGGCGCGATTCGGAGCGGCCCTGTGCGCAGCGGCGCTTGCGATGGTCGCGTCCAGCGCCCTGGCGATCGACGATCCCCTGCATAAATACCGATCGCTCGCACCGGGAATGCATTGGACGGGGAACACGTTGAGTTGGTATTACGCCCCATCGGGACAGCCGGCTTGGGCGAGCGATGCATCCGTGGTGACGCTGATCTCGCAGGCCATGAACGCGTGGTCGGCACAGTGCGGCGTGCAGTTCAGCTACCTCGGGACGACTCCGCAGCAGGCTACCGTGCAGGATGGCGCAAGCATCATCGGTTGGGTGCCGACACTCGCATACGCGGCTAATACGAGCTGGTACATGCGCGACGGCGCGATCACCGAGGCGGACATCCAGTTCAACGTCAACGCCAATGGCAGTGGCGCGGCGCTCTATCCGATGATCCTGCACGAGGTGGGGCATGCCATCGGCCTGGACCATTCGGAGGTGGCGAGTTCGGTGATGGCCGGCCCCCCCACGTCGCAGGCTTATTCCTATGCGACGAGTCTCACGGCCGACGATGTCGCCGGCTGCCAGGCACTTTATGGGCCGTCCCAGAGTAAGCCGGTGGCGTCACAGCAAGCCTCAGCGACTTGCACCAAGTCCCCGGCTCCAGTCACGCGAACCATTGCGTGCGCACCCGGCATGACAGGGCAGATCGTGGAAGAAGAGAGCTATGCATGCCGGGCCGGAACGTGGGCGTCGGCAGGCTGGCGCGTGTTGCAGAACAGCTGCACACCCAACTCGACCGTGGTCGCCGCCGATGCGCTTGCGATCGAGTATTACCATCCCGCACTCGACCACTACTTCATGACGGCGAACCCCGCGGAGCAAGCAACACTCGCCAAGGGTGGGCCGGACGGCATGTGGCAGCCTACCGGTGTCTCATTCCCCGTGTGGAAGCTCGCGTATCCGACGTTGCAAGCGATGTGCCGCTTCTACGGTGACTCCACCATCGACCCGGCGACGGGCAAGCGCAAGGGCCCGGATTCGCATTTCTACACCGCCGATTCGGCCGAGTGCAGCACTGTGCAGCAACGCTGGCCGCAGTGGATGTTCGAGGGTTATACGTTCTTCGCCGCCCGGCCCGATGGCACGGGGTCCTGCCCCGCTGGCACTCAGCCGGTGTATCGCTATTTCCGGCCGCAGGGCGATCCAAACCACCGCTACGTCAGCAGTGAAGCGGGCAAGCAGACGATGGCGGGACGTGGTTGGATCGCTGAAGGGGTTGCATGGTGTGCCGGCGCGTAAGTGGGAGCGTCCTGTCGGGCCCTCAGTCGAACGCGCTGCTGCGCTCCGCACCCAGGCCTCAGGCGTGGGTGCTTGCGAGTGCTGGGGGCGGGGCGGGCACGTCGGTACGTTGTTTTAGGCAAGAGCGAACTTCGGCGCCGTCGCTGCGGCCGGTTCGATGTTGCATGCGGTTGCACCCCCGCGCTTCGCCTGGTCCATCACAACATCGGCGTTGCGCAGGGGTGGAGTCGAGCCCGCGCCCGCTCGTCCAAGCCGGCCACGGTGGAGCTCAAGCTGCAGCCTGTCCAAGAGGAGTCGGGTAGGGGGTTGTAGAGTCGCTCGAGCCGCGAGTTGCCTACCACGGGCTGGCCGGATGTTGCCCGATCGACGCACGGATGCCGCGTGCACAGCCCAGAAATACCGGCCAACTCGGTTCGCCCTGATACACCTGCTGGCAGAACTCGCCGAAAAAGGTTGCGAACGATCGTTCGATTGACGTTTAATGGGCCTGTGCTGCTCGACTGTCAATGCATGCTCGCCGCCGCCCTATCCGCAACCGTTGCGCCGGCAACTCCGGAGCTCGCCTCCGGCGCCTCCTACCTCGCTGCCCTCAATCTTGAGCAGCGCCGGGCCGTTTGCTTCGGCACCGAAGGAGGGAGTACGCCCGGCGGGCCCCTGCTGGTCATCGCCGGTGCAGGCTCGGGCAAGACCAACACCCTCGTGCATCGCGTCGCCCATCTGATCGCTTGCGGCGCCGACCCTCAGCGGATCCTGCTCCTCACCTTTTCGCGCCGCGCCGCTGCGGACATGGAGCGGCGTGCGGCGGGGGTTCTGCGCGACGCGCTGGCGGGTCGCACCGGCGCGCCGACCTCGTTGCCATGGTCCGGGACGTTTCATGCCGTCGGTGCGCGGCTCCTGCGGGATTGCGCGGAGCGCATCGGTCTCGATCCGCAGTTCACGGTTCACGACCGCAGCGATTCGGAGGACTTGCTGGCGCTGGTGCGGCACGACCTGGGCCTCGATGCAACCGAGCAGCGATTCCCCGCCAAGTCCACGTGTCTTGCGATCTATTCCCGGGTGGTCAATAGCGAGGCATCGCTGGAAGCGGTGGTGGCGTCTAGCTTCGGCTGGTGCGCCTCATGGGCGAAGGAACTGCGCGCGCTCTTCGGCGACTACGTCGAGGCGAAGCAGGCGCAGAACGTCCTCGACTTCGACGATCTGCTCCTTTATTGGGCGCAGATGGTCGAGGAACCGGGCCTTGGCGTCGAGCTCGGTAACCGGTTCGACCACGTTCTGATCGACGAGTATCAGGACACCAACCGGTTGCAGGCGCGCATCCTGCTGGCCATGAAGCCGGACGGCCGTGGAGTGACCGTCGTCGGTGATGACGCCCAGGCAATCTATGGATTCCGCGCAGCGACCGTGCGCAATATCCTGGATTTTCCGCGACAGTTTGCCGAGCCGGCCGCGGTGGTGACGCTGCAACGCAACTATAGATCGAGCGAGCCAATCCTTCACGCCTCCAATGCCGTCATAGAAGGCGCGCGGGAGCGATTCACCAAGAATCTGTGGAGCGGCCGGGTTTCCGCGGTGCGACCGGAACTCGTGATCGTGCGCGATCAAGCCGAGCAGGCGCAATGTGTGGCGGAGCGCATCCTCGAGCATCGCGAGGCCGGGGTGCCACTGCGCGCGCAGGCGGTGCTGTTTCGCACCTCGTCGCACGCCGCCCCGCTCGAGCTCGAGCTCGGCCGTCGCCGCATCCCTTTCGTCAAATACGGTGGACTCAAGTTCCTCGACGCCGCCCACGTCAAGGACGCGCTCGGCATCCTGCGCTTCGCCGACAATCCGCGCGGTCGTGTTGCCGGTTTCCGCACGCTGAAGCTCGTCCCCGGCGTCGGCCCCGCGACGGCGCGGCGGATCATGGATGCGATCGCCGCCGTGGCCGAGCCCGCGACCGTGTTGCACACGGTGCCCGGCCCCACGGGTCCCGACGAGACCTGGCGCAGTTTCGTCGCCCTGATCGATGCCTTGCGCGCGCCGTCGTGTCCGTGGCCAGCTGCGCTCGAGCGGGTGCTGGCGTGGTACGAGCCACAGCTCGATCGGCTCTATGACGACGCGCATCCCCGGCGCGCCGATCTCGCCCAGCTCAAGCTGATCGCCGCGACCTACCCGTCACGCGAGCGCTTCCTGACGGAGCTCACCCTCGATCCTCCCGGTGCCGTCAGCGACGAGGCCGGGATCCCACATCGGGACGACGACTATCTCGTCCTGTCGACCATACACTCTGCCAAGGGACAAGAGTGGAAGACCGTGCACGTGCTCAACGTCGTCGATGGCTGCATTCCGTCGGATATGGCCACGGGGTCGGCGGAAGAGATCGAGGAGGAGCGCCGGGTGCTTTACGTGGCGATGACCCGCGCCAAGGATGCCCTGTATCTCATGATTCCGCAGCGGTTCTACGTCCTCCAGCAAAGCGGGCAGGGTGATCGCCACGTCCATGCAGCGCGGAGCCGGTTCCTGCCGGACTCGGTCCTCGACCGATTTGCCTTGCGCACGTGGCCGGCGTACCCAGACCCTGCGGCGCACGTCGCGGAACCCATTCCGGCGATCAATATCGCAGCTAAGCTGCGGGCCGCCTGGCGTTAGTGTCCCGAATCGGATGTTCGCTGCACTACGACGTCGGGAAACAGTGCGATGCCTCGTTGCTCGCTTTGCAGGTTCTCGACATTCGCTGCGGCAAGGTCTTCGACGCGCACGTTTTCGCCGTTTTTGAGCACCTTCGCAGCCCTCGGAAGTTATTTAACGACTCTGATCAGGGACATTACGGCAGCGTCGATCAACCGCGCCCATCGCGCGCAATGGCGTCGGGAGCGCCAGAGGGAAGCGCAAGCGGCGAGAACTCCAACTCGATCCCACCACTTCCGGAGCGCCACTGGAGCGTCCAGAACTCGTCGGTACGCTGAGTCAGGATGCCGGCGCCGCCATCCGCGCCATGAAGCGGTAGCCCATACTCGGCCTGCCTGACGAGGCCGCAAAAATCGATCGCGGGATCCCACTCGGCCAGATGGAGGCTGGCGATGGCCAGCGCGTTCTCCAGAGCGCGACAGGCGGCCATGCTTTGCTCCCATTGCGGGCCGCGATGCGTCGTGGCGGGCTCGAGGACATCCCACGCATGACCGACGGCGGTGGCCCAGTCGGCATAGAGCACCTCGTCCTGCCGTGGCCGGCGCCGAGCCCGCGAGCGCCCGGCGTCGATCGCCCGACCATGGAGCGTGGCGAGGCGAAGTCCAGCCTCGGCGGCTGGATCGAACGCCGTCCGGCGGACGCGCGGAATGGCATCGACGGAGCAGCCCAGCACGAGGATCGGTACATCCAGACCGTGGGTGGCGAGCTCGTACCCGAATAGGTTGTCTTCGACGATTGGGCACACGTCGATCGGCGCTCCGCTGTCTCGGGGGGCACGCGAGTCGGCGATCAACTCGCGCCTGATCAGCGGAAGAAGGGCGGATGCGACTGACAGCGGTGGCCAAGACAAAGGCGAAGGCTCCATCGTGACGAACGCGTGACGACGCTGACAGGACCGCAGGGATGGAAGGGAAACCTAGATCGGTGAAGGGCTACGCTGCGCGGCAGGCTTTCGCGATCGCGATTGCTCGCCGCGGCATGGCCGCAGCGACGCATTGTGAGCGATTTACCGCGATTTGCACATCATTCAAATGAGGGGTGACGCGTCGAATCTCCCCGCGCTTGCAACTGGCATAATCGTGCCGCCGCCAAACCTCATCTTTCACTTGAGAAGTAATGTCAGAGGAGCGTGCCATTAACCCCTGAAACATCACAAGGTAGGGCGCCGAATTCGACCGGCCGCGGTACGTGACCCATGGACAAGGCGCGACGCATGACTGTCGGAAGTTACAGGTGTACATCCGGGATCGGTTCGGATTGCGGTGCCGGCCGGCGAATACACGTAAGAACGAGGACAGCGCCGACGGCCATGGCGCAGCCGCTCAGCCGCTGAGCCCCTCAGCCGCTCGTCGCGCACTTGATCGCAGTCGCAGACGATGGGCCAACGCGGGCGCGGTTGCGTAGCGCGGTTGAGTACGTGTCCGTGGCTGCGTGCGCCGCGGAGGGGCGCGTCCGCCGGCGTATCCCGCACCGCGGGCTTGGGTACGGAGGTGCGACGCCCGCAGGGTCCTCCGTGGTTGACAGCGTCGAGCCCATGCGCCGAAGATCGAGCGCTCTGGTCCACTGCCACGCTGGGCGGCGACAGTTCCCAGGACGGTGTAGTGCGCCGGGCCACGTGGTTGGCCAATGGGTATCGCCGGCGAACCTGACGTGACGATGCACGGGCCGCTGCCCGGCGCATCCCATCCCCCCCATTCTTGCGACCGCACCTCTACGACACGAGCCATGACGACTCATTTGCTGAAGCAGGCGAGCAAGTCACCTGCCACCGAGACCAGGGCGGCGCAGAAGGTCGCCGGTGACATGATTGCGACGATCGAACGCGATGGCGAAGCGGCAGTTCGCCGCTACGCCAAGGATCTCGATGGCTGGACAGGCGACATCCTGGTGAGTCCGGCGGAAATGGAGCAGCGCACGGCGGCGGTTCCCGCCAACGAGCGACGCGACATCGAGTTCGCTACCGCGCAGGTTCGCCGCTTCGCCGAAGCGCAACGTGCGTCGGTCCGGGACTTCGAAATGGAAGTCCATCCGGGGATCATCGCCGGACAAAGGCTCGTCCCCGTAAACGTAGCCGGCTGCTACGTCCCGACGGGCCGTTACGCCCATATCGCTTCCGCCTACATGAGTATCGCGACCGCGAAGGCCGCGGGCGTGCCGACCGTCGTCGCCTGCTCGACACCTTTCGAGGGGCAGGGGATCCATCCACACGTGCTGTATGCGATGAAAGTGGCCGGCGCCGATCTGGTCATGACCCTGGGCGGCGTCCAAGCCGTCGCGGCCATGGCGTTTGGCCTCTTCACCGGCAAGCCCGCCGATATCCTGGTCGGGCCGGGCAACAAGTATGTCGCCGAGGCCAAGCGACTGCTCTTCGGGCGCGTGGGCATCGACGTGTTCGCCGGTCCTTCGGAAGTGTGCGTGATCGCGGATGACACGGCAGACCCGGACATGGTCGCTTCGGATCTCGTGGGCCAGGCTGAGCACGGGCATGAATCGCCAGCGTGGCTCGTCACAACCGATGCCACGCTCGCCCGCGCCGTCATGGAACGGGTTCCCGTGCTGATCGCCGCGTTACCCCCCACCGCGCGGGACGCGGCCGGTGCGGCATGGCGCGACTACGGCGAGGTGGTGCTCTGCGAAACCGGTGAGGAGGCGGCCGAGGTGTCCGACCGCTACGCCCCGGAGCATCTCGAGGTCCATTGCCGCGACCTCGACTGGTGGCTCGATCGGTTGACCTGCTACGGGTCCCTATTCCTGGGCGAGGAAACCACGGTGGCGTACGGAGACAAGGTCAGCGGTCCCAATCACATCCTTCCGACCAAGGGCGCGGCGCGCTACTCGGGAGGGCTGTCGGTGCACAAATTCCTGAAGACCCTGACGTGGCAGCGGATGACCCGGGAAGGGTCACGCGCTGCCGCCATGGTGACTGCGCGCGTCTCGCGTCTCGAGGGCATGGAAGCGCACGCGCGCACCGCGGACGACCGTCTTGCCAAGTATTTCGCGGGCGAAAGCTTCGACAAGGGCGAACCGATCACGCGCTGAAGCGATGACGGCCGAGCGAGGATTGCCGCAAACTCACGACTGTACGTGTTGCTTTCAGCTGAAGATGTCCGACCTTCGGGCGCGGCCTTGCGCTCGCAACGCGCAGTCACTGCGAGCCCCAAACCCGCGTACGCCCGGATCGGTAAGGTCCGAAGCGACCGTCGAGTCGTTCAAGTGCTCGAGATCGAATGTAGGGCGCTCCGGGCAACGAGAAGGTGGGACCGTTGTGCGGCCGAGAATGCTCACGTATTCCAATGCTTCAGCGGTTTGACCGCCGCTACCCCCATATATATAATTCACTTTACATAATAACAATTATGCGACAGTCGCGCCTCGCCGGGATCGGTGCCGGGCGGTTAGATGAGGAGTGCCCAACGCCAAGAATGGAAACCTTGGAAACCTCTATGGAGGCCCCAAGTCGACGCCACACACCCCGGGGCCTCGCGAACATCGATAGCGCGCTTGCCGCTCAAAGTCACTCGTACGGCGGGCGTAAAAGACATTTCTAAAAACACATTGATGTGTAAAGACAATACACAGCGCGCTATATGTCGCGTAAAACCTGCGATGAATGTTCTCAAACTCCGCCGCATGGGTCTATCTTGGTTATTTGCCTAGACTATCCGCCGCTGTACGTTCCACGATCCGCCCCCGTACGTTCCACGATCATTCCTGCGCCGCCGCCATCCTTCGTCGCCGCGTGGCGACGGCCAGGGTGTCCAGTAAGCGCGCGGTGTCGTCCCAGCCGATGCAGGCGTCGGTGATGCTCACGCCGTAGGCGAGCGGCCGCCCGGGCATAAGGTCCTGACGTCCGGGATGGAGATGGCTTTCGATCATCACTCCGATGATGCGCGCATCGCCTCCCGCGACCTGGCCGGCGATATCGGCGGCGACGTCGACCTGGCGTTCGTGATGCTTGCTGGAGTTGGCATGCGAGCAGTCGATCATTACGCGCGGGGCGAGACCGGACGCGACCAGGCTGGCGCACACGCCTTCGACACTTGCCGCGTCGTAGTTCGGCGCCTGCCCTCCGCGCAGGATGACATGGCAGTCCTCGTTGCCGGTCGTCTCCAGGATGGCCGAGTGGCCGCCCTTGGTCGCGCCCAGGAAGCGATGCGGCGCGGCGGCCGCCTTGACCGCGTCGATGGCAATTTTCACGTCACCGTCGGTGCCGTTCTTGAAACCGACCGGGCACGAGAGCCCGGACGCGAGCTGGCGATGCACCTGGCTCTCGGTGGTGCGCGCCCCGATCGCGCCCCAGCTCACGAGGTCGCTCATGTACTGGGGCGTGATCATGTCGAGGTATTCCGTGCCGGCCGGAAGGCCCAGGGCGTTGATCAACAGGAGGATCTCGCGGGCGAGACGCAGACCGTCGTTGATGGCGAAGCTCTCGTCCAGGAACGGATCGTTGACGAGGCCCTTCCAGCCGATGGTAGTGCGAGGCTTTTCGAAGTACACGCGCATCACGACGATCAACGCATCGGACAGCGTGTCGCGCAGCGCCGCCAGGCGTCCCGCGTATTCCAGCGCGGCCGCCCGGTCGTGGATCGAGCAAGGGCCGACGATGACGACGAGCCGGTCATCGGCGCCGTGGAGCACCCGGTGGAGTTCGCGGCGGGTCGACAGGACGGTCGTCGCCACCGCTGCCGGCACGGGCAGTGCGTCCAGCACTGCCTGCGGCGCAATGAGCTCGCGGCTGCTCGCGATGCGTGCGTCGTCGAGACCGGCGGGCTGGGGATGGGTCATGAATGGGTCAATGGTGCCCGTCCCCTGCCCCGATCACCGCGTCATCGGGCGCGAAGCTGAGGCCGCCACCCCGTGGAGGCGGCAGGCGCGGGGGTAC
>JBDSND010000197.1:0-8020 GCA_039915505.1 Casimicrobiaceae bacterium
AGAGCGACGATGCACCGTCGGCGTTCGCACTGATCGGGGCGGCCGACGCCGTGCGCGAGAAAGGCGGCATGCCGCGCGCGCCATCGCTCGATTCGGAAGTGGACGCCGAACTGACCCGCGCGTCGACCGAGATGTCCAGTCACGAGGTCGACGCACTGCGCACCTATGGTCGTACGCTCGACCTCGCGGCGGCCGTGCAGCGGGCGCTCGCGGTGTGCGAGGCCGCCAAGCGAAACGTCGTCAGCGTACGCGGTGACACCGCGGGTGCCCCGATCGTTCCCCGACGCGCCGGGCCGCATGCCGTCAAGGCGCGCGGGTGACCCTAGCCAGACTTGGCCTGTAGAACAAGTGGTGAGTCCCGCGGTGTGCGGGTGCAGATCGCCGAGGTCGTCGACACGCCACCACGGCCTGCGGCGCGGCGACCGCGTCGTGCAGTGGCCATTCGCCGCGGACCTTCCCGGACGCCCATGATCAGGTTGGGCAGGCTTCGCTTGGCCGGCTCCGGGCGCACTTGTTAAGGCTCGCTCACTCTTGTTGCGCCAAGTCGGCGCCGGCAAGACGTGCCCGCCTGGCGCCTCGGTCGCCTCACCTTGCGCGTCGACACCCCTTGGAACGTTACGATCGCGGCACGCGCGGCAATGCGCCTTCTCCAAGGACTGCGCGTGTGTCGTTGCGGGATCCTGAACCTCATCAAACTTGGCATGATCGAGTCGTTGTGAGTTGATTTTACGACGAAGTAACTTTAGCTCCCCGGGTCACGCAGCCTGTCATCCAAAAGCAAGGATCGGTTCACATAGTGTCTCGCTGGAGTTCCGCTTAAAGTAAAGCCCTATCGCGACCTTCGGCGTGGTAAAAGCGCCCATGGGTGTGCGATAGCCGTTTTGCGAGCGTCGTGCCTCGTGCGTCGCGCTGGACGCCGTTCCGCGCGGTGTAGCAATGCTCATGAGCAGTGATGGAACCTGCTTTAACCCCGGCTCCCGAGGTCCGACGGCACGAACGCGCGAAGTTAACCACGCGTGCAGCCGCCGGAGACCTTTTGCCCAGTCTTGTGGCGGGCGCGCCTCCGCTGACCCTTATTGCAATGAATGACGAGCTTGAGCGTCGCGACCTCGCCGCAGCGGCCGAGCACGTGGCCGCCGAGAATCCTGAAGCCTATATTCCCGGCGACCGCCGCCGGGCGCTCGCGTCAGGCCGACCCATCCCGGATCGGGCCGACGGGGCTGCGCTGTTCGCGGACATCTCGGGTTTCACGCCTCTTACCGAAGCGCTGGCAAAAGAGCTCGGCCCGCAACGGGGGGCGGAGGAGCTCACCAAAAACCTTAACCGGGTGTTCGCCGCGCTGGTGGACGAGCTGGACCGCTTCGGGGGCGAGGTGATCTATTTCGCCGGCGACGCGATCACGTGCTGGCTCGACGGCGACGACGGTGCGCGGGCCACGGCGTGCGCGCTCGCCATGCAGGACACGATGGCGCGCGTCGGCAAAGTCCTCACCCCGGCAGGCGCGCGCGTGGAGCTCGCTATGAAGGTCGCGATCGCCGTCGGGCGGGCGCGGCGGTTCGTGGTGGGCGACCCGGACGTGCAATTGATCGACGTCCTCGCCGGTCGACTCATAGACGCCCTGGCGGCCGCCGAGCATCATGCTTCCCGAGGAGAGGTCGTGCTAGATGCCTCGGCCCACGTGGCGCTCGCCGACCGCATCGACGTCAAGGCGGTGCGGGAGGATCCCGCGAGCGGCGAGTCCTGGGTGGTAGTGGGCGGCCTGCGCGCTGCAGTTGTCCCGATGCCTGCGCCGCCGGCGCATGCGCCGTTGCCGGAGACAGTGGTGCGGCCTTGGCTGCTCCCTGCCGTCTACGAGCGTTTGTCGGCGCGCCGCGGCGAATTCATGGCGGAGTTGCGGCCGGCGTATCCGGTTTTCGTGCGCTTCGGAGGCATCGACTACGATCGCGACGACGAGGCCATCGCCAAGCTGGACTCGTTCGCGCGGCAGGTGCAGCGGATCGTCACGTCGTTCGGCGGCAACCTTCTCCACCTGTCGCTAGGGGACAAGGGCGCCTACCTCTTCGCCGTCTTTGGATCGCCGATCGCCCACGAGGACGATGCGGCCCGTGCCTGCGCGGCGGCGTTGCAGTTGCGTGAACTGGGCGAGGCAACGGCCGCGCGCGACCTGCAGATCGGCATCACGTACGGGCGCTTGCGCAGCGGCATGTACGGCCATCCACAGCGCCAGGCATTCACTTGCCTCGGTGATGCGGTCAACGTCGCCGCCCGCCTGATGGCGAGCGCGCCCCCCAGCGGGATCTACGTCTCGGAGCGGGTTCGGGTCGCGGCCGGCGGCGCTTTCTTATGGGACGACCTGCCTCCGCTGGCCGTGAAGGGCAAGGCCGAGCCCATCACGATCTTCGGGCTTACCGGCTCGAAGCGGCACGCCTCGCGCGCCCGCGGCAGTCACGCGCTGCCGCTCGTCGGCCGGTTCCATGAGCTCGAGACCCTCGCTTCGCGGCACGACCTAGCCCTTGCCTGCCACGGCCAGGTGATCGGCATCGCCGCCGAGGCCGGAATGGGCAAGTCCCGGCTGGTGGCGGAGTTCGCGCGAACCGCGGCGGAGCGTGGCACCCTGGTGGTGACGGGCGAATGCCAGTCGTACGGGACCAATACGAGCTATTTCGTGTGGCGCGCCGTCTGGGCAGCGCTTTTCCGCCTCGACACCTCGCAGCCCGAGCATGAGCAGTTACGCGCGCTGGAGGCGCAGCTCGGCGCCATCGATTCCTCGCTCCTACCCCGGGCACCGCTGCTCGCCAACCTCCTCGACCTGCAGATCCAGGACAACGCGCTCACCGCGGGCTTCGACGCGAAGCTCCGCAAGGAATCGCTCGAGAGCCTGCTCGTCGATTGCCTGCGCGCCCGCGCCGGCGAGACGCCGCTCTTGATCGTGCTGGAGGACTGCCACTGGATCGATCCGCTCTCGCGCGACCTGCTGGACGTGCTCGGCCGGTCGATCGGCGACGCGCGGGTCATGATCGCGGTCGCCTACCGGCCGGCGCCGAAGATCGGGGTCGGACTGGGCGTCGGGTCGCTGCCCTATTTCTCCGAGATCGACCTCGCCGAGCTCGACCGCGAGCAATCGGCGGAGCTTGTGACAGCCAAGCTTGCCCACATGCTCGGGGCCGGAACCGAGCCGCCAGCCATGCTGGTCGACCTTGTGACTGCCCGCGCACAGGGCAACCCGTTCTACATCGAGGAGCTGCTGAGCTTCATCAACAGCCAGGGCGTCGATTTGCGCGACGAGGCCGCGCTGAGGTCACTCGACCTCCCGGAGAGCCTGCACAGCCTGATCCTCGGGCGCATCGACACCGTCGGCGAGGCGCCCCGGCAGACGCTCAAGGTGGCGAGCGTCATCGGTCGCGTGTTTCTCGCGCCGGCTTTGCCGGGCGTCTATCCCGAACTCGGAAAACTTCGCCAGGTGCAAGTGCAGCTCGCCGAGCTCGCCGAGGCCGATCTCGTCAACGTCGACGTCGCCGCGACCCAGCAGTACGTGTTCAAGCACACGGTGACCCAGCAGGTCGCATATGAAAGCCTGCCCTTTGCGCTACGCGCGACGCTGCACGAGCGCGTCGGCGGATACATCGAGCACACTGAACCCGACGCGATCGATCGCAACCTCGATCTTCTCGCCCACCACTACTGGCGCACCGACAACCTTCTCAAGAAGCGCGAATACCTGCATCGCGCCGGTCTCGCCGCCCAGGCGGCGTACGCCAACGCCGCCGCGATCGACTACTTCCAGCGACTTGCCCCGCTCCTCGACGACGCGGCTCGAATCGACGTTCTACTCAAGCTCGGCAACGTGCTGGAGCTCATCGGCGACTGGCCCCGCGCCGAGCAGATTGACAAAGAGGCGCTGGTGCTCGCGGACCAGCTAGGCGATGAGGATGCGCAAGCGCAGTGCCAGATGGCGCTCGCCGAAACGGGGCGAAAGCAGAGTCGGTTCGACGAGGCGGTGGCGCGGCTCGAGCTCGCTGCCAGGGTCTTCACCGAGGTCAGCGACCCGGCGGGTCTCGGCAAGGTCGCGCATATGCGCGGCACGATCGCCGCCCAGCGCGGCGAGTACGACCAGGCGATGGAGCATTACGGGGTCAGCCTGCGCATCCGGGAATCCCTCGGCGACAAGGCGAGCATGGGCAGTATCCTGTCCAATCTCGGCGTGATCGCCGAGTACCGTGGCGAGTACCAGCGTGCCCGGTCGTTCCACGAGCGGGCGATGGCGCTGCGCACGGAGATCGGCGACCGCCGCGCAATCGCCGTGTCGATGACCAACCTGGGCATGATCGCCCACCTGGAGAAGCACTTCCAGGAGGCACAGCAGTGGTTCGACCGATCCATGCTCCTCAACCGCGAGGTGGGGGACGCGTGGATGGTGGCGGTATGCCACAACAATCTCGGCAACGCGACGCGATCGCTAGGCGATCATAATGCGGCGCGGAAGCATTACGCCGATAGTCTGCGGGCTTACCGCAACTACGATGACCGGTGGTCAATGGCATTCTTGCTCGAGGACATCGGACTCCTGGCAGCGCGCGACGGTGATGCACCCTCGGCGCTGGAGCTGGTCGGCGCGGCCGACGCGGTGCGCGAGGCCGGCGGCATGCCGCGCGCGCCGTCGCTCGAGGCCGAGATCGGCAACGAGCTCGACATGGCCGCGGCCGCGATGTCCGACCGTGAGTGCGCGATGCTGCGGGCTTACGGCCGGTCGCTCGAGTTCGGCGCGGCGGTGGAGCACGCGCTGGCCGTGTGCGAGACAACGACAAGCCGCGGCGACGAGCCGCGTCGCATGGTGATTCGGTCCGTGGCGGCGCTAGGCCGCGCCAACTGGATGGCTGTTTACGCAAGGGGATGAACATGAGGCACGTCCGTCGATCGTACGTCGTCTGCCTGGTCCTGGCATGGGCCGTCATCCTGGGCACGAGTGCTACCCGCGCGGCGGCCGCCAACCTGATTGCCAACGGGGGCTTCGAGACCCCAACCGTCAGGAACAAGAACGGCAGCTCCGATGCGCTCTTACCAAGGGATGGAGGCAAGGACAAGCCCTTCATCTGGACCATCGGCGGCGATTCGATCGCACTCGTCGGCAATTTCTGGGTGGCGGCGGAAAGCAGCCAGTCGATCGACCTCAACGGCAAGGGCGCCGGTTCCATATCCCAGGACCTCAACCTCAAGAACGGCTACAAATACCAGCTGAGCTTCAAATACTCATCGCACCCCGATCGAAGCGCGAGCGACGGGCCGCCGCAGATGACGGTCCGCTGGAACGAGGGCGCCGCCACACCCTACGTCGAATCGTTCCGCTTCGGGGGCCATTCCACCAAGCAGGACATGGCATGGATCGCGGTCGACCGCACCATCGTCGCCGGGGCGTCTGCGGCGACGCTCTCGTTCACCTCGGACGTGCCGACCGGCACCTATGGCGTCGCTCTCGACGCGGTGAGCGTGGTCGAGCTCGGGCCGGTGCTTGCGACCCCGGTGCTGCTGCGAGCCGTCGCCACCGGCGGCGACAATGCATTTCTCATCGGCCGGGTCGACAATGCCTTGTCTATCCCAATGACCATCCAGGCGTACGCGTGCGCCAGGGATGCGCTCACCGGGGCGCAGAAGCCGAACGTGGCCGCGCCGCTTGGCAGCCCCGTCGCGGTATCCCATCCGAACAGCCTAGGACAACCGATCGCCGGCACCGACGGCGATGGCTATTTCAATGCTCCGATCAGCGGCGCCCCGTCGGGCACATTCGTGGCCATCGCGGTCACCACCCCGGCGGCGACGGCGACTTCGGAATGCCTGGCGAGCTCCGCCGACAACGACACATGGCCGAAGGCCCTAGACCTCGGTGCCATCCTGCAGGGCGGCGACTACCTCGACGTCCCGGGACGCGCCCGCTGGTACAAGTTCGCCGTGCTGCCCGGCCAGCGCATCAACATCCGCTTGAAGAACCTGCCGGCCGACTTCGACCTGGCGGTGTTCAAGGACATCGGCGCAGCGTTCCTGAATCTCCTGCCACCGAAGGACCCGGTCGAGCTCACCAAGCTCAGCGCAGAGTACGCCCCCTCGGTGTTCAGCCCGAGCGTATTCTCGCCCTCGGTGTTCTCCCCGTCGGTGTTCAGCCCCGACGCGTACGCACCCTCGGTGTTCAGCCCGAGCGTGTTCTCGCCCTCGGTGTTCTCGCCCTCGGTGTTCAGCCCGAGCGTGTTTTCGCCCTCGGTGTTCTCGCCCTCGGTGTTCAGCCCGAGTGTGTTCTCGCCCTCGGTCTTCTCACCCTCGGTGTTCAGCCCGAGCGTGTTCTCGCCCTCGGTGTTCTCCCCGTCGGTGTTCAGCCCCAACGAGCTCGCCCTCGCCTTCTCCAGCGCCCAGACGCGCAGCATCATCGGCGTGTCCGCGACGCCGGGCACGGGCGACGAACTGGTTGTCGTCAATTCCTGGAGCAACACCGGCAGCTTCTACATCCGGGTAGCCGGGAAGGGCGGTGCGTTCTCGACGGGTGCCCCGTTCTCCGTCGCGGTGACCAAAACAGGTTTGAGCTGTGACGGGGTCACCGAACCTCCACCGGGTTTTAACCTGCTGCCTCGCCCCGCCGCGACCGCGACCGGGATCCAGACGGTCATCCTCACGGACACGTCGCGGGTCGTGGGGGATCCTAACGCCCTGCTCGCGAAGCTCAATGCTTTGGCGGCTTCTGCGCAGGTCAAAGGCGTCGTGGTTGACGTCAACCCCGCGGCCGACGCCCGCGTCGGCCAGTACCGCGACCAGGCCGATGCCCATGCCGCTTGTCCGTACGCCAAGAACCTGCTGGCGGAGGAGATCAAGGGGATCGTCGACGCGTACCGCGGCGCGAATCCCGGCCTCAAGTACGTGGTCATCGCCGGCAACGACAACGCCATTCCGTTCTTCCGCTACCCCGACGAAAGCCTGCTTGGCCAGGAGTCGGGCTACGTCCCGCCGCTCGTCAGCACGTCGGCGTCGGAAGCGAGCCTGCGACGCGACTTCGTGCTGGGCCAAGACGCCTACGGGTCCACGCAGCAACTGTCGCTACTCAGCACCGACTTTCCCATTCCCGGTCTCGCCGTCGGGCGCCTGGTCGAGACCCCGGCGGAAATGGCAGGACTGCTCGATGCGTACATGGGCGCTAACGGCGTCACCGTGCCCCATACGTCGCTCGTAACCGGCTACGACTTCCTGCAGGATGCCGCCGACGCGGTCATCAGCGAATTGCAGCAAGGCACCGGCGCAGCACCTGACAGGCTGGTCACACCGAACGGGACGTCGCCGCAGGACGGAACGTCGTGGACCGCGGCCGCTCTGCGGGCCAAGCTGAACTTGGGCGCGCGTTACGACGTCATGTTCCTCGCCGGCCACTTCAGCGCGAACAGCCTGCTCGCTGCCGATTTCAGTAGCAGTGTGATCACGACCGAGCTTGCCGGCCTTTCGGTCGATCTCAAGAATTCCATCGTGTTCAGCGCCGGGTGTCACTCCGGGTACAACCTTGTCGACACGGACGCCATCGACGGCGTGACGCTCAAGCTGGATTGGGCGCAGGCCTTCGCACAAAAGCAGGCGACCCTCGTGGCCGGCACGGGTTACCAGTACGGCGACACGGACTTTCTCGAATACAGCGAGCGCCTGTATCGCAACTTCGCTGCGCAGTTGCGCGCGGGGAGCGGACCGGTCGCAGTCGGTGAGGCGCTGATGAGGGCCAAGCGGGACTACCTCGCGACCACCCCGGACATCCGCGGGCTGCACCAGAAGGCATTGCTCGAGGCCACGCTGTTCGGACTGCCGATGCTGCAGGTCGACATGCCGGCGGGCCGCACCGTGGTACCCATCACGGCTGGCGTTATCACTCCCGTCCCGGTTGCCTCCGGGCCGGCAGCCACGTTGGGTTTGAAGACGTACAGCCTGACGCGGACAACGGCGCTCGCGTCCAACACGCGCACGCTCAACGTGCTCCCCGCAGGCGGAACGGTGACGGCCCAAT
>JBDSND010000005.1:0-26221 GCA_039915505.1 Casimicrobiaceae bacterium
CCGATGTCGCCCGCATGCACGATCTGCTCGCTCCCGGCGAGCGCCCGTAGCGCCTCGGGCTGCATGAGGCCATGGGTGTCGCTGATGACGCCGATGCGGCGTCTCACGAATGCGTGGCGCGGCTGTCGGGGGGCGCTTCCTCGCGCTCGTGCATTCCGTAATCGCGAAGCACCGCGGCGACGCGCAGGCGATAGTCGCGGAACACGTCCGCACGGCCGCGTACTTGCGCGGCGCGATGCGCTTCGACAGACCGCCAGTTCGCCACGGCCTCGTCGTCGCGCCACACCGAAAGGGACAGGTACTTGCCGGGCTCGGTGAGGCTCTGGAAACGCTCGACCGAAATAAAGCCATCGATAGCCTGCAGGCGCGGCTTGAGCGCGGCGGCGATGTCGAGGTATTCGCCTGCGCGGCCATCGGCCGGCCACACCTCAAAAATGACGGCGATCACGGCGCCACCGCGTCGGCCCTGTCGACGGCGGCATGACCGCCCAGCGCGAACGCCTCGGCGATGAGCTCGTAGGAGCGCCGACGCGCCGCGGGATCGTGCGTCCAGGTCACGATCACCATCTCGTCGAGGCCAAGCTGTGCGGCGAGATCGCGTAGCTGCGCCGCCACCTGGGACCCGGTGCCTACGATCGCGCGGCGGCGCAGCGCTTCCACCCGGGCGCGGTCGTCAATTCCATAGCTCGCGTACAGCACTTCGGCCTCCTCGGGCGTGACGAGCGGCGGTCGCAGCCCCTTCTCGAATCCTACCCGCCAGTGCTCGCGGGTGCGCAGCAACCGTCGCGCCTCGACCTCGGTGTCCGCTGCCAGCGCAAAGACGCAGATCGTGGCCTGCGGGTGCGGATGGTCGGGCCGCGGCCGGAAGTTGTCTCGATACAGTGCGAGGGCCTGCTCCACGCCGCGGCCCTCGAAAAAAAAGTAAGCGTAGGCGTATGGCAGCCCGAAGTGTGCTGCAAGCTGCGCGCCATAATCGGAACTGCCGAGGATCCAGACCTGCGGACGGGTCGGCCCGCGCGGGTGCGCGACCACCGCGCGGAATGGATGGTCGGCCGGCAGTGGCATCGCCGACACCCAGGCGATGAGATCGAGCACCTGCTGCGGAAATCGTTCCGCAGCCGCGGCGGCATCGGGATTCAGCGCGAATGCGGTCAGCCGGTCCGATCCTGGCGCACGGCCGACCCCGAGATCGATGCGTCCCGGCGCGATCGCTTCGAGCACGCGGAACTGCTCCGCTACCTTGAGCGCCGCGTAGTGCGGCAGCATCACCCCGGCGCTGCCCACCCGGATGCGCGAGGTCGTGGCGGCGATCGCCGCCATCAGCACTTCGGGTGCGGTGCCGACGATCGCGTCGCCGTTGTGATGCTCCGATACCCAGTAACGATGGTAGCCCAGGGCATCACAGTGCTGGGCCAGGGCGAGGCTCTCCCAGATGGCCTCGCACTCCTGTCGACCCTTTGCCGCAGTCGACTGGTCGAGCACCGAAAGCGTGAGGTCGACTGCGGGCATAGCGGTCCGCTCAGGACTCCAGGCGAGCATCCAGGGAGATCTTGGCGTTCAGCACCCTCGACACCGGGCAGCCCTCCTTGGCCTTGTTCGCCGCCGCCTCGAACGCGTCCTTCGCGGCGCCGGGAATGCGCGCCACGAGGTCGAGATGCGAGTCAGTGATCGTGAAGCCCGCGTCGGTCTTTTCCATCGACACCGTCGCGGTCACGTCGATCTGCTCCGCTGTCATCCCGGCCGCGCCGAGCTGCCCGGAAAGGGCCATCGCGAAACATCCGGCGTGCGCCGCCGCGATCAGCTCCTCCGGGTTGGTGCCGACCCCGTTCTCGAACCGCGTCGAGAAGGAGTATTGGGTTTCCGCCAAGACCTTGCTGTCCGAGCTGAGCGTGCCCCGGCCGTCCTTGAGTCCGCCCGTCCAGCGGGCCGATGCCTTGCGCTTCATGGTTCACCTCCGTAAAAAATCATGGTCGGCGGCGCACGTGCCGGGCGCCATGTCGTGGCCATCATGCTGCTTGCTGGAACGGCGCCCCTGCACCCCACCGTCAATCGCTGCGGGCCGCCACGGCGCGCTGATGGGCCTCGTACCGGGCCTTGGCCTCGGCGTTCGGAGGATAGAGACCCGGCAAAGGGGTCCCGCGTTCGATTTCCGACATGATCCACGCTTCGAGGTGCTCCTGCTCCGGGGACTCCGCCACGACCTCGTCGAGGAGTGCCGCCGGGATCACCACCGCACCGTCGTCATCGACCACGACGACGTCGTCGGGGAACACCGCGACCCCGCCGCACCCGACGGGCTCCTGCCAGCCCACGAACGTGAGCCCGGCCACCGAAGGCGGCGCCGCGGCGCCCTGGCACCACACCGGCAGGCCCGTGGCCAGCACCCCCGCGAGGTCGCGCACCACGCCATCGGTGATCAGCGCCTGCACGCCGCGCCGATGCATGCGCGCGCACAGGATGTCGCCGAAGATACCGGCGTGGGTCGTGCCCATCGCGTCGACGACGGCGATGACGCTTTCGGGCATGGCCTCGATGGCGGCCCGGGTCGAGCGTGGCGAGGACCACGATTCGGGCGTGGCGAGGTCCTCGCGTGCCGGCACGAAGCGCATGGTGAAAGCGCGACCCACCAGTCGCGGCTGGCCGGGTGCGAGCGGTCGCGTGCCGCGCATCCACACGTTGCGCAAGCCCTTCTTGAGCAGGACCGTGGTGATCGTCGCCGTGGTGACATGCGCCAACACGGCGAGCGAGGGATCGGCTTGGGTCATGGGCGTTCCTCTCGGACTGGAGTTGCCGGGATACAGCCACTGAGCGGGCTGGCTCGCTCTGGTAACAATGGCCGGAACTGCCGCCCACAGCCGGCGGGTGCTGGCGCATCGACGCCAACCTGTACGACGCGCCAGCCGCAGCCCGTTCGCGGCAGGTGCCGCGCAACGGCATCGGACTTGCCTCCAGGCCCGTAGTCGCTGTAGTGTGCGCCCCTCGGCACACCGACCCCGGTCCATTGCTTTACCGAACCGTTGACCAGGACTTCCAGAGATCCCGCATGGCGACCTGACGCGCCCCGCGGTGCGGTCGCGGATTCGGGATGAGGGGCCAATGCGCCCGATCGGGGCGCGCCGCGCCCGTTGTCGCGATTCTCAACCGTCCATTGATTTCCACATGACCACGACCATTCCCCGCGCCTGCGTGATGGGCTACCCGGTTGCGCACTCGCGCTCGCCGATGATCCACGGCTACTGGCTCGACGAGCTCGGCATCCGTGGTGCCTATGACCTGCAGGAACTCACGCCGGAGGCCTTCCCCGCGTTCCTCACCCATCTCGGCGAGCACGGTTACGTGGGCGGCAACATCACCGTTCCGCACAAGCAGGCGGCATTCCGCCTGGTCGACGCACACGATGCCGCTGCCGAAGCAATCGGTGCCGTCAATACGGTATGGCGCGAGGGCGATAAGCTGTGCGGTGGCAATTCGGACGCCTACGGATTCATCGCCAATCTCGACGCCTCCACGCCCGGCTGGGACGTGCCGGGCGGTCGGGCGGTGATCCTCGGTGCCGGTGGAGCGGCACGAGCAGCGGCCTACGCCCTGGTCGCCCGCGGGCTCGGCGTCGTGCTCGTCAATCGCACCCACACACACGAAGTCGAGCTCGCCGCGGCTTTCGCTGGCGGGGTCGTCGCCGGCGGCGGATTCGAGGCGCTGTCGCGGCTGCTGCCGAGCGCCGACCTGCTGGTCAATTGCACGTCCCTCGGCATGGTCGGCAAGCCGCGGCTGGCGATCGACCTCGCGCCGCTCAAGGAGCGGGCGGTGGTCTACGACATCGTGTACGTGCCGCTCGAGACCGAGCTGCTCGCGGCCGCGCGTCGGAAAGGCCATCGCACCGCCGACGGCCTCGGCATGCTGCTGCACCAGGCAGGGTTCGGGTTCGGCAAGTGGTTCGGTGCGAGCCCCCGGATCACCCCCGCATTGCGGGCGATGATCGAGGCCGATATCGTCGCCAAGACGGGACGTTAAACTTGAGCGGGATCTGTCGCCTGCCGTGCCTCGGCGCGCACCACGGGTAACATCGCTGTTGCGTCGGTGGCCGTTGCGTCGGTGGCCGTTGCGTCGGTGGCCGTTGGGTCGGGTGGCCGTTGCTCCGGTCGCGGTTGCTGCGGGGGCCGCTGCTGCGGTGGCCGCCGCTTCGGTGGCGGTTGCAGCGGTGGCGGTTGCTGCGGTAGCCGACGACCGTGCCGCCGGTGCCGCTGGGCCGTGGTAGCGTGGTGAGCCGACGTTTTCGCCGATGCGAGTGCTTCGCGCTTGGCGACCACCAGGAATGACGACCATGCACGCCCCGACGCCCAACCCGTGCTGCTCCATCATCCCATCGCACCTGCTGCGAAGGATGGCCCAGAATGGCTCGCCGGCCCAACGCGCCACGGCATTGGCAACGCTCGCGACCGACGAGACCGTTCGCCTGGCGCGCGCGACGTACCAGCTGCTCGACGGCGGTGCACCCTCGTTGCCGCTGGTAGCGCTCGGCGCCAAGGCACGCAGCGTCTATAACGCCCGCAATCTGGAGGTCCTTCCTGGCAAGCTGGTGCGTAGCGAGGGCTCCGCCGATGCCAAGGACCAGGCGGTCAACGAGGCATACGCCGGCCTCGGTGCCACGTTCGACTTCTTTGCCGCGGCCTATGGCCGCAATTCAATCGACGACGAGGGTATGCATCTCGACGCCACGGTCCACTACGGCCGGCGCTATGACAACGCCTTCTGGAACGGCCGGCAGATGGTGTTCGGCGACGGTGACGGCGACCTTTTCAATCGCTTCACCATTGCGCTTGACGTGATCGCGCACGAGCTCGCCCACGGCGTCACCGGCGACGAAGCCCGGCTGGTGTACACCGGCGAGTCCGGTGCGCTCAACGAATCGGTGTCGGACGTGTTCGGCTCGCTGGTCAAGCAATATGTCCGCAGGGAAAAGGCCGCCGATGCGGACTGGCTGATCGGTGCGGGCCTATTCACGGCACGGGTGCAGGGTGTGGCCCTGCGCTCGATGAAGGCGCCCGGCACGGTGTTCGACGATCCGGTGCTGGGCAAGGACGAGCAGCCTGCCCACATGCGCGACTTCGTGCACACCAGCATGGACCACGGCGGCGTCCACATCAACTCGGGTATTCCCAACCGCGCGTTCTACCTGATGGCCACAGTGCTCGGGGGCTACGCCTGGGAGCAGGCGGGACGCGTGTGGTACGAGACGCTGCGGGACAAGCGCCTGAAGCCCACCGCGACCTTCGCTCAGTTCGCCCGCGCCACCGCGATCAACGCCGGGCATCTGTTCGGCACGAAGGTACGCAAGGCGGTCGTCGCGGGCTGGAACGAGGTCGGTATCCGGGCGGGCTGAACGTGCGCATCGCGTTCTCTATCGATGGCGGTGTCGCGTACTTCCCGCGGCGACAAGCACCGGTATGGCTCGATCTCGACGCGTTGCCGCTCGACGAGCGCAGCCGCGTTTGCCGACTGATCGAGGCCGCGCGATTTTGGACGAGGGCTCCCGACGATGTGACCGCGGCGCCGCCCGACGCACGCACGTATACGATCGCCATCGAGGACGGCGCGCGGCAGTGCAGTCGCCGCGTCGTCGAGCCAGTCACTGATTCGGCTATGCGTGCGCTGGTGGTGGCGATCCGCGAATGCATCGCAACCCACTAGGCGAAAGGCCGCGTCAGCGACATCGCTTTTGCTGGTGCCTGACAACGCTGCACAGCCGGAGAATTGCGTGCCACCCATTGACGTCGTCGCCCGCGTGTGGGTTTCCCGCGTTCAATCAGCCCGCGCCGACGATTGACCAATTATGCGGCACGCGACGCCGCACCAGCACCGGCGCGCCCTGCAGCCCCATCATCCACCACTCTATCCACAGTTTGTGTGGATAAGCCATGCGCGCGTCGGCGCGACATTGCCGAAGATCGCTTCGGTTTGTCAAGTGGATTGCGAACTGCCAGCGAAACTGTTCGCGTGCTGCGTCAGCGCAGCGTGCGCACTACGCGGCAGGGGTTGCCCACCGCCAGAACGTCGTCCGGCACGTCGCGCACCACGACGGCGCCGGCGCCGATCACCGTGCGTGCGCCGATGGTGACACCGGGGCAGATGATCGCGCCGCCACCGATCCACACATCATCGCCAATGCGCACCGGTGCGCCGTGCTCGACCGTGCGCCGCGCGATGGCATCGAGCGGGTGCGTGGCGGTGTACACCTGTGCCGCGGGACCGAACAGCACACGCGCGCCAACGTCGATCGCGCACACGTCGAGCAGCACGCAGTTGACATTGAGATAGCAACCCGGACCGAAGCGAATATTGAAACCGTAGTCGCAAAAGAATGGCGGTTGGATGTACACGCCGTTGGCGGCTGCGAACAGCGCATCCAGGATCATGCGGCGCGCAGCGGACGGCACATCGGGCGTGGGATCGAGATCTCGGCACAAGCCATGGGCATGCTGGCGCAGGGCAACGAGCTCGGCGTCGTGCGGGTCATAGGACTCGCCGGCGATCATGCGCTCGCGCGCCGTGGTCATGATGGCGCGGCGGCGGCGCCACCCGTGGCGCGACCGTCGTCCGGCGCAACGTGGACGGTGCCGGCTGCCGCCAGGGTTTCGATCGCTGCGGCGGAGTAGCCGAGCGCCGACAGCACGCGTGCCGTGTCCGCACCGAGCGCCGGCGGGTGGGAACGCACCGTCAGGCGCGCATCGTCCATCACCACGGGCAGCAGCGGCACGCGGGTGTGGATGGCGCGGTCGGCCGGGCTGCCGTCGGCGGGAATCTCGAGCGGTGCCAGGCCGCCGCTTGCGAGGAGATGCGGATCGTCGTAGAGATCGTGGGGGCGGGCGATGCGCGCATACGGCAGTCCGTGACGTTCGAAGGTCCGGGCAACCTCGTCGACGGCGCGCGTCGAGAATCGCTCGCGCAGCACCGGGATCAGCCAGTCGCGGGCGTGGACCCGGTCACGGTTGGTGGCGAGCCGCGCATCGGCGTTGAGATCGGCGAGGTCGAAGGCATTGCAGAAGCTCGTCCACTGGCCGTCGGAGACCACGGCCAGGAAGATCGTCGCGCCGTCACGGACGGTGAATACGTCGTAGATTCCCCACGCGGAAATGCGGCTGGGCATCGGCGGCGCCGGCGTGCCGGTCACCGCGTATTGCAGCATGTGGATGCCGACCAGGAACACATTGTTCTCGAAGAGCCCGGCCTGCACCTCCTGGCCCTTGCCCGTACGGTCGCGCTCGCGCAACGCGGCGATGGCCCCGATCGCACCGAACATGCCGCCCATGATGTCGTTCACCGACGTGCCGGCGCGCAAGGGACGTCCTTCCGGGCCCGTCATGTACGCGAGCCCGCCCATCATCTGCACGACCTCGTCCAACGCCGTGCGCGATTCATACGGTCCCGGCAGGAAGCCCTTGTGGGAGACGTAGACGAGTCGCGGGTGCGAGGGTGCGAGCGACGCGTAATCGAAGCCGAGCTTCGCCATGCTGCCGGGCCGAAAGTTCTCGGTCACGATGTCTGCGGTGGCGATGAGCTTCGTGACGATGGCGTGGCCCTCCGGCGTGTGCACGTCCACCGCCACGCTTTGCTTGTTGCGGTTGAACATCCCGAAAAAGCCGGCGCCGGCGCCGGGGAGGCGGCGCGTGCTGTCGCCGGCGAGCGGCTCGATCTTGATCACCTCGGCGCCGAGATCGGCGAGCACCAGGCCGCAGCTCGGGCCCATGACCATGTGGGCGAACTCGACCACGCGCACCCCGGCGAGCGGCAACGGCGCGGACCGATCGTGGCTCACGAGGCACCCTCGGCCGGGCACGCCGGCGCCAGGCGGCGCGGACCGATGCCGCAGCCGACGGCGTGGCGCGATGACAGACGGCGCTTCATGATCGACATAGCGGCGCGATGCGCTTCATGATCCTGGTCGTCTCGATCCGCGTTATCGCCGCACGCCGGGAGACTCCAGCGGCAGCCCTTCGGCCCGCCACGCCAGGAACAGCGCCAGGTCGACGAGCTCGGGCGCGCCCTCCGGCGGCAGGGCCGCGCGCACGCCGAAGAGGCACGCGCGCAGCCGTCGCGACAGCGAGCCCAACCCTTGCCATTCGAGTCGGTACGCTGGAAACGCCGTGCCGTGCCCCTGGCTGATCGTTTCCACCAGCAGGCGCTTGCCCCAGTTCTGCTCGTGGCACTGGGCACACGAAATGTTCATCTGCCCATGACGGGCGTAATAGAAGGCGCGGCCGCGCTCCAAAGACGCCCGGGCCGGGCCGTCGATGACCACCTTCATGGGCAACTCGCGCGACTGATAGCTGACGTACGTGGCAAGTGCGAGCAGCGGATCGGCGCCACGCCCGAACGGCGGCGCGCGCTGACGGTCGTGCCGGCAGGCATCGATGCGATCCTCCAGCTCGAGCACACGACCACTCGCGGCATCCCATCGCGGATAGCGGGTCGCGACACCACGCATCGTGGTGGCGGCGTCACCGTGGCACGAGGCGCAGCTCGCCCCGGCGGCCCCCTCGGGATTGCGCCACAGGGCTTCGCCCCGCTCCACCCACAACATGCCCGGATTGGCGAAATCGTCTGCCTGCATGGCGCGCACGTCCGTGCCGGCGAAAGTGATCCCGGAGCGCAGCGACGACAGCGGGAGCACCCGTTCCTGCGCTGTCCCGGACGCGGCGAGCGCCAACATGCCGATTGCCGCCAGGATGCGGCTCACGCTCGTAACGTCAGCCAGCGCTCCGATTGCCGCCACGATACGGCTCACGCCCGTACCGTCACCTTAGCGCGGTCGCTACCCTGGATGCCGCCGTCGTCAATCCATTCGAACAGGAGCTCGCCAGAGTCCCGCGCGTTCACGAAAAACCGCAGGTATGGATTGGCGGCGATACCCGAGCTCATCTGCACCGCGAATACCAGCTCGCCGTTGTAGCGGCACGTGAACCGACGAATGACATTGCGCGGGATCGACTTGCCGAGGTTGTCCATCCGGTACCCGGTTTCCATCGCGTGCCGGATCGAAACCCGCACCTCGAACGGCTCGCCGCTCGCCACCGTGGGGGGAACATTGAGACGGGAATCGGCCATGGGTCAGGTCCCGTCCATGCAGCCGGCCAGGGTCACGATCACCTCGGCGGCGGATGCGTAGAGGTTGCCGTCGGCCAGGGTTGCGATCGCCACGATATGCTGCGTGCCGGCGAGCCGGATGCGCGATTCGATCTCGATGCGTCCAATCGGAACCGGGAACTCGAACACCGCCATGTCCGGGACCGGATTGGTCTCCGAGAAGAGGTGGATGGTGCGCACGTGAGCGCCCGGGGGGAACGGACCGGCCATCGCGAGCTTGAGCGGCACCGCAAAGCCATTGTCGGCGAGCCGTGGCAGGGTCAGGGTGAGCCGTTCCCAGCGCGGCGTCCGGCCGGCGAGCAAGCTCGCCAGCGCTGGAATTTCGGGCATCGCCGCATCCGCGGCCCAGGCCGGCAGCCACGGCACGATCGCCAGTGCGCCCGCGGCGGCGATGAACCGGCGTCGCGGCAGGCAGGGGGCGATGGACAACGGCAAGGGTAAGCGCACGGGCACGGGTTTCATCGCAGGGTCGACAGGTAGGCCACCACGTCCTCGACTTCCTGGGCCGACAGGATCGTCTTGCCGCGATAGGCAGGCGCGACTCGGTCCAGATCGTCGGTTCGATAGTAGCTCGGCATGATGGACAGCGGATTCAGCCGGGAGTTGTCGACCACCCGCAGGCGCAGCGCCCCGACCGAAAGCCGGTTACCGATCCCGGCGAGCGACGGCCCGACGTCCCCGGCGAAGCGCAATGCGGGATCCGGGATCGCATGACAGAGGATACAGTTGGCGCCCTCCCGCGCGACCAGCAGCGCCCTGCCTCGCGCCGCATCACCGAGAGGCGCGAGCGGCGCGGGGATGGCATCGCCCACGACGGTCACCGCGCCCGGCGGAACCGGCAACCGTTCCGCGAGGACCGTCCGCATGATGCCAACCGTCAACGCCAGCGCCGCCGCGGCGGCGGCGTATGGCCCTGTCCTTCGCCGCACGCGCTCCGCGGTCAGGCGCTCTTGGCGAGCACCGCCGTCTGGTTTTTGAGCGGTAGGTTGCGGACTGGCTTGCCCGTGGCCGCGAAGATCGCATTCAGCACCGCGGGCGCCACCACGCAGATTGTGGGCTCGCCAACCCCGCCCCAGAAGTCGAACGTGGGCACGATCACGGTCTCCACCTTCGGCATCTCGGCGATCCGCAGGATCGGATAGGTGTGGAAGTTGTTCTCGACCACGCGTCCCTTTTCGATCGTGTTCTCGCCGTAGAACGTGGCCGTGAGGCCATACGCGACCGAGCCTTCGACCTGGGCGGCGATCTGGTCGGGATTCACCGCATGGCCGCAGTTGAGCGCAAGCACCATGCGATGCACTTTCACGTCGCCCTTGTCGCTCACCGAGACTTCGGCCACCGCCGCCGAGTAGCTGCCATAGCCCATGAACTGGGCGATGCCGCGATGCACCCCGGCGGGCAGCGGCTTGCCCCAGTCGCCCTTTTCGGCGGCCGCATTGAGCACGGCCAAATGCTTCGGATGCTTGCCCATGTAGGCGCGACGAAACTCGAGCGGATCCTTGCCGGCGGCTTTCGCCACCTCGTCCATGAAACACTCGAAGTAGATGCCGTTCTGGTTGGTGTTGACCCCGCGCCACGGGCCCACGGGTACGTGGGTGTTGCGCATCGCGTACTCGATCAGCAGGTTCGGAAAGGTGTAGCCGAGCTGGGCGTCGCCGGCCTTCTCGTAATAGCCCTGCAACTGGCGCTCGTCCTTGCCATCCTTGGCCAGGGGCGAGCCGTTGAAGGCATTGATCGATTGCCCCGACATGCGCAGGTAGAAGCCCTGCAGGTTCCCGCTCTCGTCGAGGCCTGCGGCGAGACGGCACTGGGAGATGGGCCGGTAGTAGTCGTGGGTGGTGTCTTCCTCGCGACTCCAGATCATCTTCACCGGCACCCCGGGAAATTGCTTGCCGATCGCCGCTGCCTCGCGAACATAGTCGGCGGCGCCGCGACGACCGAAGCCGCCGCCCAGGGTGTGCTTGTAGACGTCGCACTTGTCGAGCGGAAGGCCCGTAGACTCGGCAAGCGCCGCCAGGGCCGAATCGGCGTTCTGGGTCGGCGCCCAGGCCTCCGCGCGATCCGCCGTGATGCGCACCGTGCAGTTCATCGGTTCCATGGTGGAGTGGGCTAGGAACGGCGTGCTGTACACCGCCTCGACCTTCCTGGCGGCTCCGGCGATCGCCTTGGTGGCGTCGCCCTCGTTGCGATACTTGAACGCTTCCGACGCATTGAGCCCCTCGGCCAGGTGCGCGGCTATCGTTGCCGAGGACTCCGTCGCTCCGGGACCCTCGTTCCAGACGATCGGCAGCGCCTCGAGCGCCTTCTTTGCCCGCCACCAGGTATCGGCTACCACCGCGACCGTCGCGTCGTTCACCTTCACGGCGCGCGGTTTGCCGGGCATGCGCGCGATCTTCTCGCCGTCGAAGCTCACCAGCTTGCCGCCGAACACCGGACAGTGGGCGATGGCTGCGTTGAGCATCCCGGGTAGCTGGAGGTCGATCGCGTAGACCAGGCTGCCATTGAGTTTGGGCGCCGTGTCGAGCCGCTTCATCGGCTTGCCGGCGACTTTCCACGTGCGTGGATCCTTCAGGGTGATGCTCTTCGGATCCGGCGCGGGCAGGGAAGCGGCCTTGGCGGCGAGCTTGCCGTACGACGTGCTGCGCCCCGACGCGGCGTGCCGCACGATGCCGTCGGACACGGTGAGCTCGCCGACGGGAACGTTCCATTCGTTTGCAGCAGCTTGCAGCAGCATGATGCGGGCCGCGGCGCCGCCGCGCCGGACGTAGTCCTCGGAGGTGCGGATGCCGCGACTGCCGCCGGTGCCCATCTCGCCCCATGCGCGCTTGCGGGCGAGGTTCTCGCCGGGGGTCGGCATTTCGGTAGTGACCTTCTGCCAGTCGCATTCGAGCTCTTCGGCCACGAGTTGCGCGAGCCCCGTCATCGTCCCCTGGCCCATCTCCGAACGGGCGACGCGGATCACAACCGTATCGTCGGGCCGGATCACCACCCAGGCGTTGACCTCGGGTGTGGAAGACGCGGCCATCGGCGTCGGGCGACCAGCGGTGGCCGCGCTCGCGGCCGCGGTCGTGGCGGCGATGGCGGGGATGCCGAGCGCGAGCCCGCCACCGGCGAGTGCGGCAGAGCCGACGATGAACCGGCGGCGCGAAAGCGACAACGACCGGGCGGTCTTCTTGGATGTGGTTTTGATCATGATGGCGCCCCAATACCTTGGCCTTGGCGGCCGCAGGCTTGTCGCTGCCCTTGCGGCCGGCCGCCTTGGCATCGTCGGCGGCCATGTGCACGGCAGCCCGAATGCGCTGGTAGGTACCACACCGGCAGATGTTGGTCATGGCCGCATCGATATCGGCGTCGGTCGGCGAGGCGCTCTTGGCGAGTAACGCCGCGGCGGCCATGATCTGCCCCGACTGGCAGTAGCCGCATTGCGGAACGTCCAGTGCAAGCCAGGCTTTTTGCACCGGGTGGGTAACGCTGGGGGAGAGCCCTTCGATCGTCACGATGCGATCGGTGGGCTTGACGGCGCTGACCGGCAACGCGCACGAACGCGTCACCTCGCCATTGATGTGCACCGAGCACGCGCCGCACTGCGCGACCCCGCAGCCGTACTTGGTGCCGGTAAGGCCCACCTGCTCGCGGATTACCCAGAGAAGCGGAGTGTCCGGCTCGACCTCCACGTTGCGTACCTTGCCATTGATGTTGAGTCTCGCCACGACTGCTTTCCTCCGGGATATGGGACCTTAGCGCCCGACAGCGCGCTGCACGACGCGCCGCTCCTCTCGAGGGAACGGGTTCGCCCAAACCTGGTAGCTTAGCGCATTTTGTGCGCGGCAAGAGAACCGACCGCCTCGACGCCACTCGGATTTGCGAATCATCGGCTGCGGCGCTGGAACTGCACGGATCGAACCCGCCCGCGCGTATGTTCACTAGGCTTTGCGAATCCTCGCCTGCGTCGCCGGCACGACGCGGATCGAACCCTCCCTCGTCGACCTCCACTCGGCGTTGGCACACCGCGCGCGGACGTGTGGCGCAACGAGCCCGTGCCGACATGCCTGAATGTCGCCGGCGCATCGTTCCCCATCACTGCCAGCGCATGCCCGGACGTCGCTCCCTCCCTCCGCTCACCATGCGCGACACGTCGAGTTTCCTAAACCCCCACTTGCGACTGGGCTCTGCTTTGGAGTCGTCCCCGTGCCGTCGACCGTGGTCAAACGGTCGGAAACAGCGCGCAGCACCGCGGAGTCGTAGGTTACAGTCGTGCCGCGCGCGGGATACACCTCGCACCCATAAGCGCCTGCGCGCCCCACCGCGACCGGCCACGCAGCGTTCTGGTTCTTGTCGGCCGGATTTACATGCCTTCGTACTCACGGGCGCCGATTGCCGTCAGATCAGGTTGTTAGCGGGGTGGGCCGCTCCTTGCTTTAGGACTCCTGCTCGAGCAGGAGCAGATAACCTCGCGCGCCGACGACGCACCGGTGCGCGACTGGTTCGGGTGAACTTCTTCCAAGCGGTGCGTATTACAGACAACTTGCATGAAGAGCATCCCGTCATGACCACCCCTGCAATACCCGACGCTACCACCAAGGATATCGCCACGCTCGAACGATTGGCCAAGCTGCTGGCGGCGGTGACCGAGGACGCCCGGCAGCTCGTCAATTCACCTAGCAGCGGGGATCAACTCAAGGCTCGGGTGCATCTGGCCTGCGCGCTATCGGCCAAGCTCGCGACCTCGTTATCGGCAGCCAGCCGGGATGCCCGACGCGTGCGCCAGGCCGTCGAGCTGGCCAACGAGGCGATTGCCCGCGCGAAGGCCCGGCTCTGATCGCATGCTTCCGCGTGTTCCGTGATACGGCTCCGGAGGTCCCTTCAGGCGCGAGCGTCGCCGAGTTGGGCCAGAGCAGCTTGGTGGGCACGCAGACTGGGCTGTGAAAAGCAGCAGAAGACGACCCTCGCCAAGTGCGGCGCGGCCCGGCGTGCGTCGCGCACCGTCCCCACGGCGATCGCCGCCGCTTCCTTCACCGGGTAGCCATACACGCCGGTGCTGATCGCCGGGAAGGCGATCGAGCCGAGACTGTGTTCGATCGCAAGCGCGATAGCCCCTCGGTAGCACGAGGCGAGCAGGCAGGCTTCCCCGGCGGCGCCGCCGCGCCAGACCGGACCCACCGCGTGGATCACGTATCGCGACGGCAGCCGGAAACCCGGCGTGATGCGCACTTCGCCAGTAGGACAGGGGCCGATGCGGCGACATGCCTCGAGCAACTCGGGACCGGCGGCCCGGTGAATCGCCCCATCCACCCCGCCGCCACCGCGCAAGCTTTCATTGGCGGCGTTGACGATCGCGTCCACCGACAGGTCAGTGATATCCCCGAGCAGCGCCTCCATGCTCGCCCCTCGTGCGTTCAGGGCCTGTTCATCGCTCATGGCGCGTTCCTGCGACGATGGGGTCGTTCCCCGGCCTTGGCGCCAGGGGGCGCCCAAACTGCCCAGCGAAGCCCGGCGGAGCGAGGCGGAGGGGGCGGATGCGGACCTTGGCGGCTCCGCGCAAGACCCTTCTCCGAACGTGGCCGAATCGACAGGTCCATCAGGGCTGTCCCGGATTCCGCTGCTGGCCCCCGGTCCAGCCCGATCCTCTCGAAGGTGGGGGAACCATCACCATGCGTAGGCCTCTCAGGTAGTTCGGGTCGTGATCGCCGGTTATGCGCGGCACTGCAAGGATCGCCCCCCCCCGGCAATCCCGCGTCTGCGACCTCGCCCGCCCTGCCCCGCGGAATTCGTCCTACAGGCGGTGACTGGGTCCGCAATCAGCCTCGCAACGTTTATAACCCCACAATGGATCAACCAAACCAGCGCCTGGTGCGTTAAGGCGATAGGGTGCCCACGAAGGCCGTTGCCCCCGGCACCGTTTTAGGAGATCAAGTCCATGCTGAAAAGACCTGTCCTTATCGCCACCGTCGCCGCGGCCATGGCGACTGCCGCGCTGTCCACCCAAGCCAACGCGGGCGATCCCGTGCTGGGCGCCCTGGTCGGCGGGGGCATCGGCGCCGCGATCGGCCATAGTATCAACGGCGTCCATGGCGCGTGGGCCGGCGGGGCACTGGGTGCCGTCGTCGGCGCCAGCGCCGCGGCCGACTCGAACCGGTATTCCTACGGCGGCGGTTACGCCGGGCCCAGCGCCTATTACGGCCCGAGTACGACGTATTACCAGTCGGCGCCGACGTACTACCAGGCTGCCCCGGTGTATTACGAGCCGGCCCCGGTCTATTACGAGCCGGCGCCGGTCTACTACACCCCGGCGCCCGTCTATTACTCCCCGCGAGTCGTATACCGTTCCGGCCCGCGCTACGTCGCGCCCTACCGCAGCTATGTCAGTGTGCAATTCTCGAATCGCGGCGACTGGCGTGGTTACGGCCATCATGGGCACCACGGCCGCTGGGATTACTGAAAGCGCTCTTCCGCCTTCGAGCCCCGCTTCCGGCGGGGCTTTTTTTTGGCTGATCAGGGGAGATCCACGACGGCAGCGCACGATTTCCTCGCGACCATGCGACGGCGCCGGGAACCTCTGCCGGCCACCGCCCCCCCGCGGAGGGGAGCGTTCAGGAAGGCGTCCCGGGAATCAGGGTCGGGGAAGGCAGCCGGGTAGCCTCGAGGAGACGCCGCGCATCGGGGTCGAGATCGGGCCGCGCGAGCGCAGCGTCGACCAACGCCACCCCATGTGCGCGTGCGGCGCGATGGTCGGTGTCATCGGCGAGAAACCCGAGCCGGCGGGCATCGGTCGGCAAGTGCACCCGCTCGGCGATGCAGCGCGCGCCGACCTCCGGGGTGCCCTGCAGCTGCATCGAATGGACCCGGATGAACGATAGGGGATGGGCAAAGTAGAAAAGGCCGCCGCGTGCCAGGAGCCGCAACCATAGCGCCATGTCGGCAAGGCACGTGTAGTCGTGCTCGCCGAGGTGGAAGAGCGTGCCACCCTCAAGGCCGACGTCGGCGCGGCGGAACAAACCCGCCGTGGGCTCGCCGATGCGATTGACGCTGCATTTGAGCATCTCGTCGCCGAATCGCGGGCCGTTGAACACGCAATCCCTGTCCGACAACGGCAGTGTGGCGGCGGTATCCGGAACAATCGCGCCGCCCTGGTCGATGAGCTGGCGCCGGCTTGCGACCAGCGCCACCCGTTCCCCGAGGGTCACGAACGCCGCGACCATCCGCGCCACGCAGTGCGGATGCAGCACGTCGTCGTGATTCAGGAATTTCACGTAGTCGCCGCGCGCGGCGGTGAACAGTGCTGCGAAATTACCGTGGAAGCCCAGCGGCGACGGGTTGCGGACGTACGTCACCCGACGGCTTCCCCGTTGCGCGACGATTGCCGCCACCTGCCCGTCGGGCGAGTCGTCGCCGACGACGATCTCCAGGTTGCCATAGGTTTGGGCGACCGCGCTCGCCAGCGCGGGCTCGAAAAATCGCGTGCTGTGGGCGGGAATGAGCAGCGAGACGAGGTGCGGTGGTGACATCGATCAAGGCAGCTCAAGCGCTCACGTCATGCCGAGCGATCCGCCCGATGGAACCCGCGCACGGCTGCCGCGGCGCATGGGGACTCGGTCAAGTGTTCACATCATGCCGTGCGATCCGCCGCGAGGGAACCCGGGCACCGCTGCCGAGGCGCATAAGGCACCGCTTCTGTGGCTCGGACGCTTGGTCGGCATCCATGCACCGCGCGGTGGACTCACTCCCAGGAGCAACTAGACCGCGCGAGATCAGGCCGCGCGATTAGGACGGGACGCCTCTCGCTTGCCCCTATCAGGGCGCCGCGCGGGCAGCCGAATCTCCCAGAGCGACTCGAGCGCGTCGGCGAGCGACTCGGGAAGGTAGGCGCCCGACTGCCTGATCCCCCATCGATAGCGGGCGAACGGCGGCCTCGCGAGATCCTCGAACGTGACGCGAGGCCATTCGTCGAGGTGCTCGAGGCGGAGCTGGAGATAATTGGTCGTGGTTCCCGCCGCGGCCTTCTCCGGACGCCAGTGGATGTCCGCGCGCGGCGGACTCAGGGTGTAGCCCGACCCGATCACGCCCTTGGGAGGGACGCCGAGACGGATCATGAAGGCCCGGCTCCCGGGCTCGATCGTGCGGGTCCGCCCGCTCGACCACTCGATGTCGACCAATCCACGCCGACGAACGCGGGCGCGCAGTTGCGTGAGTTCGGGCCAGGGCCAGAGCTTGGGATTCCACGCGAAGAGATAGGTCGCCATCGATCCTTCAGTCGAGCGTGCTCTTGAAAAAGCGCAGGCCGACCGCGATCACCACCGCCATGAATACGCCGATCGGCCAGGCCTCCGCACCGATGTCGGCGAGGCCATTGCCCTTCAGCATCACCCCGCGGACGATCCGCAGGAAATGAGTAAGCGGCAGCGCTTCGCCGATCGCCTGCGCCCATGGCGGCATGCCGCGAAACGGGAACATGAATCCAGACAGCAGCATCGACGGTAGGAAGAAGAAGAAGGTCATCTGCATGGCCTGCAGCTGGTTGCGCGCCAGTGCGGAGAACGTGAGCCCCAGCATGAGGTTGGCGGCGATGAACAGCAGCACCGCGAGATAGAGCACGGCGATGTTGCCAAGCATCGGCACGCCGAACAGCCACCGGGCGAAACCGAGGATCAGGCTTACCTGCACCAGGCCGATGAGCACGTACGGCACGATCTTCCCGGTCATGACCTCCAATGCCGTCGCCGGGGTCGCGAGCAGGTTTTCCATCGTGCCGCGCTCGGTCTCGCGGGTGATCGCGAGCCCGGTCATCAGCACCATCGTCATGGTGAGTATCACCCCCATGAGACCGGGCACGATGTTGTACTGGGTCACCGCACCGGGGTTGTAGCGGGGATGGACCTGCACCTCGAATGCGCCAGGGGATCCCGCCAGCGAGGCCAGGGGACCGACGAGGTCGTGCGCGAGCGCCGACTGGGTGAGCGCCGTCAGTGCGCCGAGCGCATTGCTGGTTGCCGCGGGATCGGTGGCATCGGCTTCGAGCAGCACCGCTGGGCGCTCGCCGCGTACCAGCGCCCGGGTGAAGCCCTCCGGAATGGTCAGCACGAACTGCACGTCGCCGTGTGCCAGCAGGCGGTTGGCCTCCGCTTCGCTCTGTACTTCGCGCACGAAGGCGAAGTAGTTGCTGTTCTTCAGGCCCGACAAGAGGCTGCGGGTGAACTCGCTCCGGTCGGCGGAAAGGACGGCGGTCGGCAGATGGCGCGGATCGGAGTTGATGGCGTAACCGAACAGCACCAGCTGCACGATCGGGATGCCCACGATCATGCCGAAGGTGAGGCGATCGCGACGCAGCTGGATGAATTCCTTCGCCACGATGCCCGCCCAGCGGGAGAACGAGAAATATCCCATCACGCCTCGATAGCAGCCTTTACGGCGCGCGGGGCGGCCATGAGGTGGATGAACACGTCCTCGAGGCTGGGCTCGTGCTGCTCCCATTCGAGGCGCGGGTCCGCGCGCCAGGGTGCTAGGGCCGCGGCCAGCGCGTCCGGGTCCGATCCGGTCACATGCAGCGCATTGCCGAAAGCGGCAACCTGCTCGATCGCCGCGACGTTGCGCAGCGCCTCGGCGAGCGCCGGCAGGTCGGGACCCTGGACCGACCAGGTGACGAGATGCTGGCTCGCGACCACCTCGGCGGCAGTCCCCTGCGCGAGCAGCGATCCGGCCAGGATGTAGGCGAGCTTGTGGCAACGCTCGGCCTCGTCCATGTAATGGGTGCTCACCAATACCGCGATGCCGCGCGCGGAAAGGGCGTGCAGCTCTTCCCAGAATTCACGCCGAGCCTTCGGGTCGACACCCGCGGTGGGCTCGTCGAGCAGCAGGAGCTCGGGCTCGTGCAGCAGGCAAGCCGCCAGCGCCATTCGCTGCTTCCAGCCCCCGGACAGGGTGCCCGCGAGCTGGCGCGCCCGATCCCCGAGGCCGAGCTGGGCCAGGGCGGCATCGACCCGGGGGCCGCGATGGTCGAGGCCGTACATCCGCGCCACGAAGGTCAGGTTCTCGCGGATGGTGAGATCCTCCCAGAACGAGAAGCGCTGGGTCATGTAGCCGACGCGGCGCTTGATGGCGCGGGTTTCGCGGAGGATGTCGAATCCCAGGCAATGGCCTTCGCCGCTGTCGGGGGTTAGCAAGCCGCACAGCATCCGGATGGTGGTGGTCTTGCCGCTGCCGTTCGGTCCAAGGAACCCGAAGATCTCGCCGCGGCGTACGGTGAGGGCTAGATCCTTCACCACATGATGGGCCCCGAAGTGCTTGTTGAGACCGCGCACATCGATGACCACCTCGTCGGCGGGCATTGTGTTCATGGCGCCGGCAGCGTCACGTCCACGGGCTGGCCCGGGTTGAGCCTGGCCGCGTCCTGCGCGGAAGGCTTCGCCTCGACGAGGTAGACGAGCTTGGCTCGGTTCTCTTTCGAATACAGCACCGGCGGCGTGAACTCGGCGCGATCGGCCACGAAACTGACGGTCGCCGCCACGGGTGCCGGGCAGCCATCGCATTGCAGGGTGACCTTCATCCCGGGTCGGATGCGCGCGAGCATCGTCTCCGGAACGTAGAACCGCGCCTTGACGTTGCCGGGCGCCAGGATGGCGACGACGGGGTTGCCGGCATTCACCCAGTCGCCGACCACGTAGTAGGTATCGTGGATCCGGCCTGCCACCGGGGCGTCGACGGCGCGTTGGCCGAGTCGCCACTCGCTTTGCGCGAGCGCCTCGCGGCTGGCGGTCACTTCCGCTTGTGCGGCGCGAATCTCGGCGGGGCGTCCTCCCGGCAGGCGGGCCGCTGCGACCTGCGCCGCCAGGGATGCGACTTGCGCCTCGGCGCTCTTCAGATGGGTGCGCGCATCGTCGAGTGCCGCCTGGCTGATGAAACCTTTCGCAGCAAGATCCTGCTGGCGCTTGAGGGTCGTCGCGGCCAATTGTCGCGACGCCTCCGCCTGGCTGCGTTGCTCGGAGATGGTCTCCACTTCTGGGGCGCGACGGCCGGAGCGCAAGTTCTCGGCTCTCGCCTCCGCGGCAGCCACCTGGGCCTCTGCCTGGCGGCGCGCGGCGGTCTCGTTGACGCTTTCGAGCGCGAACAGCGGCGCCCCGGCGGCGACCTCGCCCCCGCGCTGCACGGACAGTTGCTGGAGCGTTCCGGCGAAGGGCGCGGCGACCCGCACGTACTCGCCTTCGATGTAGCCTTGCAACGGGTGCTCGGCGTGGTCAGCACAGGCGCCGACCACGCTCGCCGCCAGCAGCGCACTCGCGACGCGGCGCAAGACCCATGAGGTGACCGGCAGGGTGGGCATGACACACGATGGTAACGGGAATCCTCGTCCCGGGGCCACGATCGGCGAGCGCGTCGCCATGCCGTGTCCGGTAGGGCGCAGCTGCCGGGGTGCCGCGCGGCGATGGTATGGAGGCGCAGCAGGAGCGCCCGCAGGTCACCATGAGCACGCGTTTGCGGCGGCATCGACCGAGAGGTCGTCGACTACGGGGCGCAGGACTTCCTGCAGATCGAACCCTCGCGACTACTCGATCCCCGCGTTCCTGAATGCCGCGCGGGCGCTCGGGCCCTCGAGATAGGCGACGAAGGCAACCGCGGCAGCATCCCCCTGCGTGGTCGCCACCGCATAGCTCGTGGTGTTCTGCATCCCTGCGGGCAATGGCCCGACCAGCACCAGTCCGCGATTGCGGTAGAGCAGGATCTCGGTCATCGCCCCGAAGCCGATTTCCCGGCCGGTGCCCTTCAGCACGTGCTCCAGCACCGCAGCGCCGTTGTCGTATCGGATGGACTTCTGCGCCACGCGATCGTAGAGCTCGTTCTTGCGCAGCCATTGCTCGAGATAGAGCCCGGTGGACGCGCGGTTGAAGACTAGCGACTCGGCGTCGAGCATCGCCGTCCGAACCGCGTCGACGCTACCGATCTCGGGTACCGGAGCACCAGGGCGGACCGCGACGCCGAGCCCGACACGGCCGAGGTCGACGCGCTCGGGACGCACGCGGCCCGCGCGTGCGAACTCGTCGAGGACGGCCGGGGGGGCGATGACCACGTCCCACCGTTCGCCGGCCTCGATCCGCTTGCGCAGCTGGGGGGCGGTGTTGAAGGTGACCTTGACCGTGTGCGGCGAGGACTTGGTGTAGGCCTCCACCGCAGCCGTGAGCCCGGGCTCGATCGCGCCGGCGCTCAGTACGGTGATCTCCGCAGCTGCGACGACGCCTGCCGCCATGCCTACGATGGCCATTGCTCCCCTCCAAATGTCCTTGCCCATTGCGATCCCCTGGTTTTCATGTGTCGTGCGCGGTCTGCTTACCGCCTTCCTTGCCGTGTATGCCTGCACCCCCGCCACCAGCGACGCCACCGCCGACGCCGAGTTTGCGCAGCAACCGCGGCAGCGTCAGTGCCTGCACGAGGATGCTGAACAGCACCACCCCGTAGGTCGCCGACAGGATGACCTCGCGTCCTTCGATGGCCGGCAGGGACAGGGCCAGCGCCACCGAGATGCCGCCGCGCAGACCGCCCCAGGTGAGGATGCGGATGTCGTTCTTCGACGCGTGCAGCAGGCGGTACATCGCGAGCAGTGGCAGGCCGACGCTGATCCACCGTGATACCAGCACCAGTGGAATCGCGATCAGCGCAGGCAAGACCTGCAGGACGTACGGAGACAGTGCGATCACCTCCAGGCCAATCAATCCGAACAGCACCAAGTTCAGGACGTCGTCGATCACTTCCCAGAATTCGAACAGCCGCAAGCGGGTACGCTCCGACATCGCGAACCGTCGGCCGTGGTTGCCGATCACGAGCCCCATCACCACCGCGGCGATGGGCGCCGAGACGTGCACGAGCTCGGCGAGCGCATACCCGCCGGTCGCCATGGCGAGGGTGATCAGGATCTCGACGGCGTAGCTGTCGATGCCGCGCAGCAGGAAAAACCCCACGAAGCCGACCGCCAGGCCGATGGCGACGCCGCCGAAAATTTCCAGTGCGAGGTGGCCGGCCACACCGACGAAAGTGGGCGCTTCGGCGCCGGTGCCGGTCGCGATCCCGAGCAGGGTGAGGAAGACGACCACGCCGGTGCCGTCGTTGAACAGGCTTTCGCCGGCGATCCGCGTCTCCAGCCGCTTCGGCACCGCGAGAGTACGCAGCATGCCAAGCACCGCGATCGGGTCGGTCGGCGAGATCAGCGCTCCAAACAGCAGGCAATGCATGAACGGCAGGCCGAAGCCCACCCACTGGGCAACGTAATACAGCAAGCCGCCCACGATGAGTGTGCTGAGGGTCACGCCGATCGTGGCGAGCGTGCCGATCGTCCAGCGCTCGCCGGCGATGTCGCTCCAGTCGATGTGCAGGCTGCCTGCGAACAGCAGCAGGCCGAGCATGCCGTGGAACACCAGCTCCGGAAAGTCGAGCTGGCTGACGATGTTGCGTGCCCAGTCGGTGCCAAACGGGTGAATGATGCCGGCCACCAACACCAGAAGCGACAGCGCCAGCCCGACCGCGGTGATACCGACCGGCTCGGGAATCTTGAACACGCGAGCGTTGATGTAGCCGCACAGCGCGATGAGCGTAAAGACCAGGCCGACGGCGTAGAAGAGACTCATCGGAGGTGGTTCCCGTGCGCGTTGATGGGATGCGCGCCGGCACGAGCCCGGACGGGGCGCGCGCGCTCGGTGGCGCATGGCATCCCGTAGCGCACGCGCCTGGCGGCACCCGCGTTCATGCGGGGGCGCGCCGCGCTAGGCGGCGGCGGCGCGCCAGGCCGTTGCCGTTTCCGCCGCCGCTCAATGGCTCTCGCGGCCCACCGGGGCGCCGGAGCTGCCCACCAAGAAGTCGAGGTCGACGCCTTCGTCGGCCTGCAGCACGTGCTCGCAGTAGAGCTTGACCCAGCCGCGGTCGGAATGCGGCTGCGGCGCACGCCACTCGCCCTTGCGGCGCGCGAGCTCCTCGTCCGACACCTGCAGATGCAGCCGGCGGTTGGGCACGTCGAGCTCGATGATGTCGCCGCTCTTCACAAGCGCCAGCGGCCCTCCGGCCGCTGCCTCCGGGGCGGTATGCAGCACCACGGTGCCATACGCCGTGCCCGACATGCGGGCGTCGGAGATGCGGATCATGTCGGTGATTCCCTTCTTCAGGATCTTGGCCGGCAGTGCGAAGTTGCCGACCTCGGGAAAGCCGGGATAGCCCTTCGGACCGCAGTTCTTCAGCACCATGATGCAATCCTCGTCGACGTCGAGCCCTGGATCGTCGATGCGCCGGTTGAGGTCGTCGATGTCCTCGAACACCACGGCCCGCCCGGTGTGGGTCAGCAGGTGCGGCGAGGCCGCCGAGGGCTTCAACACCGCACCGCGCGGGGCGAGGTTGCCGCGCAGCACCACGATGCCGCCGTGCGGCTTGAACGGCTTGCCGATCGGGGTGATCACTTCCGGGTTGTAATTGATCGCGTCCTGGACGTTATCCCAGAGCGACTGGCCGTTGACGGTGAGTGCGTCCTTGTGCAGGAAGCTGCCGAGCTCCTTGATGACCACCGGCAAGCCGCCGGCGTAATAGAAGTCCTCCATCAGAAATCGGCCCGACGGCATCAGGTCGACGAGGCAAGGGATCTCCCTACCGAGGCGATCCCAGTCGTCGAGGTCCAGATCGACGCCGATGCGACCGGCGATGGCCTTCAAGTGCACAACGGCGTTGGTCGAGCCGCCGATCGCGCCGTTGACCATGATGGCGTTCTCGAAGGCCTGCTTGGTAAGGATCTTCGACATCCGCAGATCCTCCTTAACCATGGTGACGATCCGCCGCCCGACCATGCGGGCGAGCACCCGCCGGCGCGAGTCGACGGCCGGGATCGCCGCATTGGTCGGCAGGCCCATGCCAAGCGCCTCGACCATCGAGGCCATGGTCGACGCCGTGCCCATCGTGTTGCAATGACCCGCCGAACGTGAGTTGCACGCTTCGGCCTCGATCATGTCGCGCACCTTCATCTGGCCGGTCTTGAGCTCCTCCGTGAGGATCCAGGTGTGCGTTCCAGATCCGATCTCCTCACCGCGAAACTTGCCGTTGAGCATCGGGCCACCGGACAGGCCGATGGTGGGCAGGTCGCAGGACGCCGCGCCCATGAGGAGCGCGGGCGTGGTCTTGTCGCAGCCCATCATCAGCACGATGCCGTCGAAGGGATTGGCGCGGATGCATTCCTCGACGTCCATCGCCGCCTGGTTCCGAAACAGCATGGTAGTCGGGCGCATCATCGTCTCGCCGAGGCTCATCACCGGGAACTCGATCGGAAATCCGCCCGCATCGAGCACGCCGTCGCGCACGTGCTGGGCGAGCTCGCGAAAATGGGCGTTGCACGGTGTCGCCTGCGACCACGTGTTGCAGATGCCGATTACCGGCCGGCCGTCGAACTGGTCGTGCGGAATCCCTTGGTTCTTCATCCAGGAGCGATGCACGTAGCCGTCGCGATCTTCGCGGCCGAACCATTTGAGGGAACGCAGGGCGGGCTTGTTCTTGGGTTGCTTGGGGTCTTGGTCGCTCATGGGAATGCTCGGAGTGGGCGCCGTGGCGCGTTGCGGACGAATGCGTATTGTGCCAGTCGGACAGATTATGGTCGCCGATCGCGTACGGATTGCCGTCCCTCCGCCGCCACGCCGGCACGACGACGCTTCGTGCGAGGTCCGTGCCCGTTAGGCGACCAGCCGCGCGCCGGACGCCTGGTCGAAGAGATGCACGTTGCCGGTGTCGATGGCGAGACCGATCGCCTCGCCCGGATGCACCTCCGGCCGGCCGTGCGCGACCAGCACGATCTGCTGCTCACCGGCCTGGATGAGGAGCTCGGTCTCGTTGCCGGTAGGCTCGACCACGATGATCTCCGCGGGCACCGCGCCGCCGTCGGCCGGAGCGCCCAGGCCCAGGTCGCCGGGGCGGATGCCGTAGGCGACGCGTTGGCCGTCGGCACCAACATCGGGGCGCGCCGGCCAGCGCAAACCTCCATTCGCTTCGACGTACGCGACGCCGTTGGCGCGCCGCAGCGTGCCTTCGATGACGTTCATCGCCGGCGAGCCGATGAACTGGGCGACGAACAGGTTCGCGGGGAAGTCGTAGAGCTCGAGCGGCGTGCCGATCTGCTCGATGCGCCCGTCGTGCATCACCACGATCCGGTCGGCCATGGTCATGGCCTCGACCTGGTCGTGGGTGACGTACACCGTGGTGGTCTTGAGACGCTGGTGCAGGGCCTTGATCTCGCCACGCATCGCCACCCGCAGCTTGGCGTCGAGGTTGGAAAGGGGCTCGTCGAACAGGAACACCTTGGGATCGCGGACGATGGCGCGGCCCATGGCGACGCGCTGCCGCTGCCCGCCGGAGAGCTCGCGCGGAAAGCGCTCGAGGTATGGCTCAAGGTTGAGGATGCGGGCGGCGTTGGCGACCCGCTCGGCAACGACCGCGTCCTTGGCCTTGCGCAGCTTCAGGCTGAAGGCCATGTTGTCGGCGACGGTCATGTGCGGATACAGCGCATAGGACTGGAACACCATCGCGATGTCCCGATCTTTGCTCTCGACGTCGTTGACCGCGCGGTCATCGATGGCGATGGTGCCGCCGGTGATTTCCTCCAGGCCAGCGAGCATCCGCAACAGGGTCGACTTGCCGCATCCGGAGGGACCCACCAGCACCATGAACTCGCCGTCCTGGATGTCGAAGCTGATGCCGTGCAGCACCTTGGTCGTGCCGAAGCTCTTCTCGATGCCGTGGAAGGATACCGATGCCATGGTTTGATCCGGTCGTTGACGAATGCCGCTGGGGCGGGAGGATGGAGTTCAAGTCTTGACCGCGCCCGCCGTCAGGCCGCCGACCATGTAGCGCTTGAACGCGTAGTAGATGGCGGCCGGCGGCAAGGCGTAGATGAGACCGGTGGTCATGAGCAGCTCCCACGGCGAATCGTCGGCGGCCAGGAAGTTTCCAAGCGCCACCGCCAGGGTGATGTCGCGGTCGTTGGACAGCAGCAGGAATGCGTACAGGTACTCGTTCCAGGCGAGCAGCAGGGCGTACGTGCCGATGGCGACCAGCGACGGGGTCATCAGCGGCAGGT
>JBDSND010000010.1:0-6240 GCA_039915505.1 Casimicrobiaceae bacterium
GGGCATGCCCACCACGGCGAGCTACATCGTGGTATCGACCCTAATGGCGCCGGTGGTGGTCGAGCTCGGTGCGCAATCGGGACTGGTGGTGCCGCTGGTCGCGGTGCACATGTTCGTGTTCTATTTCGGCCTGATGGCGGACGTCACCCCGCCGGTCGGCCTGGCATCGTTCGCCGCCGCGGCGATCTCCCGCGCCGACCCGATCAGGACCGGCGCGACGGCGTTCTGGTACAGCAGCCGCACGCTCATCCTGCCGTTCATGTTCATCTTCAATCCCCAGCTCCTCATGATCGGCGTAACCTCGTGGGCGCATCTGCTCATGGTGATCGCGAGCGCCGTCGCCGGCATGCTGTTCTTCGCCGCCGGCTCCCAGGGCTGGTTCCTGACCAAGAGCCGGTGGTACGAGTCGGCGCTGCTGCTGCTGGTCACCTTCACGCTACTCCGGCCGGGGTTCTGGCTCGACATGGTCGCGCCACGTTACGAAGTCGCGCCGGGAACCGCCTTGCAAGCCCAGGTCACCAATCCGCCTCCGGAAGGCTTACGCGTGCGCATCGAGGGCACCACCCTCGAAGGCAAAGCGGTGAAGAAGACGGTGCTCCTGCCCGTCAGCCGGGACGTGGCGGAGAATCAGCGGCTCGCCAAGTCCGGGATCACGACCATGACGACCCCGACCGGGACCCAGGTGATGGGCGTGGCCCTGAACAGCGCCGCGGACAAGGCCGGGTTCGAGCAGGGCTTCATGATCACCGGCATCGAGGTCGAGCGCGACCGCGTCGCAAAGGAGTGGCTGTTCGTTCCGGCGTTGCTGATCGCCGCACTGGTCGCGTTCCTGCAGCGGGCGCGGGGCGTGCCCGCGCGCCGACCCGAACCGGTGCCGTCGTAGCGGCCGGGTAAGGTTCGGACGTGCATGCCGCGGCCACCGCCACTCCCGCCAGGCGCGCCACCGGCGCAGGGGGACCGCAGCTGCGCGCCGCCATCATGCTCGCAGTCGCCCGCGCCGGGCGGCGTCGACGCGGTCCGGCCCCAGGCAGCTTTGGCCGGTTGCCACTATCTCTGCTGACGGCTGAGGGGCGCATAGCTGCAATTCACGCGCGAACGGCGGGTGAGATCGGTAGACTTGCCGTTCAGCCCCGCCACTTCACGGGCCGACCCGCCCGTTCCGTTCATTCGGATTTTTGAGAAGCGGACATCTCGGCGAGCAGATGCATGCGTGCGCTCGTGGGGCGGCAGTGTTGGGCGTTACCATGAACGACGCGCCTGAGGCGCGCCTTGAATCGATGGAGGAAACCCATGGCAGCAGCGAAGTTGATCGTGATGTATCCGACGCCAAAGGATATCGATGCGTTCGATCGCGCCTACAGTGGAGAGCACATTCCAATGGCGGCGCGGATCTTCCAGACGGCCGGCGCAACGAAGGCGGTGTTGACCAAGATCTCTGGCGCGCCGACTGGGACGCCCCCGTTCCATCGCATCGCCGAGATTCACTTCCCCTCGTTGGAAGCCTTGCAGGCGTGTGCCGCGTCACAGGCAGGGCGAGATGCACTGGCGCACGCACACACCATTTCGAACGGCGGGCCTCCGACCGTGCTGATTGCCGAGGAGGATGTCGTTACGTTCTAAACGGTTCGAGCCGCCGAGTGCGAACTCCCCGTTGCTCCGAGCACGGTACGGGTTAAGCGATCGTTATCCCCGTGGATTCGCGGCATCGATCACGCCAGTTCCTGCCGCCCGGTCAACAAAGGCAACAACGACTAGCCCGGGCGTGCGGTTTTCACGTGCTGTCACGTCGCGTTCATGGCGGTGCATGCGCGTCGATGCGCACTGAAGAAAACCACGCCGCAAGGTTGTCGATGTCATCATCACTCAAAGGCTTTGCCATGATGTTCATCACTTCGTGACGGCGCTCGCCGCTGCGATACGCGCGGAGCTGGCTGGATAGAAAGACGGCCGGCTGGCCTGCGAGATTCGGAGCGTCGGGCTGGGTACTGAGGCCGAGTGGACCGTGGCAGACGGCACAGGCTTGCGCCTTCGCCCGCCCGGCAACCGCGTCCGCGGCTACGACAGCGTTACTGGAAAGCCACAGCAATCCGGTGACGATGGCTACCCCAGCGCGGCAGACGCCTGTCTTCTTCGCGGCGTGTGCGGCTGACATGTTCACGTCGGAGACCAACGGCCCAATGCGGCGAAGTGCCCGCTCTTGCATGCCGCCGACTCGGCATCCATGATGAATTGCAGGATCAACAGGCGGACGTAATAATCGGAAGTCGATACGCGCCCTTGGACAAACCAAATAGTGCAGAGAGTTTGTCCCAATGCGCCTCTGAGGCGTTTATTGCCCGCTATAAGATATGCGGTAGATCGCCCCGGCGAAATCGTCGGAGACGAGCAGCGAGCCATCCTTCGCGGTCTGCACGTCCACCGGTCGGCCACGGTAAGTTCCGGTTGCCTCGTCGAGCCAGCCTTCGGCGAAAACCTCGGTCTTGTCGGCCGAGCCATCCGGCTTGAGGGACGTGAACAGCAAGCGCGCGCCGATGGGCTTGGTGCGGTTCCACGAACCGTGCTGCGCCGAGAAGAATCCACCCTGATATTTCGCCGGGAATTGCTTGCCTGTGTAGAAAGACATGCCAAGGTCGGCAGCATGCGCATCGGTCATCACCTGCGGGTTCACCGCACCGGCGGGGATCGCATCCTTGTCGTAGCCGTGCTCGGTGATCCGCGTCTTAGAGACAATGTACGGATAGCCGAAAAACTGACCGGCCTGCGTCGCGCGATTGATCTCGCCCAGTGGGATGTCGTCACCCATGCCGTCCGTCTGGTTATCGGTAAACCACAGTGTCTTATCCTTCGGATTGAAGTCCATGCCGACAGAGTTTCGTACGCCGGTCGCGTAAACCTCGCGGCCGGTGCCGTCCTGGTTCATCCGGATGATTCCACCGATACCGGTCTTGGTGTAGAGGGCTAGCTTTTCGCGAGGCTGAACATTAAACGGCTGACCGAGCGTGATGTAGAGCTTGTTGTCCGGGCCGATGCGGCATACACGCCCGCTATGGTTGAACGACTGCTCCTCCGGCGGGATCAGCTGACCTTGCGGCACCACCTCGCCGACAGCGACGTCCGCGCCTTCATAGAAAAACTCGGCCGCCGGGAAGGTGAGCACACGGTTGCTTTCGACCACGATGAGAAATCCATCCCTGGTCCAGCATACAGCGTTGGGGTTGTTGAACTTGACGGAAGGTGCGAATTCCTTGACCTCAGTAGCGGCATCGCCGCTGTTGCGATTGGTGACCGCCCAGACCTTGGTCTTGCGTGTCCCGACGAATAGCATGTTTGTCGAGGGCGCAACCGCCATCATGCGCGCATCGGGCACCACGGCATAAAGATCGATCTTGAATCCGGCCGGCAGTTTGATGCGTTTCAGGTTCTCGCGTAGTAGGTCGGCGTTCTTACCGGTTTGCGCCACCGACGGAATGTTCGGGTCGGTACCCGAGACCTTCATCTGCTTCAGCTTTTCGAGGTTCGCATCGCTGGTCTGCGCCTGCACCGGAAACGACGCCAGACAAACAAGCGATGCAATGCCTACGAGGGCGCTTACCTTGGACTTACGCATCCTTGTTCCTCCTGAGTATCTATCCTGCGATCCCGCCGAGTTCGAAGTTGTCGGGCCAGGCTACGAGCAGCGTCAGCGTGGGACAACAGGATCAAATAGTGATGGGTTCCGTGGCGCGCGTCCAACGTTTCGTACGCCAGCGCCGGTCCAGTTAAATTTCCAACGGGAAGGTCCCGGAAGTGAACAGCGTACGCCGGTTTTACGCCGGGTGGTAGTCCCACGGACTACCCCGCGGCAGACGCGACTGTACACACGCTATTGCCGGAAGACTCGGCTGTAGGCACAGAAATCGCGCGCACACCCTCGCAATTTTGCGCGCGGTTGCGCAGGGGCGGGCGGGGGCCTCCGACTGCGGCGGCCCGCGCCTTGGACTATCATGCGCTACCGCATCGGTCGCGCACGGAGCCCTGCATGAACCTGGAAAAGGTCGTCTTCGGATTCTTCATCATCCTGGCGTGCACGCTCAACTTCGGCTTCTTCATCGGGGATATCGACCGGCCTGATCTGCATCATCCCATGGAGCTCTTCGCCGCGGTCGTCGTGAACCTGGTAGCGACCGTGCTCAAGTTCGGTGACCGGACGCAGCTCGGGGCGACCCACCTGGCGACCAGCCTGGTCGCGTCGTTCCAGCTCGTGGCGGCGTCGTTCGTTTGGGTGTGGCATCTCTACATCATCGGCGAGCCGATGGACGGCGAGATCATCTCCGTGGTGGTATCGATTGCGGGCGGGGCGCTGCTGGCGAACCTCGTCTCCGTGGTTCTGCTGATCGGGGAAACCCTGCGGCAGGGCCGGTAGCCGCCGCGCCGGGCGGATGCGCGCGCATGAGCGACGTCGTTTTCCAGATCCTGGGGCGCCTTCGCGCGCCGCTGATCACGCTCATCGTCGTCTACACGATCTCGGTCGGCGGTCTGACGCTGGTTCCGGGGATCGACGGCAACGGCGAACCCTACCGGATGAGCATCTTCCACGCGTTCTACGTGATGAGCTACACCGCCACCACGATCGGCTTCGGCGAGGTGCCGTATCCGTTCACCGACGCGCAGCGCCTCTGGGTGACTTTCTCGATCTACCTCTCGGTGATCGGCTGGGCCTACACGCTGGCTTCGGTCATCGCGCTGGCCAACGACCCGCCGTTTCGCGCACTGCTTGCCCGCCGTAGCTTCAACCGCCGGGTCCGGCATCTGGCCGAGCCCTTCTACGTGCTGTGCGGATACGGCCAGAGCGGCTCGCGCCTCGCGCTCGCGCTCGACCGACTGGGCAACCGGCTGGTGGTCATCGAGCCGGCGGCTGCGCGCCTGGCGCAGATCGCGGTCCAGGAATATGCATCGTCGCCATTGACCCTGGTCGCCGACGGGCGGCTGGCGGACGTGCTCGAGGACAGCGGCATCCGCTTACCGCATTGCCTGGGCCTGATCGCTCTGGCCGGGGACGACAGCGTCAACCAGGCGATCGCCATCGGCGCGCGCGTGCTGAATTCGTCGATTCCGATCGTCGCACGGGCCAAGTCTGATGTGGCCAAGGTCAACCTCGAATCCTTCGGCGGGGTTGCGGTCATCAATCCGTTCGAGACGTTCGCCCAAAACCTCGCTGTCAGCCTGCGCTCGCCGGAAATCATGCAGATCGAGGAATGGCTGACCGCCGCCCCGGGGTCGCCCTGCCCCGAGTGCACGCAGCCACCGAGCGGCCGCTGGGTGCTCGTAGGCTTCGGCCGCTTCGGCCACGCGATTGCCGAGGTACTCGACCGCGAGGGCATCGAGTGGAAAGCCTTCGACCCGACCATCGGCGCCGACGCGGACCAGCGCCTGCTCAAGGGCGTCTACACCGAGAGTATTCTCCGTGACGCCGGCATCGCCACGGCCAATGTGCTGGTGGCGGGTTCCGATGTCGATACCGTCAATCTCGGCGCGACCACGCTGGCGCGCCGCGTTCAACCGGACGTCTTTGTCATCATCCGGCAAAACCACATGCAGGATCGCGCGCTGGTCGAAGCCGCCCGGGCCAATCTCAAGTTCGTGCAGTCCGACATCATGGTGCACGAGTGCCTGCAGGTGCTGAAGGCGCCCATGCTCGGCCGCTTCATCGCCGAGCTGCGGGCGAGCGATACCACCAGATCGACCGCCACGCTGCAGCGCATTCGCAGCGAGGTCGGCGAAGGCGCACCGAGTGAGTGGGCCTTCGAGTGCGACGTGCTGCAGCCCGGCATGTTTCACGCATTTTTCCAGCGCGGCGGCGCACCCTTCCGGCTCGCCCACCTGGTCGCCAACCCTACCTCGCCAAGGGAGCGACTGCGCACGGCGGCGCTGATGCTGGAGCGCGATCACGCCAGCGTGCTGCTCCCGGACGACGACACCCCGCTCAAGCCCGGCGATCGCATCCTGTTCGTTGGCGACGACCTGGCACGCCGCCGGCAGCAGCGCTACCTCACGGAACCGGTCACGATCGCCTGGGTCTGCTCCGGCAGCGAGCCGCCGCGGGGTCTGGTCTTCCGCTGGTGGGCTCGGCGGCGCGCGGCGCGCGGCGCGGCGTAGCGGGAATCCCCACGTCGCCGGTAATCGGGCCGTAGGGACCGCTTCGGTGGGATCTTCCTCGAGCGCCGGAACGCCGGCCGGTGTCTCGCAGGCGCCTCGCTTCCT
>JBDSND010000098.1:0-3693 GCA_039915505.1 Casimicrobiaceae bacterium
GGCAAGTGAGCGGACTCGACGTACGCATCGGCATCAACCCGATTTCCTGGAGCAACGACGACTTGCCCTCGCTCGGCGGGGAGATTCCACTGGAGGTCGCCCTCGCCGAAGGCAAATCCATCGGCTACGAAGGCTTCGAGCTCGGCAACAAATGTCCCCGCGAGCCCGAGGCGCTACGCAGGGTGCTCGGTGCGCACGGCCTGGCGCTGGTGTCCGGGTGGTACTCGGGGCGGCTCGCCAGGCGCTCCGTCGAGGACGAGATCGCCGCGGTCGGTCCGCACCTCGAGTTGCTCGCCTCCAACGGCGCCGCGGTGATGGTGTACGGCGAGGTCGCCGATGCGATCCAGGGCGCGCCGGTGCCGCTGTACAAGCGACCGCGCCTGCTGCACGACGAGGACTGGCAGCGCTACGGCGAGCGGCTGACCGCCTTCGCCCGTCACACCCTCACCCGTGGCGTGCGTCTCGCGTATCACCATCACATGGGTGCATACGTGCAGGCGCCGGAGGACGTCGATCGACTGATGGAGGTCACCGGCGACGAGGTCGGCCTGCTATTCGACAGCGGCCACATGACCTTCGCCGGCGGCGATGCGGTCGCCATGCTGCGCAGGCATATTGCGCGGGTCTGCCATGTGCACTGCAAGGACGTGCGCCCCGACGTGCTGGCGCTCGCCCGCAATCGGCAGTGGAGCTTCCTGCAGGCGGTATTGAACGGCGCGTTCACCGTACCCGGCGACGGGGTCGTCGACTTCGACGCACTCCTCGCCGTCCTCGCCGCGCACGACTACCGGGGCTGGCTAGTGGTCGAGGCCGAGCAGGACCCTTCGGTCGCGCCGAGCTATGCCTACGCGGAGATGGGCTACCGTCACCTGCGAGACCTCGTCGACGCGCGGCGTGGCCGGCGCTCCACTTCCCCCGCCATGAAGGAGGCAAGTCGATGAACAGGCAAGCGATGAAGGAGGCCAGTGATGAAGGAGGCCAAGCGATGAAGGACGCCAAGCGATGAAGGACGCCAAGCCATTGAAGGAGGCCAAGCGATGAGCTTGCTGGTGAAGGGGCGCTCCGGGCGCACGATCGTCGAGGTCACGCCGGCATCGGCCGGCTGGCGCCATGTCGGCTTCGCTGCGGTGCGGCTGGAGCCGGGCGAGACGTTCGCTTACGACATGGCGGATCGCGAGGCATGCGTGGTGGTGCTCGAAGGCACCGTCACCGTCGAGGCCGACGGCCAGGCGTGGACCGAGATCGGCGAGCGCAGGAGCGTGTTCGAGGATCGCGCGCCGTACGCGGTCTACGTGCCCACGCCCGGCGCGATGCGCATCACCGCCCACACCGCATGCGAGGTCGGCATCGCCTCCGCGCCGGCGGGCAATCCCGCGCCGCCGCGTCTCGTCGAACCGCGGGCGATGAAACGTTCGGTGCGCGGCCAGGGCTCGAACCAGCGCTTCATCTGCGACATCCTGCCCGAGACCGAGCATGCGGAGAACCTGCTCGTCGTGGAAGTGCGCACGCCCGCCGGCCACGCGTCCAGCTATCCGCCCCACAAGCACGATCGCGACGATGTGCCCAACGAGAGCTCGCTCGAGGAAACCTACTATCACCGGCTCGACCCGCCGCAGGGATTCGCCTTCCAGCGGGTGTATACCGATGACCGCAGCCTCGACGAGTCGATGGCGGTGGAGAACCACGACGTGGTGATGGTGCCACGCGGCTATCATCCGGTCGTCGTGCCCTACGGCTACGAGTCCTATTACCTCAATGTGATGGCTGGACCGAAGCGCGTCTGGCACTTTCACAATGATCCCGACCACGAATGGATGTTGAAGCCGGGGGCGGCGCGGCATGCACCGCGATGATCCGGAGGAGAGCACGATGATCGACGTAGCGCTGTTCGGTGCGGGCCGCATCGGCAAGATCCACGCCGGCAATCTGGTCCGCCAGCACGGGGTACGGCTGAAGTACGTGGTCGACGTGCAGGCCGATGCCGCAGCGGCGCTCGCGACCCAGCATGGCGCCGCCGTGGCCGAGCCGGTGGCGGCGATGAAGGATCCGGCGGTGAAGGCCGTGGTCATCGCATCGTCCACCGATACCCATGCCGACCTCATCCTGCAGGCAAGCGAGGCCGGCAAGGCGATTTTCTGCGAAAAGCCTGTCGATCTCGATCTCGCCCGGGCGCGGACCTGCGCCGAAGCGGTGCGCCGCGCCGGCGTCACCTGCCTGGTCGGTTTCCAGCGCCGCTACGACCCGACCTTCGCGGCAGCGCGGGCGCGCATCGACGCCGGCGAGATCGGTACGCCGGAGATGCTGATCATCACCAGCCGCGACCCGGGTGCGCCGCCGGTGTCCTACATCAAGGTGTCCGGCGGCATCTTCAAGGACATGCTGATCCACGACTTCGACATCTTCCGCTGGATCCTGGCCGACGAGGCGCACACCGTGTACGCGACGGGGAGCTGCCTCACCGACCCGGCCATCGAGGCTGCGGGCGATATCGACGCCACCGCCGTCACCATCCGCACGCGCGGCGGCCGCCTGGCACAGATCAACACCCTCCGGCGCGCGACCTATGGCTACGACCAGCGCTTCGAGGTGATCGGCAGCAAGGGCATGCTGCAGGCGGGCAACCACCGGCCCACCGAGGTGACGTCGTCGACCGGCGAGCGGGTGAGCACCGATCTGCCCCAGCACTTCTTCCTCGAGCGCTACCGCGTGGCCTACGCCAACGAGATGGCGCATTTCTTCGATGCCCTCGCCCGAGGCACTCCAGTGCGCACCACCATCGAGGATGGGGTGAAGGCGCTCGAGCTTGCCGACGCCGCCACGCGTTCGTGGCGCGAAGGCCGGATCGTGGAGCTCTGACATGGCCGACCCGATCACCAAGTTGCGAGTGGGCATCGCCGGCCTGGGACGGCTGGGTGCGCGCCATGCCCGCATGCTGGCGAGCCGCCTGCCCGCGGTCGAGCTCGTCGCCGCGTGCAGCCCCGTGGCCGACGAGCGCGAGTGGGCGACCCGCGAACTCGGCGTCGCGAGCATGTATGCGGCTTTCGACGCGATGCTCGCGCACCCTGGCCTCGACGCGGTGGTGCTGGTAACCCCGACCACCGAGCATGCTGACCAGATCGTCGCCGCGCTCGCGGCAGGCAAGCACGTCTTCAGCGAAAAGCCCACCTCCCTCGACCTCGAGTCCTGCCGGCGGGTCGAGGCAGCCGCCGCACAGGCGCCGCACCTCAAGGCCATGATCGGCTACGTGCGGCGCTTCGATCCGCACTATCGCGACGCCTTCGACAAGGTCTCGCGCGGTGCCATCGGCGTGCCGTTCCTGGTGCGCTCGCACACCCTCGACAAGAACGATCCGTCTGGCTTTTTCGTGCGCTTCGCACCGACCAGCGGCGGTATCTTCCTCGACATGAGCGTGCACGACATCGACGCGGCGCGCTGGTTTCTTGGCGGGCCGAAGCCGGTGCGGGTGTTCGCCACCGGCACGGTCGCGGTCCACGAGGGCCTCAAAGCCTGCGGCGATCTCGATAATGGCATGGCGCTTTGCGAGTTCGAGGGTGGACGCATCGCCTGCTTCCAGGCCTCGCGAACCATGGCGCACGGTCACGAGACCATGACCGAGGTGGTCGGCACCGACGGCCGGCTGACCATCGGCGCCAATCCGCGGCTGACGCGGGTCGAGATCGCCGACGGCCACGG
>JBDSND010000101.1:0-7422 GCA_039915505.1 Casimicrobiaceae bacterium
TCGTCGTGCAGGGCGACAAGCGGCTGTTCAACCAGTATGGCGTGATCCTGGTCAACCCCGCGAAGCATCCAGCCGTCAAGCGCGCGCTCGGCCAGCGCTTCGTCGACTGGGTCACCTCCCCCGCCGGCCAGCAAGCCATCGCCGACTATCGCATCGGTGGCCAGCAACTATTCTTCCCCAACGCCGACCAGCCCGACGCCTAGCGATAATGGGGTCGGTGTAAGTTATCTGCGTTCGGTTGGACGGCGCCTGCGGGGATTCGATCGCATGACTTGCGCTGACCCGAATAGAGATCGCTGGGTCGGCGGCACTCGATGCATGGGTCGTGCGACGGATAACTTACCCCGACCCCACTAAGGCCCGACCCCATTTAAGGCCCTGGGTCGGCGGCGCTCGATGCATGGGTCGTGCGACGGATAACTTACACCGACCCATTAAGGCTCCCCCCTATCGCATGACTTGCGCTGACCCGAATAGAGATCCGCTGGTCGACGGCCACCGTTGCACGGGTCGTGCGATGGATAACTTACACCGACCCCATTAAGGCTACGACTCACAGGCCCGATAATGTGATCTGACCCTATTAAGGAGTGTTCATGACGCGTCCGTTTCGAGACCTCGCCGAGGCGTCCGTCGGCTTCGGTACGTGGTCGCAGGTTGCCGATCCCGATCTCATCGACATGCTCGGCCTGGCCGGCTTCGAGTTCACCATCATCGACACCGAGCACGGCATGCTCGGCATCGAGTCGGTGCAGGGACTCGTCCGTGCCTGCGACGCCAACGGGATCGTGCCGCTGGTGCGGGTGCCGGACAACGATCGCGGCTGGATCGGGCGCTGCCTCGACGCGGGTGCCGCTGCGGTCATCGTGCCGGGAATCGACAGTCTCGACGGTGCGCGTCGCGCGCTGGCGGCGGCGCGGTTTGCGCCACACGGTAATCGCGGCGCCTGTCCCGGGGTGCGGGCTGGTGCTGCGTATGCCGGCAACTGGCGGGGCTATACGACCCAGCAGCACGACGAGGCCGGCGTGATCCTGCTGATCGAGACGCCACAGGCCGTCGCGGAAATCGACGCGATCGTGGCGCTCCGCGGCTTGCGTGCGGTGCTCATCGGGCCGTTCGATCTCTCCGTCACCATGGGTCACCAGGGCGATTTTCTGCACGCCGAAGTGACGGCCGCGATCGAGCGTGTGGTCGCGGCGGCGCGCGCCCACGACATGCCAGTCATTCTGCCGGTGTTCTCGCCGGAGCCTGCCGAAGGCAAGCGCCAGGTCGACGCGTGGTGCGAGCGTGGCGTGCGACTGTTCACGGTCGGCACCGACAAAATCCTGATCGCGGCGCAATTCAAGCGCTATCGCGAGGGCTTGCGCTGATGGACGACGCACCACGATGGCCGACCCGCTTCGGCGGCGGAACGTACCGTCCGATGCCGATCAGGACCGGCGATCAGGCCAAGGTCGAGAGACCGCGCTCGATCCGGCACGTGGCAGTGCGTCTACCGCCGACCGGCGCATCGACTCGCCTTGAACGGGAGCCGGGACACCAGGAAACCAGGAAACCAGGAAACCAGGAAACCAGATGCCATGTTCCCGAGCTGCAGGAGAAGTGCAATGACCGCGCGAGTTGACGGACGCCCGACCCACATGATCCTCGTCGCGGCCATCGCATGGCTCGCCGCGACACCGGCGCACGCCGACGAAGGCGCCTGGCTGCTCGACGACCTGCCGCGCGAGGCGCTCCAGGCGCGGTACGCATTCGTGCCCGACGCGGCCTGGCTGGAGGACGTTCGACTGGCGGCCCTGAATGTAGGCGGGGCCTCGGCGAGCTTCGTATCGGCGTCGGGTCTCGTGCTCACCAATCACCACGTCGTCCAGGGATGCCTGCAGAAGCTCTCCTTGCCCGAGCAGGATCTCGTGGCCAATGGCTTCCTCGCCCTGCAACACGGCGCCGAGCGCGCCTGCCCCGGCATGGAGTTGAAGCGCCTCGAGTCCAGCGAGGACGTCACCACCGCGGTGCGCGCTGCGGTCAAGGCTACCGATCCGGCTGCGGCGAACGCCGAACGCAACGCCGCGATGGCGCGCCTGGAGACGGCATGCGCAGCCGCCACCGGATTGCGGTGCGGAGTTGAGACGCTCTACCGCGGGGCGCGATACCGGTTGCTGCGTTACCGCATCTTCCGCGACGTGCGCCTGGTCTTCGCACCCGAATCCAGCGTCGGCTTCTTCGGCGGCGACCCGGACAACTTCGTCTATCCCCGCTTTGCACTCGATGCCGCCTTCCTGCGAGTCTACGAGAGCGGCGTACCGTTGCGGCCCGCCCACTTCCTGCGCTGGAGCGCGCGCGGGGTTGCCGAGGGTGACGTCGTGTTCGCGCCCGGCCATCCGTACTCGACCGACCGGCTGGTCACGGTCGCGCAGATGCAGGCCGATCGCGAGGTGCGCTATCCATTGATGATGGCGACCGCTCGTCGACAGCAGGCGCTGTTGCGACGATTCGGTGCGCAGTCCCCGGAGGCAACGCGGCGCGCCGCCGACAACCTGTTCGGCACCGAGAACTGGCTGAAGTCGATGCAGGGCGAGCTCAAGGCGCTGGGGGAACCGACGCTTATGGCCCGCAAGCGCGCCGAGGAGGCGCTGCTGCTGCGAGCCTGGCAGCCCGAAGCGGGGCGGGTGGATCCCTTCGCCCGGATCGCCGATGCCACGGCGCGGCGCAGTGCCGCCTTCGCTGAATCGTGGGCGGTGGACTATGGCTACCACACCCTGTTCGAGACGGCAGGACGCATCGTCGAGATTGCCAACGAGCGCACGCTGCCCGATGCCGAGCGTCTTGCCGATTATCGCGACGCGGCCATCGAGCAGTTCTTGGCCCGGCTCACGGCCGACGCGCCGGTCTACAAGGATCTCGAAATCGTTCGCCTCGCCAACGATTGGGAGCAGGCGCGCGAGCTGCTCGGTCTCGCCCACCCATTCGTCCGGCTCACGACTGGAGACAGCACCGCGTCGCGGCGAGCGACCGAACAGGTCGAGGACTCGCGGCTCGATCGGGTGGCGGAACGCAAGGCCCTGATCGACGGCGGGCTCGCCGCGGTCAACGCCTCCACCGATCCGCTGATCGTGTTGGCGCGTGCGGTCTATCCACTGCGCCGGCGTCTGGCGAGAACGGAGGAAGCGATCGACGAAGTCATCCGTACGGCCGCCGACGAGATTGCAGCGCTTCAGGTCGTGGCGCTTGGCTCGGCCCGACCGCCCGATGCAACGGGTTCACTGCGCTTGAGCTATGGAGTCGTCCGTGGCTACGACGCCGACGGTATCCGCACGCCGTGGCGCACCAACTTCGGCGGCCTTTTCGCCCGCCACGATGCCTTTGGCGGCGCACCACCGTTCACGCTTCCGCCGCGGTGGCGAACCGCGCAGCGGGAGCTCGCGCCAGCGACGCCGCTCAACTTCGTGTCGACCTTGGACATCATCGGCGGGAATTCAGGGTCGCCCGTTGTCAACCGTGACCGCGAGGTCGTCGGCGTGGTATTCGATGGCAACCTGGAATCGCTCGGCTGGCGCTTCGCCTACACCGATGACAAGGCCCGGGCCATCGCAGTGGACGGTCGGGCCATCGTTGAGGCATTGGACAAGGTGTACGGCGCCCGCGCGCTGGTCGCCGAGATTCTCGGGCACTGACGGTCATGCGATCAAAGGGAGGCACTATGTCGAAGTGCGTCGGACAACTCAGACTTGCCATCGTGTCGGCGGCGCTTGGCAGCGCGGTCTGGGCCCAGCAGCCGGCACCTGGAACGGCCGGCGCCGACTTTCCGCCAGGCCCCGGCCGCGAACTGGTGGTGCCCCTCTGCGGCAGCTGCCACGACATCAACCGCGTCAAGGCCGGCTATACGCCGCAGGGCTGGCGCACCGTGATGCAGATGATGCACAACATGGGCGTGACCTTTACGCCCGAGCAGACGCGGGTCGTCACTGATTACCTCGCGACCAACTTCCCGGAACGACCGCGTCCGCAGGCCGCCGTGCTCGCGGGCCCCGCCCATGCCCAGATCCGCGCCTTCGCCGTGCCGACGCCGGGCTCGCGACCGCACGATCCGCTCGCTACCAAGGACGGCGCACTGTGGTACACGGGCCAGCTCGCCAACCAACTCGGTCGCGTCGATCCGGCTACGGGCAGCATCAAGGAATATCCGCTTCCGCACGCGCATTCGGGGCCGCATGGCCTCACCGAGGATCGCGACGGCAACGTCTGGTTCACCGCCAACGGCGCTGCCTACATCGGCAAGCTCGATCCGCGCACCGCCGGCGTCCGCGAGTACCGGCTGCCGGATGCCGCTGCCAAGGATCCGCATACGCTCATCTTTGATCGAGACGGAATCCTGTGGTTCACGGCACAGCAGGCCAACATGGTGGGGCGTCTCGACCCGGCGAGCGGCGACATCCGCCTGGTCACGGTGCCCACGCCTCGTGCACGTCCCTACGGCATGGCGGTGAACTCGAAGAACGTGGTGTTCTTCGTGGAGTTCGGCACCAACAAGGTGGCGAGCATCGACGGCCGCACGATGCAGATCCGCGAATATCCGCTACCCGCCGTGGGAGCGCGACCGCGCCGCATCGCCATCGGCCCCGGCGACATCGTCTGGTACACCGACTACGCACGCGGCTACCTCGGCCGGCTCGATCCGGCGACCGGCAAGGTCACGGAGTGGCCGTCGCCAAGCGGGGCGAAGTCCGAGCCCTATGGCATCGTGTTCACCCGCGGTGCGATCTGGTACAGCGAATCGTTTGCCAAGCCCAATACGCTGGTGCGCTTCGATCCGGCCACGGAAAAGTTCCAGACGTGGGCGCTGCCCGGCGGGGGCGACATCGTGCGCAACATGGACGTGACCCGCGATGGCGACGTGGTGCTCGCCAACAGCCTTGTCAACGAGGTGATGCTGGTGCGCATCGGCGACTGAGCGTCACATCGGCGGGCCGGCCGGCGGCGGTCGCGCATGGTTGACTGCCGGACGTGCCCGCCGGTACCCGTGGTGCTTTGCTGGTCGATGAACGTGCGGACCTCAATGTCCGCCGGCGGACCCTTCGCGGCGTGGATCGGCCCCGCCAACCCAGCCGCGATAGGGCCGAAAGAAGGCGACGATTGGATTCATCGCCTCGGTGTTCGCGCCGCGCACGATGCCGTGTAGTCCGGAATTGATGTCGACGATGCGGGTCGTGTGACCCAACGCCTGCAGCGCCGGCGCGAGGGCCTGCATGGTGGTGCCGCGCTCGAGCGCAATATCCGGCGTGAGCTGCGCCCCAAAGTTGCCGAGGTCGATGGCGCGCTGGATGTCGAGTTTCCAGTCCAGGATGCCGAGCAGGGTCTTGGTGACGAACTGGATGATCGCGCTGCCGCCGGGCGACCCCAGCACGGCATAGAGCCGGCCGTAGCGGTCGAACACGAATGTCGGGGCCATGGAGCTGCGCGGGCGCTTGCCGGGCTCGACCCGGTTGGCGGCGGGTGCACCCGTCGCGTCGCGCGGACTGAAATCGAAATCGGTGAGCTCGTTGTTGAGCAGGAAGCCGCGCACCATCTGGTAGCTGCCGAAACCGCTCTCGATGGTGGTGGTCATCGAGATGGCATTGCCGTCGCGATCGACGATGGCAATGTGGCTCGTGCCGGACTCGCGTGACGGCATGGACGTGTGCCGGGTATCGCAACCGCGCGGTGCGCCGGCCGCCGGCACCCCCATGCTTCGGGCGGGATCGATGTGCCGGGCGCGCTCGCGCAAGTAGCTCTTGTCGAGCAGTCCCGCCACGGGCACGCACACGAAATCGGAATCGCCCATGTAGGCGGCGCGATCGGCGTAGACCAGGCGATAGGCTTCGGTGACGAGGTGCACCGCCGCCGCGGAGTTGGGCGGCAGCGCCGCGAGATCGAAATTCTCCAGGATGCCGAGACTCATCAGCACGGCGGCGCCGCCGGAGGACGGCATATTGGTGCCACAGATCTTCCACATGCCGCGGTACCAGTCGCACAGGGGCGCCCGCTTCCTGACGTCATAACCGGCCAGGTCGGCGAGTTCCATCGTGCCGGGATTGGTGGGATGGCTGCGAACCTTGGCGACGATATCGGCCGCAATCGGTCCCGTGTAGAACGCCTCTGCGCCGTGGATGGCCAGCGTGCGCAGGGTGGCCGCAAATTCCGGATTGACGAGCACGGTGCCGACGGGCTTGGGCGCGCCGTTGGCCTGGAAGAAATAGGGACCCGTCACTGGATCGGCAGCGAGCGCCAGGTTCGCGCCCTGCAGCGCCGCATGGAGTCGTGGCGAGAGTGCAAACCCGTAATCGGCGAGTCGGATGGCGGAGGCGAAGAGTGCCGCCCACGGCAATCGGCCGTGTTCGCGGTGGGCCACCTGCAGCATGCGCAGTACGCCGGGCACGCCCACCGAGCGGCCGCCGATCACCGCCTGCACGAAGTCCATCCGCTTGCCGCCGGCATCGAGGAAGAGGGCCTCGGTGGCGGCCATGGGGGCCGTCTCGCGGCCGTCGTACATGGTGACGCGCCGCAGCGTCGCGTCGTAGCCGAGCAGGAATGCGCCGCCGCCGATACCCGAAGACTGCGGCTCGACGAGATTCAGCACCAGCTGCACTGCGATGGCCGCATCGATTGCCGCACCACCCGCTGCGAGGATCTCGACGCCGGCCTGCACGGCAAGCGCATTGGCGGCCACCACAATGTCCGCCTCGGTCCGCACGAGCGCTTTGGGCGTCCACCCCGAGGGCAGCTCGGGTGGAGGTGGCATCTGTGCGGTGGCCACGCCAGCCAACGCCGCCAGCCCGACAAGCAAAGGACCCAGCCGCCGCAACGGGATCACGTCCACGATGGTCTCACCCTCGCTTGGAAAGTGGAAATCTTAACCTTCGTGCGCCTGCCCTTGCGCTTGTGGCCGCACCCGCGTCGGCCTTACCGACGTGGCGTGCAAAGCGCTACGGCGTCGGGTCCATAGCCTTCGGGCACCCAGCCGCGATCGATCATCTGCTGCCTGATCGCGAGCGAGGTGGCGTAGCGATGATTGACGTCGAGGCGGTTGTTGTACAGCCGATAGACCGGGTCCATCGCAATCGGGCACCTGCCGGTGGAGGCGTGCGGCAGCTGCGCCTCGAACACGTCATCGCTTTCCAGCAACCAGCTCGACGCGAATTTTGCGTGCACAGTGGCGCATTCCGCCGGCGAGCCGCTGTAGAAATGGCTGTCCAGACCGACTTCGGGACGTCCGTAGAAGCGACACACCGGCGTGCCGCGCGCTGCGGCACCGGGCGCCGACCGGTACACGGTCCAGCGCTCGCCGGTGCGCTGCCAGCCGGCGAATCCCCCACCGTCGAGCATGGCGATCTCGGCCGGGTTGGCCGAGACGAAGTAGTGGTCGAGTGCGGCGTTGTAGAACTCAAC
>JBDSND010000102.1:0-44079 GCA_039915505.1 Casimicrobiaceae bacterium
CGCTGATAACTTACACCGACCCCATTATCGACCGCCGACCCCATTATCGACCGGATAACTTACACCGAACCCCATTATCGACCGGACCCCATTATCGACCGTCGCCGCGCCGCCAAGCTGGATAGACGGGCATCGCAACGCATCGCGTCTTACCGATAGGGATCGGCCGCGTCGCGCAGGCCGTCGCCGAAGAAGTTGAAAGCCAGGATCACCACGATCACCGGTACCACCGGCAGCATCAGCCAGGGATAGAGCGCGACCACGTTGATGTTTTGCGCCTCGTTCAGCAGCACCCCCCAGCTCGTGATCGGCGGACGCAGTCCGATGCCGAGGAACGACAGTGCGGTCTCGCCCAGGATCATGCCCGGGATCGAGAGGGTGGCCGATGCGATCAGGTGACTCATGAATCCGGGCAGAAGATGCCGGGCGATGATTCGCCGGGGACGTGCGCCCATCAGCCGTGCCGCGGTCGTGTAGTCCTCCTCGCGCAGTGCGAGAAGCTTGGAGCGCACCGCGCGCGCCAGCCCCGTCCAGTCGAGCAGCGCCAGGATCCCGGTGATGCCGAAGTAGATGAGGATGGGTGACCAGGTCACTGGTAGCACCGCCGAGAGCGCCATCCACAAGGGCAGCTCGGGGAACGAGCGGATGATCTCGATCAGGCGCTGCACGACCATGTCCACCCAGCCGCCGAAGTAACCGGCCATCCCGCCTATGATGAGTCCCAGGGCGAAGCTGATGGCAATACCCAGGAGGCCGATGGTGAGGGAGATGCGCGCGCCGTAGAAGACTCGCGACAGCACGTCGCGGCCGAGGCGGTCGGTACCCGCGAGGAACAGCGTCGCGTTGGCCGGCGGGCACACCAGATGGAACGACATGTCGATCATGCCCCAGAACCGGTACGGGTCACCGAAGCACAGATAGCGCAGCGGATGGGGCCGGGACGTGTCCTCCACGTAATCGCGGCGCAGCGTCTGCATGTTCAGCGTCTTCTTGATTTCGTACACGAACGGGCCGACGAACTCGCCCTGGTGGAAGAGATGAACCGCCTGCGGTGGCGCATAGATGAAGTCGGTATGCCGCGAATGCAGGTTGTAGGGGACCAGGACCTCGGTCACGAGACACGAGGCGTACATGAGCAGCAGGATGACCCCGGACACCACCGCCACGCGGTGGCGCTTGAACTTCCACCACATCAGCTTCCACTGAGACGCGAGGTAGAAGCGCTCCTGCTCAGGGGTAAGCCGGACCGCGGAGCCGGGATCGAACGGTGCCGTCGAAACGAAGTGCTCGGGCTCGCCCGGCACCGGTGCCAGCGCGGCTGGGGGAGTCGCAGGGGACGCGATGGTGGCACTCATCGCGCCACCCCGCCCTGCAAACGGATGCGCGGATCGAGCGCCGCCAGCGCCAGGTCCGACACCAGCACGCCGATCACGATCAGTAGCGCCAGGAACATCAGGAAGGAGCCCGCGAGGTACATGTCCTGGCTCTTCAGGGCATTGAGCAGCATCGGCCCGGTGGTCGGCAGCGACAGCACCACCGCGGTGATCTCCGCGCCCGAGATGATGTGCGGCAGGAGGCTGCCGATGTCGGAGATGAAAAAGTTGAGAGCCATGCGCAGGGGATATTTGTAGAGCACCTTGCGCGGGGGCAGTCCCTTGGCGCGCGCAGTCACCACGTACTGCTTCTGCAGCTCGTCCAGAAGATTCGCCCGCAGCCGCCGGATCATGCCGGCCGTACCGCTGGTGCCGATCACCACCACCGGGATCCAGCTATGCGCGAGAACCGACTGCACCTTGTCCCAGGACCACGGCTTGTCGATGTATTCCGGCGCCATGAGGCCCCCGATCGAGGTGCCGAACACCACGTTGGCGACGTACATCATCACCAGCGCCAGCATGAAATTGGGGACCGCGATGCCGAGGAACCCGAGGAACGACAAGCCGTAGTCACCCCAGCTGTACTGGTGGGTCGCCGAGTAGATGCCGATCGGGAACGCCACCGCCCAGGTGAACAGGATCGTGATCATCGAGACCATGATGGTGAGTAACATCCGATCGCCCACTACCCGGGAAACCGGCATGTTGAACTCGAACGAGTAGCCGAAGTCGCCGACCAGCATGCCGCCGGCCCAGCGTAGGTACTGCTCGACGAGAGGCTTGTCCAGCCCGTAGTACTCGCGCAGGAACGCGATCTTCTGCGGATCGACCGACTCGCCCTGCGCCTGCAGCTCGGCGATGTAGCTCTCGAGGTAGTTCCCGGGCGGCAGCTGGATGATCGTGAACACGATGACGCTGATGGCGATCATGGTCGGGATCATCATCAGGATGCGCTTGGCGACGTAGTGCAGCATCATTTGGGTTGCCCCGCATCGATCCAGAAGGTGTCCGGCCGGTACATCCCGAAGTAGGCGCCCGGGTCCCAACTGTAGATGCCGTCCTTGGGCACGTTGCGCACGTTGTCGCGCACGACGACCGGCTGGAGCGCCCGTGTCACGATGCCGATGGTGAAGACCTGCTCGGCGTGGATCGCCAGCATCTGCAGCCAGAGCTTCTCGCGCTCCGCATCGGTGGCCGACTTCCGCCAGGCGTCATAGAGCGCAACGAGCTCCTGCGCGGCCGGCACGGTCGGCGCCTCTCCGCCCTTCTTGTTCTGCTCGTAGTACTGGCCCCACATCGGCCACTGCAGCTGCTCCTGGGCGGTGGGTGCCAGCTCGTTCGGGCTCATCGCCGGGGTCGGGATGCCATTGTTGAGGCCCGACCACACCGACATCATCGACTTGCCCGAGAACACCCGCTTGCGGAATACCTCCCGCTGCGAAGGCCGCGAGAACATGGCGATGCCAAGCTGGCGCCAGCCATCGCGAACGAGCTCCAGGACGTCGGTCTCTTCGGTGCTTTCCCCCGAGGTGTCGATGACGAGCTCCATCGGCCGGCCATCGTGCAACAGCCGCATGCCATTGGGACCGCGGCGGGTGAGCCCGATTTCGTCCAGCAACGCATTCGCCCGCTTGACGTTGAACTGGCTGTACGCGTCGCGAAACTCGGGGCGGTACAGCGCGCTTCGCTGCAACACCGTATTGGCCGACTCCTTGCCGAGACCGAAATAGACCACCTCGTTGATCTCGTGGCGGTTGATCCCGAGTGACAACGCGCGTCGGAAGCGCGGGTCCTGCATGAGCTTGCGCCACACCGGATCCTCGACGTTGAGGTTGGGATAGAGGGCCATCTGCGATCCCAGCGCCTTTTCCCAGAGGTACACCTGGTAGTTGTTGCGCTTCTCGGCCTGCTTCAGGAAGGTGTAGTTGTCGAAGCGCAGGTAGCGGACCTGCAGGTCGGCATCCCCCGCGCCCACCTTCGCGGGGATGAGCTTGTCGTCGGTGATATTGATCACCACGCGGTCGATGTAAGGCAGCTGGCGTCCGACCGGATCGACCCGGTGAAAGTAGGGATTGCGCACCAGCACGAACCGGGTCGAGGGCAGCGGTGTGGTGTTCACCCAGGGCTCGAGAGTTGGAAGATCGGGGTTGTCGAAGCGGAACTGCTCGTCCTTCTTCTGGTGGTACCCCGCCCAGCTCCGCGAGCCGGCTTCCTTGGCAAGCGCATTGGCCTTCTCGAGACCGACGTAGCGCGCGTGGAACTGGCGCAGGTAATGCGCCGGCCGATAGATGTACAGCGGACTCGGTCCCGCGAGCGCTGGCAGGAACTGCGGATTGGGCTCCTCCCAGGTGTAGCGCACCGTCGTTTCGTCGAGCACCTCAAATTTCGGTCCCTTGCCGCGCACCATCAGCGCCTGCGGCAGCCCGAACGGCGACAAGTCCTTGTTATGGGCGACGTCCTCCCAGTAATAGTGAAAGTCGGCGGTGGTGAACGGTTGTCCGTCGGACCATTTGTGGCCGGGCCGAAGCTTCATGGTGAAGCTGCGGTCTTCGACGATCTCAATGGACTGCAGGATGTCGGCGGCGAGGCGCAGCTTGTCGTCGTAGCCGACCAGCCGCGAGTAGCCGTAGACCACCATCATGCGGATGTCGCGATCCTTCGCCATGAGCATCCGCAGCTCGCCACCGTAGCGCCCGGGCGACCAGTCGGGACGATCCACCGTCACCACCCGCGGCACTCTCGGGAGGCGCTTCTCGAGCGGCGGCAGCTTGCCCTGGGCGACGGCGTCGGCGAATGCCGGGGGTTCCTCGCCGTGGGCGAGCGATACCGCCAGCAACGCGATTGCAGCCAGCGCGACTCTGGCTAGGCGCATCATGCGATTTTCCTTGCCGGGACGCCGTTCGCCTGCATGCGCACCCGGTGGCCGTCACCGACATCGACGAGCTCGCCGGCGCTCTGTTCCGTCCACGCATAGGGCGCCCGCCACTCCTCGGGGCGCCGTGCCGCGCCTTCGAGCACGGCGGCAAGGTCGAGCTTGCGGTTGAGATCGGGGTACGGCACCGCGGCGAGCAGGCCGAGGGTATAGGGATGCAGCGGATTGCGAAACAGCACCTCGCGCGGCGCGATCTCGACGATCCGGCCACGGCACATCACGGCGATCTCGTCGGCGATGTAATCCACCACTGCGAGGTTGTGGGAGATGAAGAGATACGTGAGGCCGAGCTCCTGCTGCAGGTCCTTGAGCAGGTTCAGCACCTGTGCCTGGATCGACACGTCGAGGGCGGATACCGGCTCGTCGCAGAGGATGAGGTCGGGCTTGAGCGCCAGGGCGCGGGCGATGCCGATGCGCTGGCGCTGGCCGCCCGAGAAGCTGTGCGGGTAGCGATTGAGGAAGCGCGGGTCGAGGCCGACCAGGCGCATGAGTTCCTTCGCCATCTCGGCGCGATAGTCCGGCGTGCCGATGCGATGGATGACGAGCGGCTCGCGCAGGATGTCGAAGACGGTCATTCGCGGGCTGAGCGACCCGAACGGATCCTGGAAGATGTATTGCACCCGCCGCCGGAAGCGCATCAGCGCATCGCCCTGCGCCGTGACCACGTCGATGGTCTCGCCCCGGTCGTTGTATTCGACCACGCCAGCGTCGGGCTCCATGGCCCGCATGATCACCTTGGATAGCGTCGTCTTGCCGCAACCGCTCTCGCCGACCAGGCCGAAGCACTGGCCGCGCATGATGGTGAGCGAGACGTCGTCGACCGCGCGAAACGACGGTCCCTGCCGCCGGCGCAGGAGGCCGGTCGCGCGCGGGGCGAACGTCTTGGTGACGCCGGCCACCCGAAGGTGCACAGGACCGGCGTCGGCGGGCCACGGCTCGCGCGCCTCCAGAAGCGGTCCGGTTTGATGGTCCACCGTGCGCACCGACACGAGTCGCTCCCCCGGCTTCATGTCGAAGTGCGGCACGGCGCGCAGCAGCGCACGCAGATACGGATGGGCCGGCCGCGCGAACAGCGACTCGATGCGCCCCTGCTCCATCACCTTGCCTTCGTAGAGCACCACTACCCGCTCGGCGACGTTCGCGACCACGCCGAGATCGTGGGTGATGATGAGCACGGCCATGCCGAGATCGGCCTGCAGCTCCTTGACCAGAGAGAGGATCTGCGCCTGGATGGTCACGTCGAGCGCGGTCGTCGGCTCGTCGGCGATCAGTAACGACGGCCCACACACCAGCGCCATGGCGATCATCGCCCGCTGTCGCAAGCCGCCCGAAAGCTCGAACGCATAGTGGCGCATCGCCCGTGCAGGGTCCGGGAAACCGACCCGCCGCAGCATGTCCTCGGTGCGTTCCAGGCCTTCCTTGCGACTCACGTTGCGGTGCAGGAACAGCGCCTCGCTGACCTGGTCGCCGACCGTGTGCAGCGGCGACAACGACACCATGGGCTCCTGGAAAATCATCGAGATGTGCCGGCCGCGTATCGCGCGAATCGCGTTGCCGTCGGGCGCGAGCCGGGTGATGTCAACGGGCGGCGTGGTGCTGTCCGGCGGCGAGAACAGGATGCGACCGGAGGTGATCGTGGCCGTGCGGGGCAGGATGCGCAGGATGGCCTGTGCAGTGACCGACTTGCCGGAGCCCGATTCGCCCACCAGCGCGAGCGTACCGCCGCGTGGAATCGCAAAGGACACGTGATCGAGCGCGGGAGTCATGTTGCCGCGGTTGTCGAAGGCGATCGACAGGTCCTCGACTCGGATCAGGTCGTCGGCACCCTGACCCTGCCGCGCCGTTGCGACGAACGGTGCGACGTTCTCTTCTACCGCGTGCTGGTCCTCCAACGGGCCTCCTCGAGACGTGCTCAGACCGGGGCGCTTCTTGGTTGCGACGCAGGCGCCGCCACCTAGCGCCCGAGAGCATGCCCTGAGTCGGCGCGGCCGTCGAGTACTTCCGTCGCCTGGATCATTCCGGCGGAGCGGTCGCAGCGGCGGCCGTAGCCCAACCCTGCGAGAATCCCGTCAGGGGAAATGCCGGCACGAGCTGAATGGCCGCGCAAACACCTCGGACACCGGACTGCACGAACGCGATCCGAGGGTGTCGATGGGCGCAATCGCCAGCCGCACCTTCGTGCCCGCCAGGTCGCGGGAAACCATCTCGGTTGTGCAAGGACTTCCGCGAGCGGCGCGGCGATCGGCAGCCCGTCGAGCCTGGTATTGCGTCGCACCTGCGCGATGTTAGGGTCGGCGACGAGGTAATCATTGGCGTCGACCGCAAACGCCTTGGCCTTCTCGCCGATGCGGATGCACGTGACCACGTCCAGATGAACGTGAGGCTGACATCGGAGCGTGAGGTTGACATCGGCGATCGTCACGGCAACCGCCGGCGGCGCGCGAACCGCAATCGTCGTGTAGGGCTCGGTCTCCTGCTCAACCGAGGCCATAGACTTCCTGCGTGTGAGCAAGACCTTTGAGGGCATGGGGTCCTTTGCCGATCAGCGGCCCCCCATAGTGACGGGCGAACTCGGCCGACACCAGCACCGGCTCGCCGAGCTCCTTGGTGAGGGTCTCGATCCGCGACGCCTCGTTGGCGGCCGTGCCGATCACCGTGAACTGGAGTCGCTCGGGGATGCCGATGTTGCCATAGGTCACGTCGCCGATGGTGAGGCCAATCCCGTAGCGCAGGGTCGGCATTTCGGGATGCTCGGCGTTGGCCTCGAGGATCCGCTCGCCGGCCGCGCGCGCGGCGTCGACCGCCTGGTTGCAGGCGTCAACAGTCCGTCGCTCGCGTTCCACCGCGGGTCCTTCGGCGATCGGGAAAATCGCGAACACCGCGTCGCCGATATAGCTCAGCACCTCGCCGCCGTGCGCCACGATGGTCCCCGCCATGGCGCTGAAAAAGCGATTGAGGTTGGCGAGATAGGTCGCCTGATCGAGCGTTTCGCAGAGCACCGTCGAGTTGCGCAGGTCACAGACCCAGATCACGGCGTGAATCAGCTCGCCGTCGCCGTGGCGGATGTGACCCTCCAGCACCCGCCGTCCGGTGTTGCGCCCGAGGTAGGTTTCGAGCAGGCCCACCGAGATGCGCCGCTGGGCGTGCACCTCGAACAGACGCGCGAGTACGGGCAGCACCTCGAAGATGTTGCCGAGATGCGCGGTGGTGAAGCCACCGGCTACGAACGACGTCATCGACATGACGTTGAGCTGGTCGTCGGAGAACGAAAAGGGCATCGCCACGTAGTCGGTCGCGCCTTCGGCGTGGAGCTCCCGGAGCACCGGAAAGTCGAGCTGCGGATGCTCCCCTTCCAGGCGACGCCGGACGCCGCCGGAGCCCTTGATGATCGGTGCAAACGGGCTATGGGCGAATTTCGGCCGATGCAGGATATCGTGGGGCTCGAGAATCGTGCGCACGGCAGGGGCATCCTCGCGCCACACGAACACACTGGCGAAGATCTGCGGATGCAGCGTGGGGATGATCACGGTCATGCGCGAGATGGGCACGCCAGCCTCGACCAGGCAGGCGCAGAATCCCGCCGTCAGCGCCTCGGGCGTCGGCAGCTTCCACGCCTCGCGCAGCATCCAATCCACGATCGGGTTGCCCATCGGAGCCTCGTCACCCGTGCCGTCCTCAGCGCCGATGGAAGCGTCGGTCGGGGTAGGCCCGCGGGGCAATACGGTCGTCTTTTCGTTCTCGTCCAGCTGGACGACGAGTGCAGTGTCGAACGCGCAGTGCCCCGCGATCGGCTGGACCTCGTCGAGGGGCTCCTCGTAGGCCCACACGGCGTTGCGGGCAAGCGCGTCCCCGACCTGCAGGTCCCAATAGCTGGCATTGCCCTTGAACGGACAATTGGTGTGGTGAGCATTCCGGGTGAGGAACGGAGTGCGCACGTCAGACCAGGGCAGGTAGTAGGTCGGCGGCCGGCGGGTCTCGTGCAGGATCAGCGCCCGGGTGCTGTCCCCGACGATTGTCTCGCCGAACGCGAACCGAACGCGGGTCGGGCTCGGCTGGATGCGGATCGCGTAATCGATCGTGCGGGACGACATGAGTTCGGCTCCGGCAAGACCCGAGCCGGAAGGGTACGCCCGCGCCGCGACGCGCGTCCAGCCTCCCCGTAGCGATCGCGTCGCGCGAACGTCTAGGGCAAACGCCCGGCGCGCAAGGCGCGTACCTCGCCTTCGAGGGTCTGGACCCGTTCCACCATGCGCAGCAGCAGCGTCAGAGCATGCGCGTCGAGCTCGAAATCGCGGTGGAGGCGACCGGCCATCCGCGCCATTACGACCACTTCGCTGGTGAAGGTCCAGGTCCCGCCGCGCGTGTCGAGGGGCTCGAAGGCACCATAGTCGACGAGCTCGCGCAGGAAACCCTCGGCAAGGCCGGAGAGCTCCTCGAGCTGGTGAAGGGACAACTGGCCATGGGCGTCGAGGTGCATGGCCTCGCATAGCTCGCGATTCACGGGCGGCCTCCCGCATCGAAGTGCGCCCGAGGGTCGAAGCTCGATGCCTCGGCCAGCTGGCGGTAGAGCGCCCGCTGAGTGTCGTCGAGCACGCTCGGCACGACGATCTGGGCAATCGCATAGATATTGCCGGGCTCGCCGTTGGAGCGGGCCAGGCCGCGGCCCGTCACCCGGAACTGCTGTCCCGCCCGGGTGCCCGGCGGGACCTTGAGGGAGATGGTGCCGGACGGCGTGGGCATCTCGACACTGGCGCCAAGGGCAGCCTCCCACGGGGTGAGCGGCAGGTCGAGGTAGAGATCGCGCCCGTCGACCCGAAACAGCCCATGCGGCGCGAGAGCGATGTCGAGGTAGAGGTCACCGTTGCGCGCCCCCTCACCGCCCTTCCCTCCCTTGCCCGGCACCCGCAGCTTGGTACCGTCGGTTACACCCTTGGGGATACGCACCTTGAGATGGTGCGGGACGCGCCGAACCCGCCCCGTCGCGTCCACCTCGGGCGCGACCAGGTCGAGCTCGATCTCGGTGCCGTGAAAGGCCTGCTCCACGGTGATCTGAACGGCCGCCTCGAAGTCGTGTCCCGGCCGCGGCCCGCGGCGGGCCCCCGGACCGCCCGCTCCGGCGCCGCCGAACGCGGCAAAAAGGTCGGACAGGTCGATGTCCTCGAACGAGCCCCCGCCGGATGGCGACGCCCCGCCGCCATTGAAGCCACCGCCCCATCCGGGCGGCGGGCGGAACTCCTGGCCTTCCGGATGCCGCCCGAGTTGGTCATAGGCGGCGCGCTTTTCCGGGTCCTTCAGGGTTTCGTACGCCTCCTGCACTTCCTTGAAGCGCTCCTCCGCGTTCGCCTCCTTGGAGACGTCGGGATGGTATTTGCGCGCGAGCTTGCGATATGTCTTCTTGATCTCGTCGGCGCTCGCCGCGCGCTCGAGACCCATTACTGCGTAGTAGTCCTTGTATTTCATCGTCGCGCCGACCCCCTCGCATGTTGGTGGGGTCGACGAAGTGGTTTTTCAACCACCGGTGTCGCGGCAACCCGGTGCTACATGCCGGCTTCGTTGCCACGCCCGCTACCCGGCACCGACTGCGCGGGGGCCGGCGGCGGGGCGTCACGTCGGGCTGTGGGACGTCCGGGGGAGGCGGGCGCCACGGCGCTGGCCGGCGGCCGCACTAGGGCTGGCGCGGGCGGTGCGCCGCGGTTGGCGGCAGGGGGTACCTCGCGCCGACCGGCTGGTCGGCCCTCGCCCCGGTTCGCACCGCCTTCGCGGAACTGCGGCGCGACCGCCGGCGGACCCATCCCTGCCTCGTTGCCTCGCGACGGCGGCGGCTGCACCACGACCCCGTTACTCGCCGGGGTGGCGTCGCGTCGACCGGCCGGTCGACCTTCACCGCGTCGCCCACCGTCCGCGCCGTCGCGGAAGCGCGACGCGGCCGGAGGCGGCCCCATCCCGGCCTCGTTGCCGCGCGATGGTTGCGGCTGCACCACGACCCGGTCAGCGGGCGCGGCGACATCCCGCCGCGGGCCACGTCCTTGCGGACCGTCGGGTCGGGGTCCGCGGTCCGGCCGGGAGCCGCGGTCGCCCGGAACGTACGCCGCGGGCGGCCGGCCAAAACCGCCGCCGTCGCGGGCATCGCGGCGCGCATCGGACCGATGCCGCCACCAGCCGTCGTTTACGTACTCGCGGTACGCCGGATGGCGATCGATGAAGCGATTGGGTCGGCCGATGTCGACCGCGATCCGGCGCGAGCGCCAATCGGGCCGTGCCCAGCCCCAGTGGCTGCTGCCCACGAGATAGCCGATGCCGAATCCGACCACCCCGGTGGTCACCACCCCCGGGTAGTACGTGCGCGAGGGCCGCCAGTAGTACGGCTCGTACGCGGGCGCCCACCAGGGTCCGAACACGACCGTCGGGTTGTAGACCGGGACATAGATCACGTCGCGCTGCACGGGTTCGATGATGATCGTGCGGTCCTCGATGACCACGTTCTGCTGCTGTGTGTCGACCAGGTTGCCGACGGCGCGGGCACGCTGCCGGAGTGCCTGCACCGTCCACATCACCCGATCCTGGTCGGCGATGAACGCGTCGCCGAGCTGCCGGGTCCAGTCCAGGCGGTCACTCATCATGTCGAGAACTTGCGGGAACGCCGCGAGCGACTGCACGCTAGGGTCCCATCGCCGGGCCGCCACCGCGTCATCGAGCGCCGCACCCCGCACCGAGGGATTCTGGCGGACGAAGCGGGCCGCCTCGACCACGTCGAGCGGAAAGGTCGACGCCATCAACACCTGGGCGAGCAGTTGGTCGGGATAGAGCGCGATCGGCGCAAGCAGGGCGTCGAACTCCTCCTGCTGGTAGGGCGCCGACGCCGTTACACCGGAATAGCTGGTGGACGTCCCGTAGGTCGGGGCGCCCGGGGAATAGGGCTGGTAGGTCCCATAGCTGGACTGAGCCAGGAGCAGGCCCGGGGCGGTCGCAACCGCGGCGAGCGCCAGCAGCAGGTATGACGGAGAACGACGGGACATGGAACCCTCCTGGTGGGGACGGCGAAACCGGCGCCGGGGCGTCGATCGGCCGGGCGAGTCGCGGCCGCTCGAAGCAAGTACCGACAAATACCCAAAAAGTAGCCGCGGGTTCGATCGCCGCTGCCGTTCCTTCCGTCAACGTCCAAGCGCGCCCGGCGTTGACCGCCCCCTGCCGGGCGGGTTCACAGTAGCAGCTTATCGCCGCTGCCTACCTGAGTCGCGGTCAGCTGCGCCACGAGTGGCAGGAGATTGAGCCCGGCGTCACGGCGTAACTTCGCCGCCCCTCGGCGGAGCTCGTCGAAGCCGAGGTCTACCCGCTCCCCCTCCGCAGCGACCGCCACCACATTCCCGCCTTCGCACGGCGGCAGGGACAGTACGCGCGCGTCGAAGGCCTCGGCAAGGCGCGCCACGCTTTGTCGATGCCCGCGGGTGCGGCCCAGCAGGTTCACACACAGCATCCCGCGCGTAGACAGCCGCGCGCGGACGCGCCGGTAGAAGCGCAGGGTGTCGAGCGCCCCCGCATGGCCACGTGCGTCGAAGCCATCGACCAGCACCAGATCGAAGCTGCGTTGCGCGCGGGCGACGTAGTCGTCGGCATCGGCGATCTGGACAGAAAGCCGGGGCGGGTCCTCGTCGGGCAGCCGGAAAAACTGGCGTGCCGCCGTCACCACCCGAGCATCGATCTCGACTGCATGCTGGCGAGCGCGCGGCAGGTTGCGATAGATGAACTTGATGAGCGATGCCGCGCCGACACCGACCGTGAGGACCTCGCGCGGCCACTGCGCGCCCGGGCGCAGCAGCAGTGGCAGCATCATCGCGCGGGTGTATTCCAGCTCCAACGACCACGGTCGGGCGATGCGCATCGCCCCCTGGATCCAGGACGACCCGAAATGCAGGTACCGAACACCCGCCTCCTCGCTCACCTCGATCGCCATGGGCCGCGATGTTACGACACGCGCGTCGCCGCCTCTGCAAAGCGGCACAAACCGGTGCGGCATGCGCTGCCGTACCATGCCCTGGATGAGCTCCACGCTGCAGCAGACTTACGACGCGTTTCCCTACCAGTCCTTTCCGTTTCCCCAGTCACATCCGGATCGGCTCGCGACCATCGGCACGATCTTTGGTGTCGTTCCCCCGGCGCTCGCGGGCTGCCGGGTGCTCGAGCTCGGCTGCGCCGCCGGGGGCAATATCATCCCGATGGCTGCGACCATGCCCGATGCACAGTTCGTCGGCGTCGACTTTTCCGAGGTGCAGATCCGCGACGGTCGCAGCCACGTGGCGGCGCTTGGCCTCGCCAACCTGCGCCTCGAGGCCATGGACATCCTCGACTTCGACGCGCGCTTCGGCACGTTCGACTACATCATCGCCCACGGCGTGTACTCATGGGTTCCCGACCCGGTGCAGGAGAAGATCCTCGCGCTCATCGCCGCCCACCTCAGCGGCAACGGCATTGCCTACGTGAGCTACAACACCCTGCCCGGCTGGGCGATGCGCGGCACGGTGCGCGCGGCGATGCGCTATCACACCGCCCAATTCGCCGATCCCGCCACGCGCGCCGCGCAGGCGCGCGCGATCCTCGCGTTCCTGGCCGAGGGCACCAAGGATGAATCGGCCGCGCACGCGGTGATGCTGCGCGCCGAAGCCGAGGATATGCGTGGCAAGGAGGACTACTACGTCCTGCACGACTATCTGGAGGAGGTGAATCAGCCGCTCTACTTCCACCAGTTCGTCGAGCGCGCCACCATCCATGGGCTACGCTACCTCGGCGAGGCGTCCTTTCGCAGCATGTTCGCAAGCGATCTCTCGACCGAGGCCGCCAGTACGTTGGCGCGCGTGGGCCCCGATCTCGTGAAACGCGAGCAGTACATGGATTTCCTGCGCAACCGCATGTTCCGGCAGACGCTGCTCGTGCACGGTGAGGTCACCGTCGAGCGCAAGGTCACCCCGCTCGCCGTAACGGGACTGGAAGCCGCCTCGCGGGCGGGGCCGGCGGGCGCGATCGACCTCACCACGACTGCGCCCGAGACGTTCACCGAGCCCGAAGGCGCGAGCGTCACGACCGCCCTTCCGGTCTCCAAGGCAGCACTCATGCAGCTCGCCGCCCGCTGGCCGGCGAGCGTGCCATTCGGGCAATTGCGCGAGGCCGCGATGGCCGCGGTGGGCCTGCCCGCGAGCGCGCATGAAACCGCGACCGCGGTGCTCGCGTCGATGCTACTCGCCGGCTATGCTGCCGGTGGACTCGAGCTGCACCTCGCATCACCGGCGTTCGTGCTGGAACCCGGAAATCGTCCGGCGACCGGCGCGTGGCAGGCGCGGCAGGCCGAGCGCGGCAATCGCGTCACGACCCTGAGGCACGAGCTCATCCGCATCGACGACGCGACCCGAGCCTTGCTGCAATGCCTCGATGGCACCCGCACGCGTGAGGCGATTGCGACCCTCGCGTGGCCGGCGTTCGATCCCGCGGCGCGTGCACGGCTGCTCGACGAGGCGCTGCCGCAGCTCGCGCGCCAGGCGCTCCTGGTCGCATGACCCTCGACCGGCGCGAGCTCGCCAGCGATTCGGGCGCGACCGGGCGGGGGTCGGGCTCGGCAGCATGCGAGCGCGATCCCCCGTCGGCACTGCCGCCGCCAGGCGACGCAGACGTCGCGCCGGCGCAGCATCGCAACAGTCCGCCGCGGGCTGCGCCATCAGGAGCGGTGCGTCCCCTCCCCGATCCGCCACCGCGGCTGTTAGCCGAGGGCAAGAATTGCTGGCGGATCGCGCGCGCCAAGCGCCTCGCACTGCTGGTCGATGGTGACGAGTACTTCCCAGCGGTGCGCTCCGCGCTGGCCAAGGCCCAGCGAAGCATCTTCATCCTGGGTTGGGATATCGACAGCCGCATGCGCCTCGTGCCGGAAGGCGCGCACGATGGGCTGCCCGAATCGCTGCGCGATTTCCTCGATGCCCTGGTCGCCGCACGCCGCAACCTGCGCGCCTACGTGCTGTCATGGGATTTCGCAATGCTGTATGCCCTCGAGCGCGAATGGCTGCCCCTCTACGAGTTCGACTGGAAGACGCATCGGCGGCTGTCGTTTCGCCTCGACGATCGGCATCCCGTCGGCGCTTCCCACCACCAGAAGGTCGTGGTGGTCGACGATAGCGTCGCGTTTGTAAGCGGCTTCGATCTCACTCGATGCCGCTGGGATACGGCGGCGCACGAGGGTCACAACCCGCTGCGCACCGACGACAACGGCAAGCCCTACGGCCCTTTCCACGATGTCGGCGCCGTGGTGGAGGGTGATTGCGCGCGCGCCCTTTCCGAGCTTGCGCGGCGGCGCTGGAAGCGCGCCACCGGCCGGGCGCCGCGGCGGCGCATGGGTAAGTTCTTCGCGGACGCATGGCCGGACGGCGTCTCCGCCACGCTCGAAGACGTCGATGTGGCGATCGCACGCACCGAGCCGCGGGAGGACGGGCACCCCGGCGTGGCCGAGATCCGGACCCTGCACGAGGACGCCATCGCGAGCGCCCAGCGGTCGATCTACGCTGAGAACCAGTACTTCACCTCGCGCGCCATCAGCGCCACGTTCGCGGCAGCGCTGGCGCGCCCGGACGGACCCGAGCTTGCGGTCGTGTCGCCGGTGACCCAGAGCGGCTGGCTCGAGGCCTCCACGATGGGCGTGCTGCGCGCGCGCATCCATCGTGAGCTCGAGTCGGCGGATGCTCACGACCGCTACCGTCTCTATTGCCCCGTGCTCCCATGGCTCGGGCCGGAGGATGGCTGTCTCAACGTGCACAGCAAGGTGCTCGTGATCGACGATGCACTCCTCACTCTCGGCTCGGCCAATCTCTCCGATCGGTCGATGTATCTCGACACCGAGTGCAACCTCGCGATCGAGTCGGCCGGCGATCCGCGCGTGCGCGAGGCGATCGCAGGCTTCCGCAACCGACTCCTCGCCGAGCACCTGGGTACGACCACGGCCGAGGTCGCATCGGCCTTGGCGCGCGCGGACGGATGGCTACACGCGGCCATCGGCGCGCTGCAGGTCGAGGGCCAGCGCACCCTCGCGTCGGCCCACCCCGAGCTCGATCCCATGGTCGACGCGGTAACGCCGGACCACGGCGTGCTCGATCCGGAACAGCCGCTCGATCCCGATCTCATCATGGACGAACTCGTTCCCGCCCCGGAGCACCGCGAGGGCGTCCGCAGTCGCATGATGGGGCTGCTGGCGCTGGTGCTCGCGCTCGCCGCGCTGGCCGCGGCCTGGCGGTTCACCGCCCTCGGCGCGCTATTCGGCTTCGACGACCTGGTGCGCTACGCCGCCTGGATCGATGCCAGCCCCATGGCGCCACTGCTGGTGGCGCTTGTTTACGTCGCCGGAGGGCTGCTGATGTTCCCGGTGACCGTCTTGATTGCGGTCACCACCCTGGTTTTCGGTCCGTTCCAGGGGGCGCTCTACGCGCTCGGCGGTGCGCTGCTCTCGGCGGCCGTCGTCTATGCGCTGGGAAGAGCGCTGGGCCGCGACATGGTGCGGCTTCTGGCGGGCAAGAATCTCAACGCGCTGTCACGGCGTCTCGCGCGCCGCGGCCTCCTGGCCATGCTGCTCGTGCGGCTGGTGCCGATCGCGCCTTTTTCCATGATCAATGCCGTCGCCGGCGCGTCGCACATCGGCTGGCGTGATTTCCTGCTCGGCACGGCCCTAGGCCTTACGCCGGGAATCATCATGACGGCGGCCTTCGTGGATCGCGCGATTGCCGCAGTGCGGTATCCGGGACCACCGACGTTTGCGCTCTTGGCGATAGTCGTCCTGGTATTCAGCGGCGTCGCCTGGATACTTCGTCGCCGCCTCGCCCGCGACGCGACTGTGCCGGCACCGGCCGAAGACTCGCGTCCCGAATTGAGAGTTCGCTGAGTAAACTTGCGATGGGTGGGGCAGTGCTCAAAGATGGCGAACAAGGGGCTCGGTGGGGAGCTGGCCGCAGCGAATGTCGAAACCTTCGCAAGGCGAGCGACGAAGCGGCTCGCCATTTCTCGACCTCGTGCAGCGAACTTCCGATTCGGGACGCTAGCTGCCACGGGTCCCAGCGGGCCGCGCGCGCCAGTACCGCAGCAGGGCGTAGCCGCCGATCATGCCGCCCAGGTGTGCAAAGTGCGCGACCCCCGCTTGCGAGCCGGTGACACCCAGGAACAGCTCGATCACCGCGTACAGGAGCACGAAGGTGCGCGCCCGCATCGGGATCGGCGGGAACAGCAGCATGAGCCGGGTGTTGGGAAAATAAATGCCATAGGCCAGCAACAATCCGAAGACTCCGCCCGAGGCTCCCACCGTCGGATACACCTCACCCGAGAGTGCCGCAACCACCAGTTGCGTCAGGGCCGCCGAGATCACGCACGCGAAGTAATACGCAAGATAGCGCCGCGCGCCGAAAACCTGCTCGATCGCACCCCCGAACATGTAGAGCGCGAACATGTTGAAGGCCAGGTGCATGAGGCCACCATGCAGGAACGCGTACGTAACAAGCTGCCACGGGCCGAAGCCGATGGAGGGATCGACGGCCGAGGCGGCGAGTGGCCAGAGCGCGAACGGGACAACGATCCCCGGCGCCACCATCTGGAGCAGGAAGATGGCGACGTTCGCCGTGAGCAGGGCTGTGGTGACGGGTGGCATCCAGGATAGTTTGAGGTGGTTGGCTCCGGATCCAAGGGCGGCAAGACCGGACCGAGGTGGATGGCGGGGACAGTTCCCCGAGGCTGCGGTTTGCGATTGTGATTGCGGCTGCGTTGGCGGCTGCGTTGGCGGCTGCGGTTTGCAACTGCGGCTGCGGTTTGCAACTGCGGCTGCGGTTTGCGGCTGCGGTTTGCAACTGCGGCTGCGGTTTGCGATTGCGGCTGCGGTTTGCGATTGCGGCTCGGTGTACGGTTTGCAGGTGGACGAAGGCAGGCGGGGATTGCGTGCGCCCAGCATCGTCCCGACCGCGCGCAGGTCGCGGCCCGGCCGCCGGGCGTGCATACTCCCGGCTTCATGATAGCGCCCCGGCCATGACCGAGACGGAGATCCTGCAACGCTGCGCTGCCGCGATGCTATGTGGCGCGTTGGTGGGCATCGAACGCACCTACCGGGGCCGCGCTGCAGGATTACGCACCTACACCCTCGTGGCTCTGGGCGCATCGTTGCTCGTCGCGAGCACCGAGTACGGGGGCGGCTGGGTCGAGGCTGGCGTAGGCCACGGCGATCCAACCCGGGTGATCCAGGGCATCGTCACCGGCATCGGTTTCCTGGGTGCCGGGGTCATCATTCGCGAGGGCTTCTCGGTGCGCGGTCTCACCACGGCCGCCGCCGTATGGGTCACGGCCGCTATCGGAATCTCACTGGGAACCGGACTCTACGCTGTCGGCGCGGCGGCAACCGCCGCGAGCTGGGTGGCGCTGGAGCTCCTCCACCAGGTCGAGAACCGCGTACCGGTGCGATCGCTCGTCCATTGCGAACTGGTGTTCGCGCGCGCCAACGCGTGGGATGAGCACGCCTTGCGTGTATGCATCCAGCACCACGGTTTCCGACTAGATGAAATCTCGTATGGGCTCGATCCGGCGATGCAGACTGTGGCCTACGACCTTGTGATCTGGTCCCGCCATGCAGGCGCCGCGGGGCGCCTCCAGCACGCACTGGTCGCCGAGCCGGCGGTGATCGGCTTTCGCATCAGCCCAGGTCGGGATTAGCCGCGCACACGCGGCGATGGTTCGCACCCGATCGGTCACGGGACTATCTGCTCGTCGCCGGGGAAATCTGCCGCCCTGTCGCCGCGTGTTCGGCGCGCCGCAACGCAGGGCGGACGACGCGCCGGTCGACCCTTCGACCCTTCGACCGGTCGACCCTTCGACCCTTCGACCCTTCAGGACATCGCCCCGCTTCGACGCGGATAGAGCGGCGCAACGTTGCCGCTGTCCTGGTTGTTGCGCTGACCCGCCTGCGACTCGCGGCGCAACTCGCGACGCACCCGCGCAAACGTCTTGCGAAGGTCGGTATTCGCACTGGTGGTATAGCGGAACGTGGGATCGAGAATCGATTTCATGGAGCCTCCGGGTATCTCCGGCGATGGTTCGTCCAAACGGGCCCGTTTCGACCCGGCGCTCAATCACGAGCAAGATTTCTGCCAGCAGCAATACACCCGCCAGCACGCAGGGGCCGCGCCCGTCGCACCGACTACGGCATGGCGAAGGACGCATCACAGGTGTCCGCCGGTTCAACGACCTACGCACGAATCCTCGATTCCGCGGCAGCAACCGCATCCAACCGAGGCTACATCCGACGCTGTCCAAGGGCACCGTCCCGGTGCGAACCAAAGCGTTCGCCCGGCCCGGCCGTCACGCTTCGGTGCGCGCGAGCGACAAGTGACAGGAATTCCGACACTCGCGCGTCGCTACCCGTGAGGGAATGTGTCCCAGCACGACCCTGGCGGCGCCGGATGCAGCTCCGGCGCGGTATCGCGCGCCGCTGCGGTCGGTGCGATCGGTGCATCAGGTCCGCTCGCGTTGCGCCACGCAGGCCGCGCGGTAGACCGCGAGGTAGCGTTGGGCGCTCGCCGCCCAGCTAAAGTCCCCGGCCATGCCTCGCTTTTGCAGGGCGCGCCATACCGCCGGCTTACGCCAGGCGTCGAGCGCGCGGCCAATGGTTGCCAGAAGTGCGTGCGCGTCGCTACCGTGATAGCTGAAGCCGTTCGCCGTTCCATCGGCAAGTCTCGCGGCCACACAATCGACGACGGTGTCGGCAAGCCCTCCCGTCGCGCGCACGATAGGCGGGGTGCCGTAGCGCAGGCTATACATCTGGTTGAGCCCGCAGGGCTCGTAGCGCGAGGGCATCACGAACGCGTCGGCACCGCCTTCGATGAGGTGCGCCAGCGATTCGTCGAAGCCGATGACCGCTGCCACCCGCGCCGGATAAGCCACCGCCAGCTCGGTAAGCCGCGCTTCCAATGCCTTGTCTCCCGAGCCGAGGACGACCAGTTGTACCGGCAGGCTCACGAGATCCGGCACGACATCGAGCAGCCAGTCGATGCCCTTTTGATCCGCGAGGCGGCTGACCACGCCGAGCAACATGCGCTCCTCGCCCAGCTCCAGTCCGAAGCGGCGCTGCAGCGCCAGCTTGTTCACCGACTTGCGGCGGATGGAGGCGAAGTCATAGGTATGCGCGAGATGCGGATCCGCGCCAGGATCCCATGTGCGCGTGTCGATGCCATTTAGGATGCCGACCAGGGCGTCACTGCGGGCGCGCAACAGGCCTCCCAGGCCCTGCCCGCCGGCGTCGGTCTGGATCTCCGCGGCATAGGTGGGACTCACTGTCACCAGTCGATCGGCGTAGTAGATCCCCGACTTGAGATAAGACACGTTGCCGAAATACTCGAGCCCCTCCACCGCGAACAGGGTGCGCGGCAACGCCACTGCGTCGAGGACGCCGGGTGGAAACACACCCTGATGACTGAGGTTGTGAATGGCGACAACCGACGCCGCCTTTTCCCCAGGGGCCATGGAAAGATAGGCGGGGGCAAGGCCGGTCGGCCAGTCGTTGCAATGCACGACGTCGGGGCGCCATCCGAGTCCGCTGGCCGCCGATCCGAGCAGCGCCCCGATGCGCGACAGCAGTGCGAAGCGCAGGTAATTGTCCGGCCAGTCGGTGAACGCCTCGTCCTGGTACGCGGTTCCCGGGCGGCGGAATAGCGACGGACAGTCGATCAGTAACACCGGCGCGCCATTGACGCCCTCGGCGGTGAGCAGCCGGCACTCGGGAAGCCCCGAGTGGGCCGGGATTTCGGCGACTACGGTGGCGTGCGGCAGCGCGTCGAGCACAGCGCCATAGCCCGGGGCAAGTACTCGCGCGTCGACCCCCGCGGCTCGCAGCGCGGCCGGCAGCGCGGCGGTGACGTCGCCGAGCCCGCCGCTCTTCACCCACGGCGGCAGCTCCGGCGAGATGAACAGCACGCGCTGCACGAGCGGCCGGGGCTCGGTGGCGATGGCGTCGTCCGCTAGCGCGAGAGGCAGGCGCTTAACGGATGCGATGGTCGTTCTGCCCAAGCATGTCGGGCGTGACCAGGGTAATGCCGGCATCGGTGACGTGGAATCGCTGCCGATCGGCCTCGTGGTCGACCCCGACCGTCATGCCATCGTGGATCACGCACTGCTTGTCGACGATCACGCGCTTCAGGGTCACGTCCCGGCCGATTTTGGTATTCGGCAGAATGGCAGAATCCTCGACCACGCTGCCCGAGTCCACGCGCACGTTGGTGAATAGCAGCGAGCGGCGCACGGTCGCCCCACTGATGAGGCAACCGCCCGAGACCAGCGAGTCCACCGCCATGCCGCGTCGATGCGGTTCGTCGAACACGAACTTGGCCGGCGGCAGCTGCTCCTGGAACGTCCATACGGGCCAATCGGCGTCGTACATGTTGAGGTCCGGCACCACCTTGGTCAGTGCGATGTTCGCTTCCCAGTACGCCTCGAGCGTGCCGACGTCCCGCCAGTACGGCGCGGTATCCGGCGTGCCCACGCAACTGTGCGAGAACGAATGGGCGAACACGCGGTAGCGGGGCACGACATGAGGCAGAACGTCCTTGCCGAAATCGTGCGCCGATCCTGGCGTGCCGGCATCGCGGATCAGCTGCTCATACAGGAAGTCGGCGTTGAACACATAGACGCCCATGTTGGCGAGAGCCACATCGGGTCGACCCGGCACGCACGGTGGGTCGGACGGCTTCTCGACGAAGCTCACCACCCGGTCCTCCGCGTCGACACCGATCACCCCGAATGCCTGCGCCTCCATCCGCGGCACCTCGATACAGGCCACGGTCACGTCGGCGCGCTGCGAAGCGTGCGCCGCGAGCAGCTTGCCGTAGTCCATCTTGTATACGTGGTCGCCCGACAGCACGAGGATGTAGTGCGCGCCACTGATACGCAGGCTGCGCAGGTTCTGATACACCGCGTCGGCGGTGCCCTGGTACCAGCTCTCCTCGATCTGCTGCTGCGCCGGCATGATCTCGATGAACTCGTCGAAGCGCCCTTCGAGGAACCCCCAGCCCCGCTGCAGGTGCCGGATCAGGCTCTGTGCCTTGTATTGGGTCGCCACGCCGATCCGGCGGATGCCCGAGTTGAGGCAGTTGGAGAGCGTGAAATCGATGATCCGGAACTTGCCGCCGAAGGGCACCGCCGGCTTGGCGCGCCAGTCGGTGAGCTCGTGCAGTCGGCTGCCCCGGCCTCCGGCGAGCACGACCGCGAAGGTATGCTTGGTAAGTTGCGAGACGAAGCGTTCGCCGAGTGCATGGCGATAACTCGCAAGGGCAGCTTCATCCATGATCCGATTGATTCCAAAAGCCGCGTGGTCGTTATCCGCCGCGTGATGGGGCCGAGACCAAACCCGCGGCCTAGTTCGTGAATGATCGCGTTGCAAAGACCGCGCCAGGCAGCGATGTTCGGTGGCCAGGGAACCTCCCCGCGCGTACCGGGCTCGTAGCCAGTATGCGCCGTGGCGTCAATGTGAGGAGCATCATGACCGAGGACTGGCACAGCCGCCAGAATCCCGCCCGGGCCGATGCGCCGCGAGGCGCACTGCACGGCAAGCCGATGGCGGCCTGGTCACCAGCCGCAGCCCCGCCGACGTCCGTTCGGCCTTTGGTGAAATCACCGCTGGCGACGACGAGGACGCCATAGCCCTGGGTGACCACCGCGAGGTCGAGGCGCTGTTCGAGCGCTTCGAAAAGCTGGAAGACGGCACCTCTGCCGAGCGCGCGCGCATCGTCGAGGAGATCTGCGCGCTCCTCACCGTGCATGCCGCGGTGGAGAAGGAGAACTTCTACCCTGCGCTGCGCAGTCGCTCCAAGGAAGCCGCCGACCTCCTCGACGAGGCCACGGTCGAGCACGGCACGGTCAAAGAGTTGGTGGCACGCCTCGAGGACATGCGCCCGGGCGACGATCTCTACAAGGCGAACGTCACGGTGCTGAAGGAATACGTTCAGCACCACGTCAAGGAAGAGGAACGCGAGATGTTCAAGCTCGCGAAGGCCGCCGAGCTCGACCTCGATCGCCTGGGTCGCGAGCTCGAGAAGCGCAAGCTGGAGCTAATCACCGCCGTAGCGATGCCGGCGGGCAACTGACGCGGCCTTCCGCAAGGCGCCGCTCGTGCGCCTGTACCGGATGGCAACATGGTGCAGTCGTTATGTGGTACAGGCGTGACCTCCATTCGCCATCCGCGGTAGCGCGTTTGGCTGGCCAGGTTGCACGGCGCGATCGCAGGCCCCACGATGCGGCATTACCCGGTGGCTGCTGTCAGTCGTTGCTGAGTGTTGTCACGCGCCCCGGACCTACCCTAGCAACCGACCCTAACACTTTCCCGCGGGGAGTTCGTCGCCGTCGCCGTCGTAGGCGGGCGGCGTGTAGAAGTTGAGGGTGCGAAGCGTTGCACCGCCGGTGTTGCGGATCTCGTGGCGCTCGCCGGCCTCAATCAGCAGCAGCGTATTCGCTGTCAGCGGGTAATGACGGCCATCGACGATGGCCTCGCCTTCGCCGGAGACGACGAAGAGCCACTGATCCGCGCCCCGATGACGATTGCCCGCATCGCCTTCCGCATCGCCGGGAGGTAGCACCATCTCGGCCACTTCGGCGCGGCGATTGGCAATCGCCACCCGGAATCACTCCTCGAATTGAAGGACGGCGGATTTCACGATTGCTCCGCTGCGCCATCGGCCGGCGCGGGTTGCGCAGTTGCCTGCGCCATCGCCGGCGCGGGCGCCTCGCTGGCCGCGTCGGGCACACCGGCCAGGCGGGCCATCAGCCCATTGAGCCTGCGCACGAACCCGGCAGGATCCTCGAGTTGCCCGCCTTCGGCGAGCAACGCCTGGTCGAATAGCACGCTTGCCCACTGTCCCAGCTCGGCGTCCGACTCATCGGACAGTCGCGCGATCAAGGCGTGATGGGGGTTGATTTCCAGCACCGGCACGACGTTCGGTGCCTTCTGGCCTGCCGACTTGAGCAGGCGCTCGAGGTTGCCGGAGAGCTCACCCTGCCCCACCACGAGGCAGACGGGCGACTCGGTCAGCCGCCACGTGACGCGCACGTCCTTGACCCGCTCACCGAGTGCCGACTTGAGGCGCTCGGCGAGGGGCTTCATCTCCCCGGCCTCCTTCTCCGCCCGCGCCTTTTCGTCCGCATCGGCGAGCTCGTCCAGGTCGAGCGCACCCTTGGCCACGCTGCGCAGCGGCTTGCCTTCGAACTCATCTAGAACCGAGACGACCCATTCGTCGATCCGGTCCGAGAAGAGCAGGACCTCGATGCCCTTGCGACGAAAGATCTCGAGATGGGGACTGTTAGCTGCGGCGGCGTGACTCTCGGCAGCGACGTAGTAGATCGCCTTCTGGCCATCCTTCATGCGACCGACGTAGTCCGCGAGCGAGACCGTCTGGTCGGCGCTGCCGCCTTGGGTCGACGCGATCCGGAGCAGCTTGGCGAGCTTGTCGCGGTTACCGGGGTCGTCGGCAAAGCCTTCCTTCAGCACCTTGCCGAATTCCTTCCAAAACGTCGTGTACTTCTCCTTGTCGTTCTCGCCGATGTCCTCGAGCAAGCCGAGCACGCGCTTGACGCAGCCGCTCTTGATCGCCTCCACGTCGCGCGATTCCTGCAGGATCTCGCGCGATACGTTGAGCGGCAGGTCATTGGAGTCGACGATACCCCTCACGAACCGCAGGTATGGCGGCAGGAGTTGCTCCGCGTCGTCCATGATGAACACCCGGCGCACGTACAGCTTGAGCCCACGGCGGTGCTCGCGGTCCCACAGGTCGAAGGGCGCATGGCATGGCACGTACAGCAGCTGCGTGAACTCGGTGCGGCCCTCGACGCGGGCATGCACGTGGGCGAGCGGCGGCTCGTTGTCGTGGGCGACGTGCTTGTAGAACTCGTCGTACTGCTCGGCCGTGATCTCGGCCTTCGGGCGCGCCCAGAGTGCCGACGCGCGATTGACGGTCTCTTCCTCGTCGGTGAGGCGTTGGCCCTTGCTCTCCTCGTCCCACTCTTCCTTGCGCATCACGATCGGCAACGCGATGTGATCGGAATACTTGCGGATGATCGACGCCAGGCGCCAGCGCGACAGCAGCTCGTCCTGGCCCTCGCGCAAATGAAGCACCACCTCGGTCCCGCGTTGCGGACGGGTAACCTTCTCCAGGGTGTACTCCCCTTCCCCGGAGGATTCCCAGCGCACCCCTTCCTCCGGCGGCAGCCCGGCCCGGCGCGTGGTGAGGGTGACCCGATCGGCGACGATGAACGACGAGTAGAACCCTACGCCGAACTGGCCGATCAGCCGCGCATCGCGGGCCTCGTCGCCCGATAGGGAGGCGAAGAACTCGCGGGTCCCGGACTTGGCGATGGTGCCGATATTCTCGATCACCTCGTCGTGCGACATGCCGATGCCGTTGTCGCTGACAGTAATCGTGCGAGCGTCCTTGTCGAACCCGACGCGGATGCGAAGATCTGGATCGGACTCGTAGAGCTCGGGCCGGTGAAGCGCTTCGAACCGGAGCTTGTCAGCGGCGTCCGAGGCATTGGAGACGAGCTCCCGCAGGAAGATCTCCGGGTTGCTGTAGAGCGAATGGATCATCAGGTGGAGGAGTTGCCGCACCTCCGCCTGGAATCCTAGGGTTTGCTTGCTGCCTGCGCCGCCTTCGGCGGCGGTTGCTGCACTGTTGGCTTCTGCCACGATCGTCTCCCGGACGGGTGTGCCGTCACGTCCCCGCCGGCGAAAATCGCGGGGACAAACCGCGAAGCATATCGGGTCCGGGATGGCGGCTTTCAAGGGGTGCGCCCGACCCCGCAGCAATCCGCGGGAACGGCACCGGACAAACCTCGGCGGCAGCAGGGAATAGAACGCGCCCTGGGCTGTTCACGCGTCCGAGGCCAGGTGGAAAGCGGGATCGAGCTGGGCAACGGTCTGGCTGGCGCTCGGCCGGAAAAGCCGGCCCCCCGCCCCGGTGGGGCGCACTCCCGCCCGGCGACCAGCGCCCGCCCCGGCTCGAGGGGAAAATCGCGCCTCCCTGCCCCGACCACCGGGGAGGGAGCATGATGGCGGGGGACACGTCGCTCGCTGGGCGGGGCGAACGGAACGTTTCGGGGAGGCATTGCTGTCCGAATGACTCCCACAGGTGCAGCAAGGATCCACTCATTTTGACCAGGAGACTCCATGAAGGTGAATGACATGAAGAAGCAATCGATGACGCTCGTGACGGCTGCCCTTGCCGTCGGTCTGCTCGGCCTCGCGGGCTGCTCTCACATGGGCGGGATGGGCATGGGCATGGCCCATGCCCAAGGCGGCATGCAGCGCGTCATGCTGTCGGGCGACCACGAACTCCCGCCGGTCAAGTCGTCGGGATCGGCTTCCGGTGACGTGACGGTCAAGCCCGACGGCAGCGTCAGCGGCATGATCAAGGTGACGGGCTTCACCCCGACGGCCGCGCACATCCACCAGGGTGCGGCGGGCGCCAACGGCCCGGTGATCGTGCCGATGGTCAAGCAGGGCGACGACACGTTCGGATTCGCCCCGACCGCGAAGATGACCCCCGAGCAGATGCAGGCTTACAAGGCCGGCAACACGTACTTGAACGTCCACAGCGCCGCCCATCCCGGCGGCGAGGTGCGTGTCCAGCTCAAGGGCGGCATGTAAGCATCGCTTGCAAGCGTGACCAGGCGGGCGCAGCGATGCGCCCGCCTTGCTTCGGGGCTGCCCTCACCCGCGATGGGCGCAACGGGCACCACGTACTCCGGGCGCCGCGCACGCGCGCCATGTGCGCAAGCGGCGCGTTTCCCGCGCATTCGCCCGGTCGACGCCCTCCGTCGGCGCCGGGACGCTTCGCCCGGCCATGCGGCCTGCGCCGATGGCGGATCGGTCAGGCGCCGACTCGCCAGGCCTTACAGGAAGGCGGCGTGGTGGGCGAGGTGCGAGGCCATGAAAGTCGCGATAAAGAAATAGCTGTGATCGTAGCCTTCGCGGCGGTTGAGCGTGATCGGCACGCCTGCCTCGACGCACGCCGCGGCGAGTCGCTCCGGCTGGAGCTCGCGGTCCAGGAAAGCATCGGCCATGCCCTGGTCGACCAGGAGCGGCGGCCCCTGCCAGCGGCGGCTGCGTATCAGGCTGGCGACGTCGTGCTCCTGCCAGGCGGCCACGTCCTCGCCCAGGTAACCAGCAAGTGCCTTGCGACCCCAGGGTGCGTGCAGCAACGAGGCGATCGGCGCAAAGGCCGACACGGTCCGAAACCGCGCGGGGTGCTTGAGGGCGAGCGCGAGGGCGCCGTGGCCGCCCATCGAATGACCGAAGATCCCGATGCGTCCCATGTCGATCGGAAAGTGCGCGGCGATAACCTCCGGCAGCTCGTCGGCGACGTACGTTTCCATGCGGTAGTGCCGTGACCACGGCGCTACCGTGGCATCGAGATAGAAGCTCGCGCCCGCGCCGAAATCGTAGCTCTCGGCGTCACCAGGAAGTGGAACGCGCGGGCTCGTATCGGGCGCGACCACGATCATGCCCAGCTCTGCAGCGATGCGCTGCGCCCCCGCCTTGACCACGAAGTTCTCCTCGGTGCACGTCAGTCCCGACAACCAGAACAGCACGGGCAGCCGCGCGCCGCTGCGGACGGGGGGCCGGTACACGGCCAGGCGCATCGTGCTGTCCGTGGCCTGCGAGGCGTGGGTATAGACGCCCTGCGTGCCCTCGAAGCAGCGGCTTTCGGAAACGACGGTCCAGTTCATCGGCGGGCCTCGCGCGAGAGGCGTCAGTAGGTCACGACGCTGCGGATCGACTCGCCGCGGTGCATGAGGTCGAAGCCCTCGTTGATCGACTCGAGCGGCAGGACGTGGGTGATGAGGTCATCGATGTTGATCTTGCCCTCCATGTACCAATCGACGATCTTCGGCACGTCGGTACGGCCGCGCGCACCACCAAACGCACTGCCCTTCCATACCCGGCCCGTCACGAGCTGGAAGGGACGGGTGCGAATCTCCTGCCCCGCGCCGGCGACGCCGATGATCACGGAGACACCCCAGCCCCGATGGCAGCACTCCAGTGCCTGGCGCATCACATCGACGTTGCCGATGCACTCGAAGCTGTAGTCGGCCCCGCCCCCGGTCAGCTCGACCAGGTGTGCCACCAGGTCGCCGGCGACCTCGCGCGGACTGACGAAGTGGGTGAGCCCGAAGCGGCGCGCCAGCGCCTCCCGCGCCGGGTTGAGGTCGACCCCGACGATCATGTTGGCGCCGACCATGCGCGCTCCCTGGACGACGTTGAGTCCGATCCCGCCGAGACCAAACACCACGACATTGGCGCCGGCCTCCACCTTGGCGGTATTGATGACGGCACCGATGCCGGTCGTCACGCCGCAGCCGATGTAGCAGACCTTGTCGAACGGCGCATCGGGGCGGATCTTCGCGACCGCGATCTCCGGAAGCACGGTGAAATTCGCGAAGGTGGAGCAACCCATGTAGTGGAAGAGCGGCTCGCCGGCCAGCGAAAAACGACTCGTGCCATCAGGCATCACGCCCTTGCCCTGAGTCGCGCGGATCGCCGTGCACAGGTTGGTCTTACGTGACAGGCAGGACCTGCACTGCCGGCATTCCGGCGTGTACAGCGGGATCACGTGATCGCCGGGGCGCACGCTCGTCACCCCGGGTCCAATCTCCACGACCACGCCGGCGCCCTCGTGGCCGAGAATCGCCGGAAACAAGCCTTCCGGATCTCCTCCCGAGCGCGTGAACTCATCGGTGTGGCAGATGCCGGTCGCCTTGATCTCGACCAGCACCTCACCGGCACGCGGACCTTCGAGCTGTACCGTCTCGACGACGAGAGGCACGCCGGCACGGGGGGCGACGGCAGCGCGGACGTTGATGGGCATGGCGGCGGGTCCTGGTGGTTGGGCGAGGAGGATGGCGACCTGTCCGGTGCTCGGTGGCCCTTTCGGCTTAAGCACTGGATGCCCGCAGCCGCATGGCACGCCGCCATTCGGGCCGAGTGAACCGCACTCGATCGGTGGATCAGTTTACCGTCATGCTCGGCACCCGATCTCGTCGGCTCGATCATGGCCCGCGGTCGGCCCCGGATTGGCACGCGATGCCGGCCCGCTTGCCGGTCGACGGGCTAGCCGATTACGCCCACCTGCGCCGCGATGACCGGCGCGCTTGCGCTCAAGGCATGGGCGTTGCCTTGGCTACGACGTTGCGCGCGCGGTACCGGGCTTGTCGGCGCCGCCCGCAGGCTCTCTTGAAGTCGCCGCCGGCCCGTCAGGAACGCGCAGCACATCGATCCGCACGCGGGTGATGCCCTTCCCCTTGGCGCGCAATCCGATGGCCGCGCCGGCGCGCGGCGAGAGGTCGATGATCCGGCTCTTCGGCTGCGGACCCCGATCGTTGATGCGCACCACCACGGTCCGGTGGTTGGCCAGGTTGGTGACGCGCACCTCGGTGCCGAGGGGCAGCGTGCGGTGCGCTGCGACCAGCTCGTCGCTGTCGTGGAGCTCGCCGCTCGCCGTAGGGCGACCGTCGAGCATGCGCGCATACACCGAGGCGATACCGAACTGCGTGTGCTTCCCCGCCCCGGGCCCACCCGAGGCGCCATCCCCTGTCGTCTGACTAGGCCCCGCGGCAAGCGCCGCGCCCGGCATCGCGACCCCCGCCGCGGCGCAGATACCGATCCATGCAACGGCGGCATGGCTCAGCCACGCGCGTGCTCTCCGGTCCGGATGGTTTGCCGTCATGCAATCCCCTCGAAGCGTCGCCGCCACCGGCGATAGATGGGGGTCGCCGTCACCGGCGAGAGGTGGTGGTCGCCGTCACCGGCGAAGGTGGTGGTCGCCGTCACCAGCATGAGGCACGTAGTCACCGGGTGAGGATGCTCCACCACCGGCGAACCGCGGAGCCCGCCGTCACCGGCGAAGGGCGAAGGCCGCCGCTAGCTGAACCCCCTAACGGTGCGGTTCGTCACTAGACCGGCTTCGGGCCGAAGAGGTTCAGCCGCGTCATCCCGCCAGCGCAGCGATACAGTGCCCGACGTCGATGCACGGGGTCCGGTTCCCTGCCATCGCCCGACGCTGGCGTCGGGCCAGGCATGCGGGTCGTTGCCGATCACGGGACTGGCCGCGGCTGCAGCTCCGCCGCGGATGCCTTTACGAAGCCGAACTTCGCATACGCTTCCTGGCCGGCCGCACTGCTGAGGAAATCCAGGTAGCGCTGTGCAGCCGGTCGATGCGCGCTCGGCGCCAGCGTCGTCACCACGTAGGCGACCTCATCACGCAGGCTGTCCTCGGGCGGCAGTTGGACCGCATCGACTGCGCTGCCGGCCCGCTGCGCCTCGATCGCCTCGGTGAGCCACACGATCCCGGTATCCGACGTGCCGGCGAGGATCCGATCCGGCGTCTCGCGATGGTGGACGGCAGTGAACCAGTTGTTTGGCGTAGTTGCGCATGAAACGCATGTCTTGCCACCGGAAATCTTCTCCCACAGCCCGTGGCGCTCGAGCACCTTGCGGCCATAGAACTGCATGATGCCTTCGTTGACCGGGTTGGGCATGGACGTGCGCACGTCCGGGCGCCCGACGTCCGCGATGCCACGAATGCTCTTGGGATTGCCGCGCGCAACCAGCAGCACCATCTCATTGTGCATGTAGATCCGGTAGTCGCTGGCGAGGCCCTTCGCCTTCAGCGTCTTGAGGTGGCCAAGATTGACCGAGGCGTAGATGTCGGGGGTCCCCGGATAGTCGCGACCCTGGTAAGTCCATCCACCCCGTTCGATCGCCTCGAGGAGAAGGCCCGGCGGGAGCGTGATGAGGCCGACAGTGGTACCGGGGTTCTGGACCTGGAAGGCGTGTACGACGTCATCCATGGCGAAGAACTGGTTGCCCGCCAGCCACAGCACCAGATCGGCCTGACGCGGCATGGCCGCGAGCGCCGCGGGACCGCTTTCCACCTTGCCGTTCGAGCGGTACAGCTTGAGGTCCGTGTCCTTATTGGGCGGGATGGTGGCGAAGCGGGCGACCGTTGCGGAGGCGGGTGTGCTCACGCCCGGCCCGGGAGCTTTCGTGGTCGTGCAGGCCGTCACGGCCAGCCCGACGATGAAAGGAAGCGCGGCCCGCATGACGATGCGGTCGAGGAAAGCGCTGTGCACGACACCTCCGGCAAGAGTTTGCGCGCCGCAGGGACGCGGTGCGGTGACGACGGTCGACTCTAGCCGACGCCTCGCGGGAGGTCAAACTGCGCGCCGCCGGAGCGGGCAATTGCGCATGCGCCGGCGCGTCGATGCAGCCGCTGCGCCGGGCGCGACTTGCTATAGTGATCGCGACGTCCCCCCGGGGACCACGTCGTGTTTTCGGAGGAGCGCCGCCATGCTGATGTCAGCTGCCGATTATCGCGAGTCGTTGCGCCAGTATCGTCCCACCGTGTACGTCGATGGCGAGCGGATCGCCTCGGTCGCTGACGCGCCCGCGCTGGCTCCCGGGGTGAATGCGATCGGTCTCACCTACGATCTCGCGTTGCAGGAATCGACCCAGGCGATCATGCGCGCCCAGGTCCCGGGACTCGCCGATCCGGTCAATCGCATGCTTGCGCTGCCGCGCACCACCGCCGATCTTCTCAACAAGCTCGAGGCGGTGCGCCTCGTCTGCCAGGAAACCGGCTGCGCGCAACGCTACCTCGCCGGGGACGCACTCACCGCGCTGGTGCACGGCACCCACGCCATCGATGCCGAGTGCGGCACCGAATACCATGCGCGGGCCCTGGCCTATACCCGGCACGTGCACGAGAACGATCTCGCCGTCGGCATCGCGATGACCGATGCCAAGGGCGACCGCTCGCTGCGGCCGTCGCAGCAGCCGCTGCCGGACAGCTACGTGCACATCGTCGAGCGTCGCAGCGACGGCATCGTCATCTCGGGTGCCAAGGCGATCGTCACCGCGGCGCCATACGTGCACGAGCTCCTCGTGCTGCCCTGTCGCAACATGACGGCTGACGACGCCGACTTCGCGGTCGCCTGTGCGGTGCCGATCGACGCCAACGGACTCACCATCATTGCCCGACCGGCGGGCCGGCCGGGCGAGGCCGCCGCCAAGTTCAGCAACAAGTTCGGCCAGTCCACCGGCGTGTGTCTGTTCGATCAGGTGTTCGTGCCGTGGGAGAAGGTGTTCGCCGCGGGCGAGGCGATCCCGGCGGCGGAAATCCTGTACCACTACACCGCCCAGCACCGGCACACGTGCATTGCCGCCCGAGCCGGATTCGGCGACCTCCTGATCGGCGCGGGCGCTCTGATCACGGAGGCCAACGGCCTCGACCTGGATCGTGCTCACGGTGTGCGCGACGCCATGGTGGAACTCATCAAGATCACCGAGGGCTTTTTTGCCTGCGGTGTCGCCGCGTCGGTGTACGGCCAGCCGAGTCCTGCGGGTGTGCTGGCACCGGACCCGGTGTTCGCCAACATCGGCAAGCTTCTCCTCGCCACCCAGATCTACGACATGCAGCGCCTCGCCCATCACCTGTCGGGCGGACTGATCGTCGCCCTCCCCGGTCCGGACGAGGACCACAATCCGGCGACTGCGGGCCGGCTGTCGGAAGTGTTGACGGCGCGCTCCGACATCCCCTACGAGAAGCGCATCGAGGTGGCACGCTTTCTCGAGGACCTCACCGCGTCGTACCAGGCCGGCTGGTACTCGGTCATCAGCCTGCATGGCGGCGGCTCGCCGGAAGCGATGAAGATGGAGATCTATCGCCATTACCCGATCGGCAATCGGGTCGATCTGGTCGAGCGCCTGCTCGATCGCGGCATCCTCGCCGACGCGACCCGCAAAATCACCCGCAACCGCCAGCCGGGCCGGTGCTGCGCCACCGGCTGCCTCGCGCCGGACGTTCCGGTGATGGTCGCGCTGCCCCACTCGATCCGGGGCGCAGCCGCCCTGGACCAAGCGTCGGATCCGGGGCACGCCCCCGTGGCGGCGGACTGAGGCTGCGGGTTGAATCCGCGGATTGAGGTCGCGGTGGCGATGCGCGGGATCCAACGATGACCCCGAGCTTGCGCCTGCAGCGGGAGCGCAGCGTGCTCGTGGTCGTCGACGTCCAGGAACGGCTCGCGCCGCACGTCGCCGACCATGAGACCCTCATCGCCCGCATCGGCGTGCTTCTCGCGGTCGCCGAGGACTTTGCGATCCCGCGCCGACTCACCGAGCACTGCGCGGAGCGGATCGGACCGGTGCTGCCGCAACTGCGTACGCACTTCGACGAAGCCGACATCTTTGCCAAGACGCGATTCGGGGCTGCGGACGATCCGGCCTTTGTGCAGATGCTGCGTGCGACCGGGCGTGACCAGTTGGTGGTCGCCGGGATGGAGGGTCACGTCTGCGTGATGCAGACCGTGCTGGGACTGATCCAGCACGGCTTCGCCACGTTTCCGGTGGTCGACGCCATCGGCTCGCGCCCGGTCCGGAGCACCGACCGCACCCTAGCACTCGAGCGCATGCGCGCCGCCGGCGCGACCCTGGTCGCGACCGAGATGGTGCTGTTCGAGTGGACCTACGACGGGCACGACCCTGCCTTCCGCAGCGTCCTTGGCCACGTGAAAGCACTGTCCTAGGGGCCCGGTCGCCCGCGGGTGTTGCATTTGGGGCACTGACCTACCCAGCCGGGCCGGCGTCGAGGTTCCCTGCCAACCACCGCGGGCCGCGCGGCCTTATGCTCGGGTTAGCTGCCGCGGGGCATGCATCCTGCTTATCCCGGCCGCCCGCGCCGCGGTCAAGCGGTGGTCACCCCGGAGGCCCCTGCCAGCCCCGGGCGTTAATGCTTGTTGCACAAGGAATACCATGTTCCATCGCCTCGTAATCCTGTTTTGTGGATTGCTCTGCGCTGCCGGTCCGGCGAACGCACAGGGTCCCGATTTTGTCTTCGCGGTGACCGAGGGCGTCACCTACCAGGCAACGCCCAAGGAGATCCGCGATCGCTTCGCGCCTCTGGCCGAGGTGCTCGCCAAGAGCCTGCACCGCAATGTCCGGGTGGTCCTCGTCCCTGCATACGACGACGCGCGCGCCGGCCTCGCCCGCCAGGATTACGACCTCGCCTTCGTCCATCCTGCGCACGTGGCGATGGCCGAGATCAAGGCCGGGCGCTATCGAGCGGCCGCTTGGACGCAGGGCTTCGTCGAGTATTCGGTCGCGCTCATGATGAAGTCGGACGACCCTCTCAAGACGATGGCCGATCTGCGCGGACGGACCCTGGTCACTCCCGATCCGGACTCGATCACCGCGGTGATGGTGCGGGCAATGTTTCGCGAGCAAAAGCTGACCGACGTCAAGGTGGTGACGACGCGCTACCAGGACGCGGTGCCGTTCTATATCGATCATGGCTTCGCCCAGATCGGCGCGACCGCCGCCAAGTCCGTGGTCAAGGCCTGGACGGACAAAGGCGGCAAGGTTCTCAGCCACTCGCGTCCGGTACCAATCAAGCAATGGCTAGTGTCGACCCGGATCTCGGCGGGCGACCAGGAAACGATCCGCGAAGCGCTGCTCACCATGACCGACACCAAGCCCGGAAAATCGGCGCTCGCCGCGATCGGCTATAAAGGTTTCACCGCTCCGGTTGCCGACGTCGAGGCCAGCACCATCGCCTGGCTGGGCCTGTAGACCCTGGCGTCCGCCTCAGAGCCGCGCGCCGCATGCGTTGCAGAAACGCGCCCGGGGCTCGTGCCCCACGGCCCCGCAGGTATCGCATTTCCTGCTGAAACCGCTGGCATTGCGCCGCACGGTCATCTCCGCCGTCACGATCCCCGTCGGCACGGCGAGCACGCCCCACCCGAGCAGCATCATCAGTCCGGCGATGAACCTGCCCAGGGGGGTGTGCGGGGTGATGTCCCCGAAGCCGACCGTGGTCATGGTCGTCACCGCCCAGTACACCCCGGTCGGAATGCTGGTGAAACCGTTCTCGGGCCCTTCCACCACGTACATGACCGTGCCCCCGACCAGCAGGGCCGTAACCACCCCGGACAGGAACACCATGATCTTGCGACGACTGTCGGCGAACGCCTGCGCGAGGAAGCTGAACTCCTCGAGGTAGGCGCCGAGCTTCAGCACCCGGAATACGCGCATCAGGCGCAACACCCGGATGTCGATCAGCGCACCCAGCTCGGGCAAAAAGAACGCGATGTACGTCGGCAGCACCGCGATGAGATCGACGATCCCGAAAAAACTTCGGGCATACTCGAGCGGCCGGCGCACGCACACCAGTCGCAACACGTACTCCACGGTGAACAGCAACGTGAACACCCATTCGAGGCGGGCGAAGAGCAGCCCGTACCGTGCCGTGATTGCCTGCACGCTGTCGAGCATCACCACCAGCACGCTCGCCACGATGACGATCAGGAGACCGATGTCGAAGGCGATCCCGGCCGGCGTATCCGACTCGAAGATGATGACGTACAGGCGCGCCCGCCAAGGCTCGTCAGGACAACCGAACAGCCGTTCCGCCGGGCGCACCTGCGCGGGCGCTTGAGGTCCTTCCTGCATAGCTTCTCCGCTTCGACCCACGGGCGCATGGTAGAACGGCTGCCGCCGGCGCGCAGCAGTTGCTTGGCTCCGGGGCGCTCCGGGGCTCCGGGATAGCGATTTCGAGGAAACCCCGGTCCGAGTGCCGAGAGCCGCCGTCCATCGAGCACCGGGATCGGCGAATCCGGCCCACGGCCGCCGACCGGCAAGGGGCGCGCTACTTCAGGAGCCCGGCCGTACTCACCGCTTCCTGCGCCACCTGGGCCAGCGTGCATTGGCCGGGCGCCTTGTCCGGACGCCAGCGCAGAAACTTGGTACCGTGGCGGAAGCGATCGCCGCTGAAATGATCGTATTGAACCTCGGCGACGAGCTTGGGCGCGAGGGGCTGCCACTCGCCGCTGCGCTCGGTGCTCCAACGACTTGGCCCGCCGGGGCTGCGACCCGTGAATCCAGGCGGCGCGATCAGGGCTTCCAGCTTGCGCGTCAGGACCTCTCGCTCACTGGCCTTGATGTTGGACGAGAACCCGACGTGATGCAGCAGCCCCTGGTCGTCATACAGGCCGAGCAGAAGCGATCCGACGCTCTCGCCCTTGGCCGCATAACGGAAGCCGCCAACCGCGCAGTCGGCGGAGCGCATCCGCTTCCACTTCTGCATGCCAGTGCGATCACCACTGCGATACGCGAGATCCGCCCGCTTGGCGACGATGCCGTCGAGACCTGCGCCGAGACTCTGCACCCAGCGTCGGGCCGCGTTCACGTCGGCCGTCTGGGGGGAGAGCCGCAGCCGCGCGCCCTTCACCACGTGCCGCGACATGAAGTCTTCGAGTTGCTGCCGGCGCTCTACGAGGCTCGCATCGACGAGCGATCGGCCCCTGGCATTCACGAGCAGATCGAAGGCCACGTACAGCACGGGATATTCACGGGCGAGCGTCTCTACCCGGCTGGCAGCGGGGTGGATGCGCATCAGAAGATCATCGAAGGACAGTGTCGCGCCGACCGGCACGACGATCTCGCCATCGAGCACGAAACGCGTCGCGTCGAGCGCTTGCAGCGCCGCCACGAGCTCGGGGAAATAGCGATTGAAGGGCTGGCCGGATTTGGAGCGAAGGTCGACGTCGTCGCCGTTCCTGAAGGCGAGGCAACGAAAGCCATCCCACTTGGGCTCGTAACGCCAGACATCTCCCTCCGGCAAAGCGTCGACCAGCTTGGCCTCCATCGGCGGGTAGTCCGTGGCGAGCGGTAGCGCCGTCGACGTGCCCATCAGAGCAGCGGCCCCAGCTCGAATCGATCGCTGCCCGAGAGGAGCGGTGCCCACAGGTCGCCGATCGCCGCAAGGCGGTCGGGCACGTTGGCGATGTAAAAGTCGTCGATGGTGACACCGGCCTCGAGCTCGTCCCAGGTAACGGGGGTCGACACCGTCGCCTCCGGGCGGGGACGCGGCGAGTAGATCGACGCCAGGGTGCGCCCCCAGGCGTTTTGGTTGTAATCGACGAGCACGCGCCCCTCGGGTCGCTTGGCGATCCGGTACTCCGCGGTGATGAGGGCCGGGTGCTCGAGGGCGAGGGCTTGCGCAAGCCGCTTGGCGAACGTCCATACCGCCTTCTGGGTAGGTCCGCGCGCGATTGGAACATAGACGTGGATGCCACGCGAGCCGGTGGTCTTGGCGAGCGGTTGCATGCCGAGCGCTTCGAGCGCATCGCGGACGATGAGCGCAGTCGTGCGCACCGTCTCGAAGTCCGCGCCGGGCACCGGATCGAGATCGAAATGCACGTAGTCCGGGCGGTCGACATCGTCGCATCGCGCATACCACGGGTTGAGATCGATGCATCCCAGGTTGACGATCCACAGCAGCGCCGCGGTGTCCTGCACCATCGGGAAATCGATGACGTTGCCCGAGCCGTGGGTGATGCGACAGGTCTCGATCCACGACGGGCGCGGGGTCGGGGCACGCTTCATGAAGAACGACTTGCCCGTCGCGCCGTCCGGATAGCGCTTCATGACCATGGCCCGGTCGACGAGATGCGGCAACAGCCACGGCGACACGTCCGCGTAGTACTGCAGGAGATCACGCTTGGTCAGCGCGAGCTCCGGCCAGAACACCTTGTCGAGATTGGTGAGGTGAACCGCCACGTCGTCGACGACGACATCGCCGGTGTCGCGGTCGGCCGGAATGCCGATGCGCCGCGCCCGACCTCCGCCACGGTCGGGCACCGGCTTCACCGCGGGCGCAGGGGTCGGCGCTGCCGCGCCACGGGCGACCCCACCGACGGGCGGCCTGCGAGGCTGCTTGCGGGCCACCCCGGGTGCTGCAGGGCCTGGAGGCGGCGTGGTCCTGGAGGCTGAACTTTTGGGCACGATGCGCAATCCGAAGCAAGGCTTGCGCCAATCATGCCATTCGGCGTAAACCCAGCGGCCCCTCCGCCTTTGCCGTCCCTGGTTCTGCGTCCGGGTTCTGCGTCCTGGCTTCTGCGTCCTGGCTTCTGCGTCCTGGCTTCTGCGTCCTGGCTTCTGCGTCCTGGCTTCTGCGTCTTGGTTCTGCGTCTTGGTTCTGCGTCCTGGCTTCTGCGTCTTGGTTCTGCGTCCCGGTTCTGCGTCTTGGTGAGTCTTTTAGGTCTTGCAGCCGTCTTACCCTTCCTGCTCCAAATCTTGCCGATGGATCCTCTCCGTTGCCTGGCCATTGCCGCCGCGACCGTACTCCTCGCCGCGTGCGTCACCGTCACCCGCGAGCCCCGCGCCGTGCTGCTCATCGACGATCATACGATACGCGCGCAGCGACTCAACTGCGTCGACGCCCGTGGCGCATCGCACGGGTCGGCACGGGCGCGCCTCGATCCCGACAGGATCCACGTCGCAACCTGGAATATTCACAAGCAGGGCGACCCAGGCTGGGAAACGGACCTCGCACGCCTCGCGGCCGATGCGGATCTGCTGCTCGTCCAGGAACTCGTGCTGCGCCCGGACATTCGCGCCATCCTCGAGAAGCGGTCGGGCATGCTGTGGGTGATGGCGAGCTCGTTTCTGAATCGCGAGCTCGACATCGGCGTGCTGACCGCGTCGCGCGTGCCGCCGGTGGCGACGTGCACCCTGCGGGTGGTCGAGCCCGTGCTGCGGCTGCCGAAATCGACGGTCATTACGTGGTACGCGATCGAGGGCACCAATCGAACGCTCGCCGTGGCCAACATGCACGCGATCAACTTCGCGCTTTCCCTCGGGATCTATCGCGAGCAGCTCGCAGCCCTGCAGCAGGCGCTTGCCGAACACGATGGTCCGATCATCTTTGCCGGTGATCTCAACACGTGGACCGAGGGACGCGCCGCGGCGGTGCGCGAAATCGCCGTGCGGCTCGGGCTGCACGAGATCGCCTTCACCGAGGACCGAAGACGGCTCTTCTTCGGCAAGCAGCTCGATCACATCTTCGTGCGCGGCCTCGCGGTGACAGCGTCGGCGGCGACCGAGGTGACGTCGTCGGATCACAATCCGGTCGAGGCCACGCTGCGGCTCGTTCGTCCCGACTCCTGACGGCGTCGTTCCGCCTGCCGGGATGGCTGCCCGCGGAACGGTACATGGCCCATAATGCGCGGGTTCATCAGCGCGTTCAAGTCGTGGCGCGAGGCATCGCCAGCCGCGCGCAATGCAGAAAAAATGCGCGCGCCGCCAACGGAGCCACACCCGCCGCAACCCCTGCCACCCGGGGTGCGCTTCACGTCGATCCCCGTTCCCGGAGGCCCATCATGCGAGTCCGTTGGTCAACCGCAGTGCCCGCGGCGTTGCTCGCCGCATGTGTCGCGCTCGTCGCACCGCCGAGCTTGGGCCAGGCGAAGTATCCCGTCCAGACGGTCACGCTCGTGACCCACTCGAGCCCGGGCGGCGGCAGCGACGTGTTCGCCCGCGAGCTCATCAAGCACCTCGCACCGATCCTTGGCGTGAACATGGTGGTCGAAAACCGAACCGGCGGCAGCGGCGCCCGCGCCGTCGCCAAGGTCGCCCAGGCGCCCGCCGACGGCTCGACCTTCTACATGACCACACCGACGTATATCCAGACGTCGCTCCTGTCGAAGGTGGAGTTCGGCTACGACAGCCTCGACCCGCTGGTCAACGTGTTCTACGACCCCGAGGTGATCTTCACCCGGACCCAGTCGCCCTTCAAGACGCTCGCCGAGGCGATCGATCACGCCAAAAAGAATCCAGGCAAGGCCAAGTGGGGCGCGGCCAACCCGACGTCCCTCGAGCGCATCGCCCTGGAGCGTCTCAATCGTGTCACCGGCGCGAAGGCGGCGGTGGTGCCGCACGAAGGCGGCGGCGACATGATGATCAACGTGCTGAACGGCTCCCTCGATCTCGGGATCGGCGAGATGCAGGAGCTCCTGCCGCAACTGCAGGCCGGCAAGATCCGGCTGCTCGGCGTGCTGACCGAGAAGCGCCTGCCGCGCTACCCTGAGCTCGCCACCGCCCAGGAACAGGGGATCGACGTCGCCGTGATCAAGTTCCGCGGCATCGCCGGCCCCAAGACCCTGCCGCCAGCCGTGGTGCAGGCTTGGGAGGAAGCCGTAAAGCAGGTGCTCGCCAAGCCCGAGTACCGCAAGGTCTACGAGGCCGAAAGCCTGGTTCCGGCCTTCAAGGGCCAGCGCGACGCGCGTGAGCTCACCGCGGCGTTCGCCAAGGATCTCGAGGCATCGCTGCGCGAGCTGCAGATCATCAAGTAACGTGCGGCTCGATCGCGACCTGGCGGTGGGCGCTGGCGGCCTTGTGCTCGCCGGCGTGTATTACTCCCTTTCGCTCGACATCCAGCGCAGCCTGCTGTCCGATGCCGTCGGACCGCAGGGCCTGCCGGCGCTCTATGCCTGGACCCTCGGTATCCTGGCAGTCGCCCTCATCACCCAGTCGCTGCTGCGCGCCGGCGTGCCGCCCACCGTGGACGGCGGCTCTGCGGCGGTGCCGACATCGGCGGCGCATGCCCGCGCCATCGGCCTGCTCGTGCCGGGCGTCGCCTATCTGGTCCTGATCGGCCCGCTCGGTTATCTGGTTACCATCTTCCTGCTGATCATCGGCGTGGCTGCCTATGTGGGTGGGCGTGTGGATACCCGACTCGTCATCATCGCCGCCATCGGCGCCGGCTTGCTGTGGGCGATCTTCGCCCACCTCTTTCAGCTCGGGCTGCCTACCGGCACGCTCTGGCGGCCGTGGTTCGGCTAGCCGCCCGATATGCACGAAATCGCCCTCGGCTTCAACGCGCTGCTCGCGAGCTGGGCGATCCCGGCGTCGATCGTGGGTGTGATCTGGGGCATCCTCGGTGGCGCGCTGCCGGGCATCTCGCCGTCGATCGCGATGGCCCTGCTCCTACCCTTCACCTACGCCCTGGATCCGGTCACGGCCGTGGTGCTGCTCGCGTCGGTTTATGTCGGCGCCGAATATGGCGGCTCCATTCCCGCGGTGCTGATCAACACCCCAGGTACCAACTCGGCGGCGGCGACGACTCTCGATGGCTACGCCATGCATCGCCGCGGCGAAGGTGGTCTCGCGCTTGGCATCTCCCTCACCTCGGGCCTGGTCGGCGGTCTCTTCGGGCTCGCCATGCTGGTCCTCCTGACCGAGCCCCTCGCCCGCCTCGCCTTGGCGTTTACGCCACCCGCTTACTTCGCGCTGGGCATCCTGGGCCTCAGCGTGATCGCAAGCCTCGCCGGCAAGTCCCTCGTCAAGGGCCTCATGTCCGGCATCGCCGGTCTTATGATCGCGACGGTGGGCACCGATCCTATGAGCGGGGTGTCGCGCTTCACTTTCGGCGTTCCCGACCTCCTCTCCGGCATCAAGCCGATCCTGATCATGGTCGGACTGTTCGCGGTAAGCGAGTTGATGGCCCAGGTCATCGCACCGGCTATCGTCACCGTGAAAGCCAGCTCGACCCGGCTGCAGTTGCCCGACTGGGCGATGTGGAAGCGACTCTGGAAGGCGCAGGTGATCGGCTGCGGGATCGGCACGGTCGAGGGGGTCACCCCGGGTGCCGGTGGCACCATCGCGGCGTTCCTCACCTACAACGAGGCGCGGCGTTGGTCGCGCTATCCGGAGGAGTTCGGCAAAGGCTCGCCGGAGGGCGTGGCGGCGCCGGAGACGGCCAACAACGTGGTGACCGGCACGGCGCTGGTGCCGTTGCTCTCGCTCGGCATTCCCGGCTCGAACTCGGCCGCGATCCTGCTGGGAGGCTTTCTGATCCACGGCCTATTCCCGGGACCGATGCTGTTCGAGCGCAATCCGGAGGTGGCCTACGGACTCTATGCCGGCCTGCTGGTCGCCAACCTCGCCATGTTCGTCATCGGCCTGGTGATCCTCACGCCCTGCATGTGGCTCGTGAACCGGCCCAAGCCCTACCTGCTGGCCTTCATCTTCGCACTGGTCGTGACCGGCGTGTTCTCGATCGAGCAGAGCTTCTTCCACGTCGGCATCGTGCTCGCAGCCGGACTGCTCGGCTACGTGATGCGCCTGCTCGACGTCCCGGTCCTGCCAATGGTGTTGGGTGTCGTGCTCGGCTTCCTCGTCGAGTCCAACTTTCGGCGCGCGCTGGTGCTGTCCAGCGGCGACTACAAGGTGTTCCTGCAAGACCCGATCTCGCTCGGCCTGCTCGTCACCGCGTTGGCGTTGCTCGGGTTCTCGTTCTGGCGCGAGCGCCGCGGCAGCCAACCCACCGTTTCCGCAACGCCGACCAAACCGTGACCATGCCGTCACCTTCGGTTGCACAAGTCCTCGCCGGTCGCATCGCTGCGCTGGATGCCGGAATGCTGCCCGCGACCGTGCGCGAGCGCTGCGAGGAACTGGTGCTCGACATCACCGGGCTGTGCGTCGCCGCGCGCCATAGCGACTACGTGGCGGCCGTGGCCGCGAGCTGTGACGCCACGGGTTCCTGCACCGCGTTCGGCCACGCGCAGGGACTCGACGCCGCGTCGGCGGCGCTGCTCAACGGCACCGCGGCGCATGGCGAGGATTTCGACGACACGTTCGAGGGAGGACCAGTGCATGCCGGCGTGGTCATCGTGCCGGCCATCCTCGCCGCCTGCGAGCGCTATCACCGCGACGGTCGCGCCGCGCTGCTCGGCATGGCGGTCGGCGCCGAAGCCATGTGCCGCATGGCGCTGGTCGTCCCGAAGGCCGTGCATCGTGCCGGATTCCATCCGACCAGCGTGTTCGGCACCATGGGCGCCGCGGCCGGCGTGGGTGCCGCGCTAGGACTCGATCGCGATCAGCTGGTCAACGCCCTCGGGATCGCCGGCAGCATGGCAAGCGGCATCATCGAATACCTCTCGGCCGGCGCGTGGACCAAGCGTATGCACCCGGGGTGGGCCGCGCAGGCGGGCCTCCGCGCGGCGGTGATGGCACAGCATGGCTTCGTCGGCCCGCACCTGGTGTTCGAGGGCGAGCACGGGCTTTATCACGGCTTCGCGCACACTACCGAGGGTGATTACGACGCCCTGGTCGGCGACTTCGGCCAACGGTGGGTGATGGAGACGATCGCCTTCAAGCCGTATGCGTGCGGCACGATGATCCATCCCTATCTCGATTGCGCCCGGCGCCTCGCAGCAGAAGGCATCGATTTCGACGCGATCGACGGAATCGTCTGCGAGACCGCCGAGGGCATCGTCCACCGGCTCTGGGAGCCGCTCCCCGGCAAGCAGCATCCCGTCAATGCCTATGCCGCGAAATTCAGCGTGCCATTCTGCATCGCCAGCATGCTGGTCACGGGCAGCGCCGGGCTGGAGGCCTTCACCGAGGAGGCGGTGCGCGATCCACGCCTCATCGGTCTGGCGCAGAAAGTGCGCTACGTCGTCGATCCGGGCAATCCCTATCCCAACGAGTACACCGGCCATGTGAAAATCACGTTCAGCGACGGCCGCACGCTCGAGGCACGCCAGCCGCACTTGCGCGGCGGTGCCCACGAGCGGCTCACCCGGGCGGAGCTCGAAACCAAGTTCGCCGCGAACGTCGCCGTGGGCGGCTGGACGTCGGAGAAAGGTGTAATGCTGCGGCAATTCGCCTACTCGGTCTTCGACGGCCCCATCGACCTCGAGGCCTTTCGCACATGACCCCCTCCAGCACCCTGGCCGGCGAGCTCGCTGGCCGCGTCGCCGTCGTCACCGGGGGCGCCCGCAACATCGGCCGGGCGAGTGCCCTCGAGCTCGCCGCGGCCGGCGCCGCGGTGGTCGTCAATGCGCGCACCTCGCAGACAGAGGCGGACGCGGTCGTCGCCGAGATCGAGGCGCGCGGCGGTGCGGCGCTGGCACGGCTTGCCGACGTCACCGACGTCGTGGCCGTCGAGGCGTTGGTCGCCGCCACCCTCGCGCGCTTCGGCCGCCTGGACATCCTGGTCAACAACGCCGCGGTGCGCAGCGAAGCACCGTTCGAATCGCTGGCGCTCGCCGACTGGCGGCGCACCCTGTCGATCGTGCTCGACGGCGCCTTCATCTGCGCCCAGGCGTGCCTCGCACCGATGCGCGATGCCGGGGGCGGCGCCATCGTCAACATCGGCGGGCTCACCGGGCACACCGGCGCGCGCCATCGGGCCCATGTCGTGACGGCCAAGGCCGGTCTCGTGGGCCTCACCAAGGCGCTGGCCTTCGATCTCGCCGAGCACCGCATCACGGTGAACTGCGTGTCGCCCGGACTCATCGACACCAAGCGCGCCGGTGCCGCACCACGGCACCATGCCGAGCACGCCACGGTCGTGGGGCGACTGGGCCAGCCCGATGACATCGCCGGGGTCGTGCGCATGCTCTGCGGCCCGCGCGGCACCTACCTCACCGGCCAGACGATTCACGCCAACGGCGGCGTGTTCATGCCATGAGCGCGCGCCTTCCAAAACTCTTTCGTCATCCCTCGCGGGGTGCCGCGCCGGAATCTCGTCGCGCGACCTCTGACGTGGTCGCCTTATCCGCCATCGCCCGTCATGCTGGCGGACCTGGACCTGCGCGAACGCCTCTCCGGCGAAGCCCTCGATCCGATAGCCATGACCTCGGACCAGTTCGGCCAGTCCATCCGCGACATCGCCCGCTGGTCGCGGGTGGCCGAGCAACGCGACATCCCGACCACCGATTGATTGCGGCGTAGCTTGCGCGGCATCGTTCGGTGCCGCGCGAGCTACCCAAGAGGAACTCATGGCTCACAACACCAAGGTCGTGGCGGATTTCGACGCGCCGCCCGTCACCGCCACCCTCGCCGACTTCGTGACCCGCCATGCCTCGCGCGGCTGGGACGACGCCGTCGACCGTGAG
>JBDSND010000172.1:0-39463 GCA_039915505.1 Casimicrobiaceae bacterium
AGTGCGACACCGGCGCTGGCCGACAGCCGCTGCAATGGCGATTGCGGGCGGGTGCAATCGGTTCGTTACGTCGAGCATCGAGGCGAGGCGTCGGGGGTGGGCGCGGTGGCAGGTGGCGTCGTGGGTGGCGTCCTCGGCCATCAGCTTGGGAGCGGTCGCGGCAACACCGCCATGACAATCGCGGGGGCTGCAGGGGGCGCCTACGCGGGCCACGAGATCGAGAAAAACCGCAAGCGCAAGGCATCCTGGTCGGTGGCCATCAAGATGGATTCCGGCGCCGTGCGCACCTTCACCTACGGCAGCAAGCCCACGGTGCGTGAAGGCGATCGCGTCAGGTTGATGGAAGGCGGCAAGCGCCTCGCGCTGGTCACCCGTTGAGGGACGCGCGCCGCGGTCGTCGCCGCGGGCAGTATCGGCGGGATCGAGTGCCTCCCGCTACCTTCAAAGGATGGCATCCTTCGCTAACCCGGGTGAAGCTCGGGGCGCCTTCATGCACGGCCCAGCCTCCGGTATACGTACTAGGACATCAAGGTGCGGGCCTTGTCCGAGCGTGGCGCCTCGAGCACGACGATGTGTTTCGACCATCAACATCGACAATCGGGAATCGCGAGCCTCGGCTAGCAGATCGCGGGCACGCTCGGTATGTGGCGGCCCTTTGCCGGCGCGTCGTGGGAGATCGCCGAGCGGTCGCGACGCCCGGCTCACGGCCGGACCAGCTGCCGTCGCAACGTTCCAAGATAGTCCATCCCCGCGATTGCACGCGGGCCGTACCACGAGGTCATCTCGCCATCAATGACGTCCGCCGGACGGTTGCGCGCGGCCGACACGGCTTGGGCGTCGCGCGCGCGGAAAGCGTACGGCTCGCTGGAGAGCAGGATGCGCTGCGCTCGCATCCATGCGCTGTCGTTGTCGTCGAGCACCGGGTAGCGGGGCTGCGCGTCGTCCGCAGCGACCACCTTCCAACCGGCCGTCGCCAGCACGTCGGCGATGTAGGTGTCGGCACCCACTGTCATCCAGGGCTTCTTCCAGATGAGGTAGAGCACGGCCTCGGTTGGCAGTGGCGCAACCGCATTGCGCAAGCGGCGTTGCGCGGCGAGGAAGCGATCGCAAAGCGCCTCGGCGGCATCTGGTTGGTCGAATACCGCGCCGATCAGCCGGTACAGGCGCGGGTTCTCAGACAGCGCGAGAGGATGAGTCACGATCACATGGGGCACGAACGCGCGGGCCGCGTCGACGACCTCTCGCCGGTTCTCGTCGACGTTGACGATGAGATGGGTGGGCGTCGACGCTCTCAGCCTATCGAGGTCGGGATCCTTGGTCCCGCCGATCTTCGCCACCCGTCGCACGGCTTCGCGCGGATGGACGCAAAACCCAGTCCGCGCCACCACGCGCTCGCCCAAATCCAGGCTGAACAGCAGTTCGGTAATGCTCGGCACGAGACAGGCGATGCGCGCGTCTGCACCGGCTGCCGGATGCGCCGTGCCTGCCCAGTCAACCTGCGGATCGGCAATGGCTGTCACGTGACCGGCATCCAGCGCGCCCGGCTCGATCAGCGGGCGGGATCGCCGCGCGGCTTGCGAGGCGCGCGCGCAAAGGCCGCATCGAACACCGGCCGCGGCAAGTGCCGCAGTACCCAGCCGGCCATGGCCATCTGCCACGGCAGCACGTACCACGGCCGGCGCCGCGCAATTGCGCGCGCCATCAGCCGCGCTGCCCGCGCAGGCGGCATCAGGAAGGGCATGCGGTAGGGGTTGTCCGCAGTCATCGGCGTGGCAATGTAGCCCGGGCAGATCGTCACGACCGCGACACCCGTGTCGCGCATTTCCACGCGCAGGCTTTCGAGATAGTTGATCGCAGCCGCCTTCGACGCGGAATAGGCCCCGCCTCCAGGAAGACCACGGAAGCCGGCGATGCTGGCGATTCCGACCAGGGTGCCGCACCGCACCGCGCGCATGGCGCCGACAAATGGCGCAAAGGTGTGCACCATGCCGAGCAGGTTGGTGGCGAAGACCTTCTGGAACACGGCCAGGTCCTCGCCATAAGCGGTGTCGGCACCCCGCGATATCCCGGCGTTGGCGACCACCACGTCGGGCGCGCCGAAGCGGGCGATGAAGTCCACGGCGGCGGCCGAGAGCGCCTGCGCGTCGGCGACGTCACCCGCATAGATCGCAACCCGATCGCGCGGCAGCGCCGAGGCCACACGTTCAAGCGCATCGGCGCGCCGTGCGAAAAGGCCTAGGTTGGCGCCGCGGCCCGCGTATTCCTCGGCCAGTGCGGCGCCGATGCCGCTGCTCGCGCCGGTCAGGAAGACGTTCACGAGCGCACGGCTCGCACCCGGTACTCGGTCAGCCCTTGCGCTCCTTGCGCGCCTTGGCGATGAGGGCGTTGAGGGCGGCCGGAAGAGCGGCGTGGGTGCCGACCTTGTCGGAGCCGGTGACGTACTTGCCATCCACGATCACGGTAGGGACCGACTGGATGTCGTACGTCGCGCCGAGTTGCTTGGCGCGATTCACCTTGCCGTTGATCCCGAAGGAGCTGTACATATCCTCGACCTTTTTCCGGTCGAGACCCTTGCCCGCCGCCCAGTCGAAGAACGCCTTGTCATTGGCGAGGTCGACACCCTGGCGGTGCACGGCCGCGAATATGTCAGGCGTGAGCTTGGCGTCGGCCCCCAGCGCCTCGAGGGTGTAATAGACCTTCGCCAGGGACACCCAGCGCGGCTGGAACAGCACCGGCACGCGCCGGAACTGGACATCCGGGGGGAGCGTCTTCAGCCACTGGTCGAGGACCGGCTCGAGCTCCGCGCAGTGCGGACAGCCATACGAGAAGAACTCGATCACCTCGATCTTGCTGCCGCTTTCGACCGGGACAGGATTCTTGAGACGCGTGTATTGCTTGCCTTCCTGGAGCTCGCCCTGCGCGGACACGGGCAGCGCGAGGGTCATGAGCGCAAGCGCCAGGAAAGCGGCCCCGAAGGCGCGCCACACGGGCGCTGCTCGCGTGGAAAGACGGTGATTGAATGCCATCCTGAATTCTCCATGAGTCGCGACGCCCGAAATGGCGTCGCTGTGGTCTAAACGCGACCGCGACCGATCCGGCTGACGCCGGCGGGCCGGGTCAGAACTTGATGACGGCGACGTCGAAGCCGCGCCGCGCGAGCTCGCCCTTCATGCGATTGAGCTCGTCGGTATTGTCATAGGGGCCGATGCGCACGCGATAGCGGACGCCCTTGTCCGGGACAGTCGCTTCCTGGACTGCCGCTTCCCACCCCGCCATGGCCAGTCGGGCCTTCAGGTTTTCCGCTTCACTCTCCGCGGCGAACGACCCTGCCTGCAGCCAGAAGCGCTCGGCCGCCTTGGTCTCGGGCGCCGGTTTAGCGAGTGTGGCGTCATCGCGCGGCGGTGGCGAGATGGCGCGGTCCGCGGTTGCCCGGTCACTCGAGCGCTCGGCCGCCTTGGCCTGCACCTTCGGCTCCTCGCCGCCGGGAAGAATCTTGTAAAAATCGAAGCGCGGCTTGCCGCTGTCCTTGTCGGCCTTTCCAGGTCGCGTCACCGGGGCATCGCGCCCTGCCTCCCGGGCAGCGGACGCCGACGTCTGGTACGGGTTGCCGGAACGCATGAGGTAGAACGCCACCGCCGAGGCAATCGACAGCCCGAGCACGACGCCGATGAACACACCCAGCAGCGTGCCGCCCGCGCCGCCCTTGCGGGTGCCGCGCGGGTGTCGCGGCACCGCCGCACCGCTAACTCTGGAAACCTTGGAATCCCTGCGTGCGGTCATGACCGACGCCGCCAGTCTGCGTTCACATCTGCTCCGGTGCACTGATGCCGAGCACATCGAGTCCATTGCGCACGACCTGTCCGGTGGCCAGCACCAGCGCAAGGCGCGCGCGCTTCAGGTCCTCGTCCTCGACCAGGAAGCGCTCGGCATTATAGTAAGTATGGAATTCGGAGGCCAATTCACGCAGATACGTCGTGACGAGGTGCGGCGCCAGCTCGCTCGCCGCCAGCGCCATCTCCCCAGGGAAATCGGCCAGGCGCCGGAGCAGCGCGTCCTCGTACGGACTCGACAGCCGGGACAGGTCGGCGCCGCGCAAGGCGGCGACCGCATGCTCGCGCGAAAGCCCCGCCTGCTTCAGCACCGAGGCCACCCGCGCATGCGCGTACTGCACATAGTAGACGGGATTCTCCTCGGACTGCGACCGCGCGAGGTCGACGTCGAACACGAATTCCGTGTCGGCCTTGCGCGACACCAGGAAGAACCGCACCGCATCGCGGCCCACCCAATCGATGAGATCGCGCACGGTGACATAAGTGCCGGCACGCTTGGAGATCTTCACCTCCTCGCCGCCCCGCATCACGGTCACCATCTTGTGGAGCACGTAGTCGGGATAGCCCGCTGGAATCGCCAGGTTGGCTGCCTGGAGGCCGGCGCGCACGCGCACAATCGTACTGTGATGATCCGAGCCCTGGATGTTCACGGCGCGCACGAAGCCGCGTTCCCATTTGGTAATGTGGTACGCGACGTCGGGCACGAAGTACGTATACCCTCCGTCGGACTTGCGCATCACCCGGTCCTTGTCGTCGCCGTAGTCCGTGGTGCGCAGCCATAGCGCGCCCTCGTGCTCGTAGGTTTTGCCGGACGCGAGCAGGCGCTCGACCGTCGCCTTGACACGGCCGTCGGCGTACAGCGAGCTCTCCAGGAAATAGTGGTCGAAGCGAATGCCGAACGCCTGCAGGTCCCGATCCTGCTCGCGGCGCAGCTCCGTCACTGCGAAGAGCCGGATTCTCTCGATGTCGGAGAGATCGTGGCCCACCTCGTCGAGGTAGCGCTGGGCGATCTCGCGGATGTACTCGCCGCGGTAGCCGTCCTCCGGGAAGGACGCATGCTCGCCGAGCAGCTCCTGCGCGCGCGCCCGGACCGACACCGCGAGATTCTGGATCTGCTGACCGGCGTCGTTGTAGTAGTACTCGCGCGTGACCGCCGCACCCTGCCATTCGAGCAGGTTGGCGAGCGCATCGCCGAGCGCCGCCTGGCGGCCGTGGCCGACGTGCAGTGGCCCCGTCGGGTTGGCCGATACGAACTCGAGCAGCACGCGCTCGCCGCGCCAGCCCTCGCCGCGACCGAACGCGGCGCCCGCGTCGAGCACGTGCGCGACGACCCCCTGCCGCGCGACCGGGGCCAGGAAGATGTTGATGAATCCCGCCCCAGCGATCTCGGTGCGCTCGACCAGCGTCGAGGGAGGCAGCGCCGCCACGAGCTCGCGTGCGAAGTCGCGCGGATTCTTGCGCAGCCGCTTGGCGTGCTGCAGGGCGACGTTCGACGCGTAGTCGCCGTGCTGCGGATGCTTGGGGCGGTCGAGGATCACGGTTCCCGCATCCCCGCCCGGCGCGGTCGCGGCGAGGGCGTTCGCGAGCCAGGCTCTGAGCTCGTTCTTGATGTCGTTCACGGGGGCGGCGCTCGAAAATACCGGGCGGGAATCAGGTGGATTGCTCAGCAGGTTGGAATGACAAACGCATGATTATAGCGACCGGCGCTGCATCCAGCCCGCCTTCAGGCTACGTTGAGGGGGTCGACGTCGAGCGTCCAGTGCACGCGCGAGGCGCGGATGTCTTCCAGCAGGCCGCGCCATTCGGGCAGCAGTCGCTGCAAGGCGCCACGCTGCACGCTTTGCGCGAGCACCTGGCCCCGTTCCAGGCCGGCACGACGAGCCATGGTCGCCGGAACCGGCGCGAAGACCTCGACCGGCAGTCCGAGGGAGCCCGCGCAGTCGCGGCCCTGGGCACTTGCCGCTTGCAGGAAGGCGTCGACCGCCTCCCGCGTCGGCGCCTCCGCCGCGAGCATCGCGAGGTGGCTGAAGGGGGGCAGACCCGCTGCCTCGCGCTCCTCAAGGAGTGCAGTCGCCAAGCGGTCGTAGTCGTGCGCAGCGACGGCCTGGTAAAGCGGATGGTCAGCAAAATCGGTGGCGATGATGACTTCGCCCGGCAGCGCCGCACGACCGGCACGCCCGGCCACCTGGAACAGCAGGGACGCGAGGCGTTCGGTCGCGCGAAAGTCGGCACTGTAGAGCGCGTTGTCGGCTCCGAGCACGCCGACGAGAGTCAATCGCGGGAAATCGTGTCCCTTGGCGAGCATCTGCGTGCCGACCAGGATGTCGATCGTTCCCGCGGCGATCGCGGTCCGCATCGCCGCGAAGGCGCCGGTGCGCTGGGTCGTGTCACGATCGACCCGGGTCACGCGCGCCGCCGGAAAGAGTCCGCGCAGCGCATCCTCGAGCCGCTGGGTGCCGTGGCCCATCGGCAGGAGATCGACATTACCGCAGGCCGGACAATGTCGCGGCGTGCGCGTGGCATGGCCGCAGTGGTGACAGCGCAATGCACCCGCGCTGCGATGTACCACCAGGCGCGCACTGCAGTTCGGACATTGCGCCCGCCAACCGCAGGCGCCGCACAGCAGGCTCGGTGCGTAGCCGCGGCGGTTGACGAAGACCAGGGATTGCTCACGGCGGTCGAGGCGTGCGGTGATGGCGGCCACGAGCGCCGGGCCGAGTCCGTCGTGGACATCGATGGCGTGCGCCGCCTCGAAGCGGATCGCGGGCAGCTGCGACGGCGCGATGGCGCGCTGCGGGAGCGCAAGGGCGCGATAGCGCCCCGAGCGGGCATGCTGGAGCGACTCCAGCGACGGCGTGGCGCTGCCGAGCACGATCGGAACGTTGCGTTGCCAGGCCCGCCAGACTGCGACGTCACGCGCGTGGTAGCGAACGTTGTCCTGCTGCTTGAACGAGGCGTCATGCTCCTCGTCGATCACCACCAAGGCAAGACGCGGCAGCGGCGCGAACACCGCGAGACGGGTGCCGAGCACGAGGTCCACGTCGCCATGCGCGGCCTGGGCGTAGGCCCGCAGCCGCTCGCCCGTTGCGAGCCGGCTGTGGAGGGTGACGACCCGCCGACCCGCGAGTGCGGACGAGAGCCGCTGCTCGAGTTGCGGAGTCAGGTTGATCTCGGGCACCAGCACCAGCACTTGGCCGCCACGGGCAATGGCGGCCTCCGCGGCGGCGATGTAGACCTCGGTCTTGCCGCTGCCGGTCACGCCTTGCAGCAGGAAAGGTTCGTACCCGCGCGCCGCCTCGATGGCCTCGACCGCCGCGACCTGGGCGGCGTTCAGCGGCGGCAGCACGGTCACCCCGGCCTGGGTGGCCGGTACCGCGGACAGGGCCTCGACGTAGCCTGCGGCGACCCATTCACGAATGGCGCGCTTGGCGCCGTCCGGCAGGGCCACGAATGCGGTGGCGGCCAGTACCCGGCCGCTGTCCCATTCCGCCAGGACGCCACGCAACGCTGCCGACCGCGTAACATGCCCGCCGAGCGCCGACCGACCCGAGGCGGTCAATCGCCACCCAGCCGCGGGAGTCGCGCGGCGCCCATCCCCGGCAATGGGCGGAAGCATCTGGGCGAGCACCATGCCCAGCGGCTGCTGGTAGTAACCGGATACGAATGCCCCCAGCGCCAGGAGGTCTTCCGACAGATCCGGCACCGCCGCGACATGGGCCGCTACCGGCTGCAGTTTCTCCGCCGGCACCGCGGCCTCGGCCGGGGTATCGACCACCACGCCCACCACGCTGCGCCGGCCCAGCGGTACGCGCACCACCGCGCCGATGTTCGTCGCCGCACCCTCTGGAGCCCAGTAGTCGAAGGTCGTCCAAGCGGCGACGGGAAGCGCGGTCGCGACGATCGTCATCGGCGGCCGCGGCGCGAATTGCCCCGCGCCAAGACGCCGGCAGCTGCGCTCGGCGCGAAGGTGCGGCCGCTCTTATGCGGCCGCGGCGAAACCCTCGCGCCCGCAACAAATCGTCCGGTCATTTCAGCCGACACGTAAGATCGCGCTCCTAACCCACGGAAGTCTAAGGACTTCACCGGGGGTTATCCCCAATTCTGTGGATAACTTTGTGTGTAAATCCGAGTCGCTTCTGACCATCTCCTGGATGCTTTCCTGCAACACTTTCCGCCCGCCGGGGCTGGGTTGAAAAAACCATCGTTTATTCAGTGTGTTGCGCGTGGATTCCGGCGACGCCTGGGGCGGGTGCGGGCGCGGTGGGGGCTTGACAGCCGCGTGTGCATAAGTGCCAAAACAAACAAACCGCGGATCGTCTAGGACGGCTACGCCAATGCCGCCCGCACCGTGCGGGAAACCGCGTGGACGGTCTCCACCAGCACCTCGACGTGTTCGGGAGGCGTCTGGGGGACGATGCCGTGGCCCAGGTTGAAGACGTGCCCGGGCGCGGGTCCTGCCGCGCGGACCACTGCCTCCACCTCTCTGGCCACCGTGTCCGGGTCGGTCAGCAACGCCATGGGATCGAGATTGCCCTGCAAGGCGACGCGCTCGCCTACCAACGCCCGCGCGGCGGCGATGTCACAGGTCCAGTCGAGGCCGAGCGCGTCCGCGCCGGTGTCGGCCATCTCGGCAAGCCACGCGCCCCCGCCCTTGGTGAAAAGGATGGTGGGCACCTGCTTCGGTGATGCCGCCAATCCGGCGAGTACCGCCCGCATCGGCTCGAGCGAGAAGCGACGATACGCGGCCGTCGGCAGCAGCCCACCCCACGTGTCGAAGATCATGACGGCGTCCGCGCCCGCCTGCACCTGTTCGTGCAGATAGGCGGCGACGGCCAGAGCGTTGACGTCGACGATTCGTTGCAGGAGATCGGGCCGGGCGTACGCCATGCGCCGGACCATGCCGAAGCCATCGCTGCCGCTGCCTTCGATCATGTAGCACGCGAGGGTGAACGGGCTTCCGGCAAACCCGATCAGCGGCAACCGGTCGCGCAGCGCCCGCTTGATCTCGCCGACCGCGTCGAACACGTACCGCAGTCGATTCATGTCCGGGACAGCCAGGGCGGCAACCGCGTCTTCGTCGGCAACGCGACGTGCGAAGCGCGGCCCCTCGCCCTCGGCAAACGACAGGCCGAGACCCATCGCATCCGGAATGGTGAGGATGTCCGAAAACAAGATGGCGGCGTCCAGCGCGAAACGCTCGAGCGGTTGCAATGCCACCTCGGTGGCGAGCGCCGGACTCTGCGCCAGTTTCATGAAGCTGCCGGCACGTGCCCGCGTCGCGTTGTATTCCGGCAGGTAGCGCCCGGCCTGGCGCATCAGCCATACGGGTGTGTAGGGTGTGGGCTCGCGGCGCAGCGCCCGCAGGAAAGTGTCGTTGATCACGTCGGTCCGATGCCTCGACGAGGGCGCGCCGGTCGCGACGGGTCGCATCCAGAGCGGGCGCGCAAGCGCCGACCCGGATCGGGCTGCGTCGATGCGCCGTGCGGCGAGTTGCTCAGCGCGGGAGCTCGGAGCTGCCCATCAGGAACGCGTCGACCGCGCGCGCGCACTGCCGGCCCTCGCGAATCGCCCACACCACGAGCGACTGGCCACGACGAACGTCGCCCGCGGCGAACACCCGCGGCACCGACGTCGCGTAGTCGATCGTGTCGGCCTTGATGTTGCCACGAGAGTCGCGCTCGGGAGCGAGTTCCTCGAGAAGCTTGACCGGTGCCGGGCCGGTGAAGCCCATCGCCAGCAACACCAGCTCGGCGTCGAGCGCGAACTCGCTGCCGGGCACCTCGCTCATGCGCATCTGCCCGTCGTCGCCCTTCTTCCACTCGACCCTGGCCGCGACGAGCTTGGCGACGGCACCGTTGCCTTCGAAGCGCTTGGTGGCGACTGCCCAGTCGCGCTCGCAGCCTTCCTCGTGCGAGGACGAAGTGCGCAGCTTGATAGGCCAGTACGGCCACACCAGCGGCTTGTTCTCGGCCTCGGGCGGTTGCGGCAGGAGCTCGAACTGGGTGACCGAGGCCGCACCCTGACGGTTCGACGTGCCGACGCAATCGGAGCCCGTGTCGCCACCGCCGATCACGATCACGTGCTTACCGGACGCAGAGATCTGGCTGGCCACCGCATCGCCGGCATTGATTCTGTTCTGCTGCGGCAGGAATTCCATCGCGTAATGCACGCCGGGAAGATCACGACCCGGCACGGGCAGACCGCGTGGCTGCTCCGCCCCGCCCGCGAGCACTGCCGCGTCGAACTCCGCGAGCATCTGCTCGGCCGGGTAGTCGCGACCGACCTCGACCCCGGGCCGAAACTCCACGCCCTCGACCGACATCTGCGTCATGCGCCGATCGATGAGGTCTTTTTCCATCTTGAAGTCGGGGATTCCGTAGCGCAGGAGACCGCCGATGCGGTCCTCCTTCTCGAACACCACGACGTCGTGCCCGGCGCGGGCGAGTTGCTGCGAGCAGGCGAGACCGGCCGGCCCCGACCCCACCACGGCGATGCGCTTGCCGGTCTTCCGGGGCGGCGGCAGGGGCACCACCCAGCCCTCCTCCCAGCCCTTGTCGATGATGAAGTGCTCGATCGACTTGATGCCGACCGGGTCGTCATTGATGTTGAGGGTGCAGGCCGCCTCGCAGGGCGCCGGGCAGATCCGCCCGGTGAACTCGGGAAAGTTGTTGGTCGCGTGCAGGACATCGAGCGCCGTGCGCCACTGCGACCGATATACCAGGTCGTTCCAGTCGGGAATGATGTTGTTCACCGGACAGCCGGTCTGGCAGAACGGAATGCCGCAATCCATGCACCGCGCACCCTGCTTGGCCGCGTCGGCATCGGCCAGTCGCAGGATGAACTCGCGATAGTTGCGCACCCGCTCCTTGACCGGCAAGGCCGGCTCGGCGATGCGCTCCTGCTCCATGAACCCGGTGATCTTCCCCACGGCTTCTCCTACCTCTCGAAAGTCATCGCGACCCGGCTGCGCCGCCAGCATGCGAACGATTTTTGGGGTCGGCCGGCACACCTGTCACGGTGCCGGCACACACTCCCTCGAGCAGGGCATGGCATGCCTCCCCACACACAATCGGTGTTGCGTTACCCCCTAAGCAAACGCGCCCCGGCCGACGCAGCGCTGCGCGTCGTTCCGGATCGTCCGGCGAACAACAGGGGTGCGCTTATCGCCGCCGCGCTTTAGGCCGCCGCCTTCTGCCGCGAGGCCTTCGCCGTCGGCACCGCATGCTCCTCGTACATCTCGATCAGCGCCCGGGTGTACTCGTGAGGCAGGACCTTGACGAACTTCCCGAGGGCGTTGTCCCAGTCGTCCAGGATGGCGAGCGCGAGGGTGCTGCCGGTGAACCGCAGATGCCGCTCGATCAACTCGCGCAGATGCGGCTCGTCGGCCTTGCCCGCATGGCGAAGCCGGCCCTTGCCGACCGCCGTCCACTCCTGCTCGAGTTTGGCCTGGTCGATCTCCCGGACAACCCTGTCGAGCCCCACCATGCTGATGTTGCAGCGGTCGTTGAACGCGCCGTCGGCGTCATAGACATAGGCGACACCGCCGCTCATGCCAGCGGCGAAGTTGCGGCCGGTATGTCCGAGAACGACCACCGTCCCGCCGGTCATGTATTCGCAGCCGTGGTCGCCCGTGCCCTCGACGACCGCGGTGGCGCCGGAATTGCGCACGCAGAAGCGCTCGCCGGCCACACCGCGGAAGTAGGCTTCGCCGGCGATGGCGCCGTACATCACGGTGTTGCCGATGACAATGTTCTCTTCCGGCTTGGCAGGACAGGTGGGATCGGGGTAGACGACGATCCGGCCTCCGGAAAGGCCCTTGCCGACATAGTCATTGGTCGCGCCTTCGAGCTCGAAGGTCACGCCGCGCGCGAGGAACGCCCCGAAGCTCTGCCCGGCGATACCCTTGAAGGTCACGTGGATCGTGTCATCGGGAAGGCCCGCGTGGCCGAACTTGCGTGCCACGGCGCCCGAGAGCATCGCCCCGACCGTGCGGTTGGCGTTCCTGATCTTGTGGGCAAGACGCACCGGCTGCTTCTTGTCGAGCGCCAGCGCGGCCCCCGCGAGTAGCTGATGGTCGAGCGCACGCTCGAGGCCGTGATCCTGGCTCTCGCAATGGTGCCGCGCCACCTCGGGCGGCATCTTCGGCTGGTAGAAGATCCGCGAGAAATCGAGGCCGCGTGCCTTCCAGTGGGCGATGCCGTGGCGGGTGTCGAGCAGGTCGGACCGGCCGATGAGATCGTCGAAGCGGCGGATGCCCATCCTTGCCATGATCTCGCGGACTTCCTGGGCAACGAAGAAGAAGTAATTGACCACGTGCTCCGGCGCACCGGAAAACTTCTTGCGCAATTCGGGATCCTGGGTCGCGATACCCACCGGACAAGTGTTGAGATGGCACTTGCGCATCATGATGCAGCCTTCGACGACCAGCGGCGCCGTGGCGAAGCCGAACTCGTCGGCGCCCAGCAGCGCGCCGACCACCACGTCGCGACCGGTCTTCATCTGGCCGTCGACCTGCACGGCAATGCGTCCGCGCAGGCGATTGAGCACCAGGGTCTGCTGGGTCTCTGCGAGGCCGAGCTCCCACGGCGTCCCGGCGTGCTTGATCGACGACACCGGCGAGGCGCCCGTGCCGCCGTCGTGACCAGCGATCGTGACGTGATCGGCTTTCGCCTTCGCCACCCCGGCCGCGACCGTGCCCACGCCCACCTCCGACACGAGCTTCACCGAAATCGACGCGCTCGAGTTGGCATTCTTGAGATCGTGGATGAGCTGAGCGAGGTCCTCGATCGAGTAGATGTCGTGGTGCGGCGGCGGCGAGATGAGGCCGACGCCGGGCACCGAGAAGCGCAGCTTGGCGATGTACTCCGATACCTTGTGGCCGGGCAGTTGCCCGCCCTCGCCCGGCTTCGCGCCCTGGGCCATCTTGATCTGGATCTGGTCCGCCGAGGCGAGGTACTCCGCCGTGACGCCGAAACGCCCCGAAGCGACCTGCTTGATGCGCGAGCGCAGCGAGTCGCCTTCCTGCAAGGCGACGTCGACGACCACGCTGTCGATGCGACTCTGCAACGATTCGCCCTTGGCGATCGGCACGTAGCGACGGGCATCCTCGCCGCCCTCGCCGGTGTTCGACTTGCCACCGATGCGGTTCATGGCGACGGCGAGGGTCGCGTGCGCCTCGGTCGAGATCGAGCCCAGGCTCATCGCGCCCGTGGAGAAGCGCCTCACGATCGCGGTTGCCGGCTCCACCTCGTCGATCGGCACGGGCTCGGTGGCCTCGTGCAGCGTGAACAGGCCACGCAGCGTGAGCAGGCGCTCCGACTGGTTGTTGATGAGGTCGGCGTAATCCTTGTAGGTGGTGTAGCTGTTGGCGCGGGTCGCGTGCTGCAACTTGGCGATCGTGTCAGGCGTCCACATGTGGTCCTCGCCCTGCACCCGGAAGGCATACTCGCCGCCGGCGTCGAGCTGCTCACGCAGGAGCGGGTTGTCGCCGAACGCGAGCCGGTGAAGGCGCGCCGCTTCCTCGGCGACCTCGAACAGCCCGATGCCCTCGATGTTGCTCGACGTACCCGTGAAGTACTTGTTGATGAACTCCTTCTGCAGCCCAATCGCCTCGAAGATCTGCGCACCGCAGTACGACTGATAGGTCGAGATGCCCATCTTCGACATCACCTTGTAGAGCCCCTTGCAGATCGCCTTGACGTAGCGCTTGGCCGACTCGGGCGAGGAGATCTGCGGCGCGACCGTGTTGAGATCGGCCAGCGTCTCGAGCGCCAGGTACGGATGGATCGCCTCGGCGCCGTAGCCGGCGAGCAGCGCGAAGTGATGGACCTCGCGTGCAGAACCGGTCTCGCAGATGAGGCCGGTGCTGGTGCGCAGGCCGTTGCGCACCAGATGCTGGTGCACCGCCGCCGTCGCCAGCAGCGCCGGAATGGGCATCAGGTCCTTGGACACGTTGCGGTCCGAAACGATGAGCACGTTGTGGCCGAGCTTGATCGCATCCTCGGCCTCGGCCGACAACGACGCGAGCGCGGCCTCCATGCCCTTCGCACCCCACTGCGCCGGGTAGCAGATGTCGAGCTCGTAGGCTTTGAAAGCGCCACCGGTGAACAGCGTGATGTGCCGGATCTTCTCCATCGCGTCGGCGGTGAGGATCGGATGCGGCGCCTCGAGGCGCATCGGCACGTCGGCCGCGGCATCGAGGTCGACGGCGAGCAGGTTCGGGCGCGGGCCGATGAACGTCACCAGGGACATCACGAGCTCTTCGCGGATCGGGTCGATCGGTGGATTGGTCACCTGCGCGAACAGCTGCTTAAAATAATTGAACAGCACCTTCGGCCGGGTCGAGAGGACCGGCAGGGCCGCATCGTTGCCCATCGAGCCGATGGCCTCCTCGCCGGCCTGGGCCATCGGCGCGAGGATGACCTTGAGGTCTTCCTGGGTGTAGCCGAATGCCTGCTGGCGATCGAGTAGCGGCACGGTCGAGCCCTGCGTCGGCGCAGGCTCCGGCAGCGCGTCCAGCGAGATCCGCGAGTGCTCGATCCAGTCGCGGTACGGCCGTGCCGTCGCGAGGGTGCTCTTGAGCTCGTCGTCCTCGATAATGCGGCCCTGTTCCATGTCGACCAGCAGCATCTTGCCCGGTTGCAGGCGCCATTTCTGGACGATGCGTCGCTCGGGAATGTCGAGCACGCCGACCTCGGAGGCCATCACCACGTAATCGTCGTCGGTCACGATGAACCGGGCCGGCCGCAACCCGTTGCGATCCAGGGTCGCGCCGATCTGCCGGCCGTCGGTGAATGCCATCGCCGCCGGGCCGTCCCACGGCTCCATCAGGGCCGCGTGGTACTCGTAAAAGGAGCGGCGGTCCTCGTCCATGAGCGGGTTGCCCGCCCAGGCTTCCGGGATCATCAGCATCATGGCGTGAGCGAGCGGATAGCCGCCCATCACCAGCAACTCGAGGGCATTGTCGAACGAGGCCGAATCAGACTGGCCGTCGTAGATGAGCGGCCAGATCTTGTCGAGATCCTCGCCCAAAACCTTGCTGGCGATGCCGTGCTGGCGCGCCCGGATCCAGTTAACGTTGCCGCGCAGGGTGTTGATCTCACCGTTGTGGCAGACCAGGCGGAACGGGTGGGCCAGGTCCCAGGTCGGGAAGGTGTTGGTCGAGAAGCGCTGGTGGACCATCGCGAGCGCGGAGACCATCGACGCGTCGGTCAGGTCGAGGAAGTACTCGCCGACCTGGTGGGCGAGCAGCATGCCCTTGTAGACGAGGGTGCGGGAGGACATCGACGGCACGTAGAACTCCTTACCGTGCCGCAACTTCAGTGCCTGGATGGCGTGCCCCGCCTTTTTGCGGATGATGTAGAGCTTGCGCTCCAGCGCGTCCTGGTCCATCGCATTGGTGCCGCGGGCGATGAACACCTGCCGGATGATCGGCTCGACTTCCTTGGTACGGACCGAGAGCCCGCTGTTGTCGGTCGGCACGTCCCTCCAGCCGAGCAGGATCTGGCCCTCGCTGAGGATCGCGCGCTCGATCTCCTGCTCGCAGGCCATCCGCGACGCCGGCTCCTTGGGCAGAAACACCATCCCGACGCCGTACTGCCCGACCGCGGGCAGGGTAAGGCCGGAGCGCCCGCAGGCACGGCGGAGAAAGGCATCCGGCAGCTGGATCAGGATCCCGGCACCATCGCCTTGCAGTGCATCCGCGCCCGTGGCACCTCGATGGGTGAGGTTCTTCAGGATCTGCAACGCCTGGGTCACGATGGCGTGGCTCTTCTGACCCTTGATGTGGGCGATGAAGCCGAGGCCGCACGCGTCGTGCTCGTTGGCCGGATCGTACAAACCCTGTCGAACCGGAACGAGTTGCCGTTGTTGCACGGAAGCGTCTATCACAATGTCCTCGCCTTTGGCGCCGCAGACCTGTTGTGCCTGCTCGGTGAGCAACCCGCCCCCGGAAGGACGGCAGAAGTCCGCCGCCACCAGACGGCGGAGGCGAAACCTTTTGATACTACCGACGATGCTGCATTGCGGCAAGGTTGGCGCGGCCGCGCAACAATGAACCTCGTCGTTCCCGGCCCCGGACGCCAAAAAGCTTGCACGCCACCCGTCGTAGCCTTACTCTCAACAATATTCGCTAGATGCTTGTTGCAACGTTCAAAACACCCACAGTCTGCCGCCGCAATTAGGACAACATCATCAGGATGACCATGGCCAACCACCATTTTCTAGCCGTCTGGCTGCACCGTTTCGCGAGCCTCGTGGCGCTTCTGGGCGTGATAGGCCTATCTGCCTGCGGCGGAGGCAGTGGTGCCCCGAACAATCCCTTCACGCCGGCGCCGCCCGCGACGCCCGCCCTGGTCGTGCTGCCCTCGAATACGACGGTCTATTCCGGGGTGCCCACAGTGCTCACGATCAGCGGCGGAGTGGGGCCTTACCGGGCGTTCTCCAGTAATGGAACGGTGCTCCCGGTCGCTCAAACCGTCAATGGTAATAGCATCGTCCTGATCGCCGCCGACGTCGCGGGCGATACGCCGGTTCTGGTGACGGTCACCGATGCCGTCGGCCAGACCGCGCCGGTCAACGTGACCGTTCGCGTGGCCACGCTCTTCAACACGTTCAGCGTGACGCCGAACCGCACCGAGTGCGGGAGTACCGCCATCTGCTCCGGCCAGACCGGGGTCGCGAGCATCGTGGTACAGGGACCCGGGGGGGCGCCCATCGCCGGCCGGCAAATCCGCTTCGACGTGGTTTCCGGGCCGTACGGCATCCTGACCAACAACCCGGGCCAGCCGCTCGCCGCGACCGTGACCGTCACCTCCGATGCCTCGGGCCTCGCTCAGGTGATCGTGCAGGCCAACGTCGATGCGCCCACCCAGCCCGCGCAACTCCGGGCCACCGATCTCACCACGGGCCAGCAGCGCACTGCCAACTTCCTGGTAATCCAGAACACCAATGGCTCGACCATCCTCACGGTGGTCCCCGGCGATGCGACGATCACCGGTGCTTATAGCGACGAGTGTACGGCGGGCGCACGGGTCGACTACTACATCTACGGGGGAACGCCGCCCTACCGGATCACGCCGTCCTTCCCGCAGGCCGTGACGATCGTCAATGCGACCGTCAACCAGCCCGGGGGATTCTTCGAGGCGATCACCAACGGCACCTGCGTGCAGCCACTCACCTTCTCGATCCTGGACGCGACGGGCCGGCAGACGACGGCGACGCTGAACAACGTCCCCGGCACGCTGGACCGTCCAAAGCCGCCCGTGGTCGCCCCTTCGACGCTCACCATCGCGCCCACTTCGCAAAGCGGTACGTGCGCCAACGCGAACGTGACGTTCTCGATCGTGGTAACGGGAGGCACGCAGTCCTATAACGTGTCGGTCGGAGCGTCCCCGGGAGGCACGGCCATCGTCACCCAGCAGCCGAGCTCGAGCAATAGCTTCGTGGCCAGGATCCAGGTCAACGGCAACGGCTCGCCCGGAACGGCGAACGTGATCGTGCGCGACTCCGGCACGCCGCAGCAGAGCCAGACGGCCACGCTGAACTGTATTTGAGCCGGGCGCACTCCTGACGCTGTTCCAGGAAACGGCGCCCTCGGGCGCGGTTTCCTTTGGCCTCATAGGGCGCCCTGCACGGATCGCCGTCACGTAGAGGCGGTCGAACCTGCAAGTTCTGCGGGCGTCGGCGGCAGGCGCGGTATGAGTTCGCCGGTGGCTCGATGCGTGGCCAATCCATCCACCGCGTGGCCGGCCCAGCCACTGTCTGACCTTGGTCCGGCGCGCGGATTACGACGTTGCTCCCCATCGCCATCGGGCTGCTGCACGGGCCACGGTCACCATGTGCGGCCTAAGGCACGATGGAAGCCAGATCCTCGGCGGCGACGTCGCTGGCGACATAGGCAGCACCGATGCCCCGCAGCAGGATGAACCGCATGGTCCCGGCGAGCACCTTCTTGTCGCGTTCCATGAGTTTGCGATAGCGCTCGAACCCCAGCGCAGGAGCGTCGACGGGAAGCTGCGTCCGGGCGAGCAGCCGGGTGAGGCGCGCGCAATCCTCGGAGGAGAGGTCGCCGCGTTGCACCGAAAGGCTCGCCGCCAGCACCATGCCCGCCGCGACCGCTTCGCCATGCAGCCACCCCGCATAGCCAGTGCCGGTCTCGATGGCGTGTCCGAAGGTGTGCCCGAAGTTGAGTAGCGCGCGATCACCGGTTTCGCGCTCGTCGCGGGCGACGATCTCCGCCTTGAGGCGGCAGCTCTCCGCGATGGCGTAAGCGAGCGCGTCCGGCGCGCGCTCGACCAGGCGATCGACATTCGTCTCGAGCCACGCGAAAAAGGCCACGTCGCAGATGGCGCCATACTTGATCACTTCGGCCATCCCCGCCGCGAACTCTCGCGCCGGCAGCGTGGCGAGGCAATCGGTATCGATGATCACCGCTTCCGGCTGGTGGAACGCACCGATCATGTTCTTGCCAAGCGGATGGTTGACGGCGGTCTTGCCTCCCACCGACGAGTCGACCTGTGCCAGGAGCGTGGTGGGAACCTGCACGAACGGAATGCCGCGTTGATAGATCGCAGCCGCGAAACCGGCGAGGTCGCCGACTACCCCGCCCCCAAGGGCGACGAGCCAGGTCGAGCGGTCGACCTTCAGCTCGATGAGCCGGGTGAGTACGTCCTCCAGCGTCGCCAGGCTTTTGTGGGCCTCACCGTCGGGAATGAGGATCGTGTCGGCGTGGATGCCGGCGCCGTTGAGCGCGTCGCGCAGTGGCGCGAGCCATCGCGGCCCAACCACGGCATTGCTGACGATCACGACGCGGTCACCGGCGCCACGGTCGCGCAGGATCGAGCCGGCCGCCTGCAGACCACCGGCCCCAATGTGAATGCGGTAGCTGCGCGCGCCCAGTGCGACGTCGATGTGCCGGGCGATGTTGCGGCCCGCGTCACGGGACCCGGCGGCGTCCATCATGCGCCGAGGACGTTGCGCTGCTCTTGCGCGAGCGAGGCCGCGAACCGCGCCAGCTGCTCGCGCTCGGATTCGATCACCTCGTCGGCGACCCCTCGATAGAGCGGGTCGCGCGAGGCATACAGCTCCTCCAGCCGGGCGAGCGGGTCGCCGGTGTTGAGCAGCGGCCGGTGCCGGTTGTGCCGCACGCGGTGCCATAGCATCTGGGGCGTGGCATGGAGGTAGAGAACGCTGCCCTGGTCGGCGAGGCGGGCGCGATTGCCTTCGCGCAGCACTGCGCCGCCGCCGGTCGCGAGGACGATGCCGGTGCGCACGACCAGGTCGGCAATGACTGCCTCCTCGCGGTCGCGAAACGCCGTCTCACCCTCGATCTCGAAGATGGTCGGGATGGAAACGCCCAGGCGCGCTTCCAGCTCGGTGTCGGCATCGACGAAGACCTTGCCGAAACGACGCGCGAGCGCACGCCCGAACGTGCTCTTGCCGGCGCCAGGCAGTCCGACCAGGAAGAGATTGCCCCTGTGCAGTTGCATCGCGGCATTTTAGCCGAAGGGTGTGTTCTGCATGATCGCGGTCCAGTCGTGGTCGGGCTCGGCGGACGCACGTCGTGCAGCACGCCGCCCCGAGAATCCGGCCGGGACGGCAGTCGCCTCTGGCCGGCGCCGGACGCCATCGGCGCACGGCAATGCGGGTCAGGCGGATCGGCAGCATGGCTGGGCTGCCGCATGCGGCCATCACGACGCTGCGCCGCGGACATTCACCACACGCCGCGCCGGGGTCATCACTACGACGCCCCGGGGCCATCACCACGACCCGCAGCAGCGGTGTGCCCGCTGTGTCGCGGACCTACTTGACGGCGTTGATCGTGTCTTTGAGGACCCGGGGGGTCAGAAAGATGAGGAGCTCGGTCTTATTGCTCTTGCGGTCGGTCGACTTGAAGACGTTGCCGATCACCGGCAGATCACCCAGGAAGGGCACCTTGGTGATGTCGCTGCGGACTTCTTCCTCGTAGATCCCGCCGATCACCGCGGTCTCGCCGTTGTTGACCGAGATCTGGGTGGTGATGTTTTTGGTGTCGATGGACGGCACGCTGCCGCCGCCCTGGACCGGCACGAATGCGCCGACGGAATCCTTGCGGATCTCGATGGTCATGATGATCCGGCTGTCGGGCGTGATCTGCGGGGTGACGTCGAGGCGCATCACCGCTTTCTTGAATTGCACCGTCGGTGGCGAATTACCCGAGCCGGGGGTCACGTACGGGATCTCGGTGCCCTGCTCGATCGAGGCCTTCTGGTTATCGGCCGTCACCACCCGCGGGCTCGACACCACCTTGCCACGATTCTCCGCCTCCAGCGCCGAGAGCTCGAGGTTGATCAGGTTGCCGCTGCCGAGGTTGATCAGGGTCAATGCCAGCTGTCCTGCGGGATTGCCGATCGGCAGGTTGACGTTGAGTTGGGGCGAATCCGAATAACCGGCGCTGGCGAGGCCTGACCCGAGCTCATACGGTGTTTGGGTACGAGTTTCGCGGATCAGTTTGTCACCCTGCAGGGAGACCACCGGCTGCGTATTGAGGCTGCCACCCTGGCCGACCGCGAATCGCCGACCGATGGTGAATCCGTTTTGAGCCCCGAACCGGGCGCCGAGCTGGCGTCCCCACTTGTCGTCGGCGATCACGATCCGGGCCTCGATCACGACCTGCCGGACGGTGATGTCGATTTGCCGGATCAGCCGGCGGATCTCGTCGAGGCGCAGGGCGGTGTCCTGCACGAACAGGATGTTGGTGCGGGGATCCACGACCGCGCTGCCGCGCTTGGACAGGAATTTCTGCTTCTCGTCGGAAATGAGCTTCTGGATGTCCGCGGCCTTCTGGTAGTTGAGCTGGAACATCTCAGTCTGCAGCGGCTCGAGGTCACTGATCTGCTGCTGGGCCTCTAGGGCCTGCTTTTCCTTCAGGGCCAGCTCTTCGCGCGGCGCGATGAGCACGACATTGCCGTTCTTGCGCATGTCGAGGCCTTTGGTCTGCATGATGATGTCGAGCGCCTGGTCCCAGGGGATGTCCTTGAGACGCAACGTGAGGCTGCCCTGCACCGTGTCGCTGGTGATGATGTTGAGACCGGTGAAGTCGGCAATCACCTGCAGTACCGAGCGAACCTCGACGTTCTGGAAGTTGAGCGACAGCTTTTCGCCCTTGTAGCCCTGGCGGGTGCCCTGGGTGAGCTTGTTCGGGTCTTCCTGGATCGCCTTCACTTCAAGGATGAAGCGGTTGTCGGCCTGGTAGGCCGAGTGCTCCCAGAGGCCCTTGGGCTCGATCACCATGCGGGCGTTGCCGCCCTGATTGAAGGTTTCGATGCCGACCACCGGCGTGCCGAAGTCGCCGACATCGAGCCGACGCTCCAGGTTGCGGGGCACCGAGGTCCGCAGGAAGTCGACGATGAGCGACGCGCCCTGCTGGCGAATGTCGATGCCGGTGGTGTTGTCGGACAGGTCAACGATGATCCGGCCCTCGCCATTCTTGCCGCGGCGGAAGTCGACATCGCGCAGGGCGTGCTGGAGGTCCGCGGCGCGCGCCTCGGCGAAGCGCTGCACCTGTGCCGCCTGGCCGTCTGCCACGGTCCCGGGGGCCTGGTCGAGCAGCGTGACCAGAACGCTGTTGCCCTCGACCGAGGTCTCGAAGTTCTGCGGGCGATTGAGGTTGAAGACGACGCGGGTGCGATTGCCTGCCTGGACGACGTTGAGGCTGCGCAAGGCGCCGTCTTCGATCGCACGCTGGGCCGCGCCGAGGCCGTTGGCGGTATCGAGGAAGTCCAGGGCGATGCGCGGGGGGCTCGCGATCGCAAATCCCGCGGGCGGATTGGCGGGTGGTTCCTTCAACGTAAAGCGGATGATCGTCCGCCCGGAGGCGCCCTTGGCGACGTTCACGTTCTCGAGGCTGTTAGCACCCTGCGCCCCCGCCAGCCCGGCGAGTGCGAGTGCGCAAATCGCCACGACGAAACGAAGGACATCGAGCGCCGTCGCGCGCGCGGCGCCCCGGCCATGCGAAACGAACGCGCTCATTTTCGAGCCTCCTTGTTGGGCTGGAGGAGCTGGAGCGTGCTGGACCGTTCGGTCCAGTCGCCGGCGCCGTCCTGGATGAGCTCTTTCAACTTGATCTCGCTGTCCGTGACGCCGAGCACGACGCCGTAGTTCTGGCCAAGATGCGCGCCGGGCCGGATCTGGTAGAGATCCTTCTCGGGGGTGCGCACCAACGCGTACGTCTGGCTATCCCGTTGCAGCGTACCCACCATGTTGAGCGACTCGAGGGGATAGGATTCGAGCGGCTCCTTGCGTCGCAGGAGATCCGGGGCGAGCTTGCTATTGCCCTTCGGGGGCTCGATCTTGCGCGGCTTGAACGGGTCCGGCAGGTCGAACGCGTTGTAGGCAAACGGCTCGTACGGGCGCATCTGGGGCAGTGGCTCGAGCCGGCCCTTTGCATTGGCGCCCTGCTCGGCCATCCAGCTGCGCAGATCCTGATGGCTTTCCCCACCACAACCCGCGAGCGCCATTACCGATGCCACCAACAAGGGAAACGAGCGTCTCATCGCTTGCCCTTCTCCTTGGCTTCCTTCACGAGCTTGCGCTGTTTCGCGATCTCGTCCTCGTCAAGGTAGCGGAAGGTCTTGGCGATAGCTTCCAAGGTGAGCACGCCCTTGTCGTTGCTGATTGCGACATCGTTCAGGGTCACGATCCGCGGTAGCTGGGCGACGTCGCTCGCGAATGCGCCCATGTCATGAAAGCCGCCGGTGATCTTCACTTCGATCGGCAGCTCGGCGTAGAACTCCGCCATCTTTTCCTGCGCAGCGGGCTTGAAGAGCTCGAACGCGAGGCCGCGACCCAGGCCGGCTTGGTTAATATCGGTGAGCAGCGCGTCCATCTCCGAGCGGTTGGGCAACTGCTTCAGCAGCGCCCCGAACGACTGCTCAATTTCCTTGAGCTGCTGCACGTACAGTTCGTAGTTGATGGCCTTGGCCTTCTTCTCCGTGTACTGGGTGCGCAGCGTCGCTTCTTCCTGCCCCGATCGTTCGAGGGCATCGTACTGATCCTTCCAGTCGAGGAATGCACCGGCGCCCACGATCACCAGGAAGATTGCGAACAGGATGGCGAGCTTGGGCAGGATCGGCCAGTTGCCGGCGTCGCGGATGTTGAGGCGGCGGAGATCGTCGAGGTTCATGCCTTTTCCCCCTTGGCCGCAGCGGTCACGGGGTTGCCGGTCGGTTTGGCTCCAACGTCCGTGCGCGGTGCCTCACGCTTGATCTGGAAGTTGAGTGTGAACTCGCTGATGCGGGTGTCCTTGGTCGTCGGCGAGGCCACCGCCTTGATCTCCACGAGCTCGGGCTGCTGCAGCCAGGGAGATGCCTCGATGTTGCGCATCAGGGTTGAAACTCGGGCATTGGACTGGGCGTAACCCACGACGGTGACCTTGGGACCTTGCTGCTTGAGCGCCTTGAGGTAGATTCCATCGGGCAGCTGCCGCACGATCTGATCGAGGAGGTGGACCGCCTCGGTTCGGTTGGCCTGGAGGGTCTCGACCACCTGCTTGCGCGCAAGCAGCGCCTGGGTCTGCTCGCGCAGCTTGTCGATTTCCTTGATCTGCTCGTCCAGCTTGGCGATTTCAGTCTTGAGCAGGCGGTTGCGACTCTCCTGGTCCTCGATACGCGCCGCCATGACGAAGTGCACCAGCACCACGACGGCGACGCCCAGCAGGGCGAGGCTGATGGCGAGTCCGACGAACTGTCGCTGCCGGGCCGCGCGCTTCTGCTCGCGGTGGGGGAGTAGATTGATGCGGATCTTCATGCGCGGCCTCGGCACCCTTGCCGGCGGGACAAGCCCGACGGTGCCTGCCGCCCCTCAATCGCGCGCTGACGCGCCCTCCGGGCCTGGCCTCCGGCCGCCGCGCTCATTCGCGGCCTCCGCACGGTCGCCGGCGGAACCACCCGCGTGGGGGTCGGCCGCCCCTCAATCGCGCGCCGACGCGCCCTACGGGCCTGGCCTCCGGCCGCCGCGCTCATTCGAAGCTCCGCAGGGCGAGCCCGCAGGCGATCAGCAGGAGCGGCGCATCCTGGGCGATCTGACGCGGGCGGATCTTGTCGGTGCTTTGCATCTGCGCGAATGGATTGGCGATCAGGGTATTGATGCCAGCCCGCTTGGCCACCAGCTCATCGAGCCCCGGCAGGAGCGCGCAGCCTCCGGCCAGGATGATCTGGTCGACCTGGTTATACGATGTCGACGTGAAGAAGAACTGCAAGGCGCGGGTCACTTCCAGTGCCAGGGTCTCCATGAAAGGCTGCAGCACGTCGGAGTCGTAGTTCTCGGGAAGCCCCTGGCTTTTCTTGGCCGACTCGGCTTCCTCGGGCGACAGGTTGAAGGCGCGCTGGATATCCTGGGTGAGCTGGTTGCCGCCGAACGCCTGGTCCCGGGAAAACAGGAAGTGGTTGTTGCGCAGCACGTAGAAATGAGTGACGTGGGCGCCGATATCCACTAGGGCGATGTTCTGGTCGCGGCCGGAGGCGGGCAGCGAGGGGGCGATCAGTCGCAGGGCCTCCTGGGTGGCGTAGGATTCGACATCCATGACCCGTGGCTTCAGGCCCGCCGATTCGGCGACCGCGACCCGGTCTTCCACTTTTTCCTTCCGGGAGGCGGCGATCAGGATCTCGACCTCGTCCGGGTTGCTGGGCGCCGGTCCCATGACCTGGAAATCGAGGTTGACCTCGTCCAGGGCGAACGGAATGTACTGGTTGGCTTCCGCCTCGACCGTGAGCTCGAGGTCCTCCTCGCGCTGCCCGGCGGGTACGATGATCTTCTTGGTGATGACCATCGCGGCGGGCAGGGCCATGGCAATGCTGCGGTTCCGGCTGCCGAGGCGCTTCCAGGCGCGCTTCAGGGCGTCGGTGACCGGATCGAGGTTGCCGATGTTGCCGTCGGTGACCACGTCCTTGGGGAGCGGCTCGATCGTGTAGCGCTCCAGGCGATAGGTCCCCTTGCCGGCATCCGAGAGCTCCACCATCTTGATCGACGTGGAACTCACGTCGACCCCGACCAGCGCGGGGCTCTTGGTTTGCAGGAAATCGAAGGTGGAAGTGAGTCTGTCAGCGACCATGGAACCCCGGGGGCAGATGCTAATAATCTACATTAAAGGCTGGCAGCAAGTACGTACCTTTGCAATTTGTTTGCCTCGCGGCCGGCCCGGTTGTTGTAAGGCTGCATATAATCGGGTGGCAGCCCCCCTTCTCATACGTTTCATCCCATCATGCTAAAGCGCTGGCTTCTCTACGTCGGGTCCGTAATCCTCGGCCTGGCCGTGGTCGGGGCGCTCCTGGGCGCCTTCGTGCTGGCGCTGCTGTACCCGACCCTCCCGTCGCTCGACACCCTGACCGACTACCAGCCCAAGGTGCCGCTGCGGATCGTCTCCGCCGAAGGCGAGCTGATCGGCGAGTTCGGCGAGGAGCGGCGCGCGGTGGTCGGCATCGGCGAGGTGCCCGAGGTCATGAAACGGGCTATTCTGGCGGCCGAGGATGAGCGGTTCTATCAGCATGGTGGGGTGGACTACCTCAGCGTGCTCCGGGCCGCGGCCGCCAACCTGTCTTCCGGCACCCAGCAGGGGGCGGGCACGATCACCATGCAGGTGGCCCGCAACTTCTTCCTGACCCGGGAGAAGACCCTCACCCGCAAGCTGCGCGAGGTCCTGCTCGCCTGGAAAATCGAGGCAAACCTCAGTAAGGACCAGATTTTCGAGTTGTACGTCAATCAGATCTTCCTCGGACAGCGGGCCTATGGGTTCGCCGCCGCCAGTCAGATCTATTTCGGCAAGCCGCTGAAAGACTTGACGGTGGCGGAGGCCGCAATGCTCGCGGGCCTGCCGAAGGCGCCCTCAGCCTACAACCCCATCAGCAATCCCAAGCGGGCCAAGACACGCCAGCTCTACGTGCTGCGCCGCATGCACGATCTGCGGTTCATCGACGACGCCGAGTATGCGAAAGCGAAGGACCAGTCCCTGCCCGTGCGCCAGTATCTGAGGGATGCGATCGCCTTCCACGCCGAATACGTCGCGGAGATGGCCCGCCAGATCGTGTTCGAGGCCTATGGCGAGGACGCCTATACGAAGGGCATCACGGTATTCACCACCATCCGCAGGGCGGACCAGGAGACCGCCTACGCGGCGGTACGCCGCGGCGTGCTCGACTACGACCGGCGGCACGGGTATCGGGGTCCCGAGGCCTACGTGAGCCTGCCCGCCGACGAGGCCGAGCGTGAAACCGCGCTCGAGAAGGTGTTCCAGGAAGCGATCGAGGTCGACGGGCTGCCGGCCGCGGTCGTGCTGGAGGCGTCGCCCACCGAGGTGAACGCCGTGCTCGACGATGGCGAGGAGATCAAGATCAGCGGCGACGGCCTCAAGTTCGCCGCCCGCGCACTCTCTGACAAGGCCGCCGCGACCACCCGGGTGCGCCGCGGGGCGGTGATCCGGGTCGCCAGGGAGGAAAAGGGCCGCTACGCCATCGCGCAGGTGCCGCAGGCCGAGTCCGCCTTTGTCGCAATGAAACCCGAGGACGGGGCGATTCTCGCCCTGATCGGCGGCTTCGACTTCGACCGGAACAAGTTCAACCATGCCACCCAGGCACAGCGCCAGCCGGGATCGAGCTTCAAACCTTTCATCTACTCGGCCGCGCTGGAAAAGGGATTCACGCCGGCCACCGTGATCAACGATGCGCCGTTCTTCCTGTCGGCTGACAAGACCGGTTCCGATGCCTGGGAGCCGAAGAACTACGACGGAAAGTTCGACGGCCCGATGCGGCTGCGGACGGCGCTCGCTAAGTCCAAGAACCTGGTGACGGTGCGGATCATGCAGGCCATCGGGCCAAAATATGCCCAGGATTACATTACCCGGTTCGGATTCGACCCCAAGCTGCACCCCCCGTACCTGCCGATGGCCCTCGGCGCCGGCGCGGCAACGCCGCTCCAGATGGTCGGCGCCTATGCCGTATTCGCCAACGGCGGCTACCGGGTGCAGCCCTATCTGATCTCGCGCATCATCGACAGCCGCGGCAACGTGCTATCGCAGGCGGCACCGCAGGTGGTGGGCAAGAATGCCGAGCAGGCGATCGATCCGCGCAATGCCTACATGATGACGTCGCTGCTGCGCGACGTGGTGCGCTACGGTACCGCCGCCAAGGCCCAGTCGCTCGGGCGCAGCGATCTCGCCGGCAAGACCGGCACCACCAACGACAATGTCGACGCGTGGTTCTGCGGCTACAACGCCGATCTGGTGGCGGTTGCGTGGATCGGCTTCGACCAGCCGAGGAGCCTCGGCAACAACGAGACCGGCTCGGTCGCCGCGCTGCCGATCTGGATGGCCTACATGGGTAAAGCCCTCAAGGGCACTCCGGAGGCGACCCGGGCCATGCCCGAAGGTATCGTCACCGTCCGGGTCAATCCGGCTTCGGGACTGCGCGACGATTCCAGCGGGATCGCCGAGATCTTCTTCGCCGAGTACCCGCCCCGGCGCGATGAGAGCTTCGCGGGCCCCACGCCCTCCCCGGCCGGGCGGGACATCCGCGAGCAACTGTTCTGATGGCCCGGGAGCGCAGTCGCCGCGGCCATCAGCCGGCGGATTGCATGGGCGTGGCGGGAAGTATGCGCGGGGGTCACGACCGGGCCCGCATCGCCCAGGGCGCCGCCCGGCTGATTGCCGAGCACGGGATGTCCGACTGGTCGGCAGCCAAGCGCAAGGCCGCGCGGCACCTCGGTCTCCCCGAAGGCATGGGCCTGCCGTCTAACGAGGACGTGCAGCAAGCGCTCACTGACTACCATGCGCTGTTCGCGGCCGACACCCATGCGGCCTCGCTGGCTGCGCAGCGACGCGAGGCGTTGCGCTGGATGAAGCGCCTTGAGCGATTCGCCCCGGTCCTGGTCGGCGGGGTGGCGGCGGGGTGGGCCACGGTGCACAGCGACGTACGGATCGAGATCGTCGCCGACGATCCGAAATCCGTGGAAATGGCCCTCGCCGGCGACGGCATCCGTTACGCGGCCCTATCGCCACGAGGTGACGACGCCGCGGGTGCCGAGCTGCTGATCGAAAGCCCGGATATAGGCGTCCGGCTGTCCGTTCTTAGCCCGGCGCAGCGCCACAATCGGCCGCGCCGGGCCGACGAACCGCGCTTCTGCATCGCCGACCTGTCGGCGCTGCTACAGGCATCGTGACGTTGCATAGTTCCGTTGTCACAAAATTCTCGTCTAGCGCCGATTTGACGGCGCTGCTGCAGGCATCGTGGTCGAAGGCTAACGTTTCGCCTCGGCCAGCCAGGTGGCGGCATCGAGCGCGAAATAGGTGAGGATGGCGTTGGCGCCTGCCCGCTTGAAGGCCAGCAGGGACTCGAGGATGCAGGCCTTCTCATCGATCCAGCCGTTCGCACCCGCCGCCTTGAGCATGGCGTACTCACCGGAAACTTGGTAGACGGCGGTCGGCACGCCGAAGGCATCCTTCACCCGGCGCACGATGTCGAGGTACGGCAAGCCGGGCTTGACCATGACCATGTCCGCCCCCTCCTGAAGGTCGAGGTGAACCTCCCAGAGCGCCTCGTCGCTGTTCGCGGGATCCATCTGGTACGTGTACTTGTCACCGCCGGCGAGGTTCGCCGCCGAGCCGACCGCATCCCGGAACGGCCCATAGAACGACGACGCGTACTTGGCCGCGTAGGCGAGGATGCGGGTGTGCTGCTGGCCACCCGCATCGAGCGCGGCGCGGACCGCACCGATGCGTCCGTCCATCATGTCCGAGGGTGCGACCATGTCCGCGCCCGCCTCGGCGTGAGAGAGCGCCTGGTGGACCAGTGCGGCCACCGTCACGTCGTTGTCGACATACCCCGTGGGGTCCAGGATCCCGTCCTGACCGTGGCTGGTATACGGGTCGAGCGCAACGTCGGTGATCACCCCGAGGTTCGGGAAGCGGGCCTTCAGCGACCGGATCGTACGCTGCACGAGGCCATCGGGCGACCACGCGGCACCGGCGTCGAGCGACTTCTGGTCCTGAGCGACGACCGGGAAGAGCGCCATGGCGGGTATCCCCAGGGTCATGCAACGTTCGGCGTCGCGAAGCAGGACGTCGATGCTCTTCCGCGCAACCCCGGGCATCGAAGGCACCGGCTCCTCCTTACCGGACCCTTCCAGCACGAACACGGGGTAGATGAAATCGTCTGATGCGAGGCGATGCTCGCGTGCGAGCCGGCGCGAGAAGTCGTCGCGACGCAAACGTCGCATGCGTCGGGTGGGGAACCGACCGGTGTAGTGAAAGGTCATCGGGCAGTGGCGAGGGCAACGGGATTATCCGGAGCATACCGGAGGGCGAGGCAGCCGAAGAGGGCGCATCCGGGCGCGCCCTGCGCGTGGGACGCGGCAGCCCTTCTCCAGCCGCGTCTTAGACCGTCGCCTGTAGTTTTTGGCCGTGTCGTGGAACTTCATTCCAAGGCCCCCGGTCATAAAAGCAGACGGTCATTCACGTCTCCCGCTTTCCTCCCTGAGCGGGTGCCCGCACAGGGGCATTCTTCCCCTGTGCGGGCGTTTCGGGCCCCGCATCACTCCCCTTGATGCCGGGGCCTTTTCTTGGGCGCATCCACCGCGCTTCGGCTGGACACATGCCCGGCGTTGCGCTCACGCCCGGCGTTGCGCTCACGCCCGGCTTTTGCGCTCACGCCCGGCTTTGCGCGCACCTGACGCCGTCGGGGTCGTGTCCCGTGGCGACGGCATCGCGGCCAGGAGACCGTCCTCGCCCAGCCAGCCGGCGATGACGCGCTCGGCATCGTCCACGCCGAGGCGGCGCAGCGCGGAGAACGCGATTACCTCCATACGCTCACCGTGCAGCGGGAAGCTCGCCTGCAATTCACGCGCGATGTCGCGCGCAGCCGCGCGCTGCGCCGACGGCGTGAGCTTGTCGCTCTTGGTGGCGAGCACCAAGACCGGGCGCGAGCTCGGCAGGAAGGCCGCGAGCAGATCGAGGTCCAAGGCCGTCATGCCACGCCGGACGTCGACCACCAGCACCAGGCCGACCAGCGACTGCCGCGTGGCGACGTAGCGCGCGAGGAATTCCTGCCAGTGGCGCTTGAGCTCTTGAGGCACTGCCGCATAGCCGTAGCCCGGCAGATCCGCGAGCAGCGCCCCGCCCCGCAGGGCGAAGAAATTGATCTGCTGGGTCCGTCCAGGCGTCTTGCTGGTAAATGCGAGCCGCGTCCGGTTGGCAAGAGCGTTGATCGCGCTCGACTTGCCGGCATTGGATCGGCCCGCGAATGCAACCTCGGGCGGCCCGGGATCCGGGAGCTGCTCGTCGTTGGCGCAGGTGCAATAGAACTCGGCTTGCTGTAGCGGATGCTTCACGCCCGGCCGCGCCGGTCGGGGCGCACGTTAACCGGCCAGGACGATTCCGTTACAATGGCGTGTTTTGGCATCATGAACCGGGCGGATGGTTGCGGCGCGGAGTTCCGCATCCGTGGAGTGCGGTCTGCAAGGCGCTCGAGGAGCTCCAGTGTCCCGAATCGGAAGTTCGCTGCACACAAACATCGAGCAACGGCGCGCCGCTTCGTCGCTCGCCTTGCGAAGGTTCTCGAAGTGATCGACGTGCGCTGCGGCGAGTTTCTCGCTGCGCACCGTTTCGCCGTTCTTGGGCGCCGCCGCGGCCATCGCAAGTCTATTCAACGAACTTCCGATTCGGGACACTAGATGATACGCATGTTGTTGCTTGCCGGCGTTGCCGGAGTCGCGAGCCTCGGAGCGAGCGTGACCAGCGGGGCGGAACCCGCCACGACCGCCGCGTCTGCGACCGCGGAGGCGCCGGCCCAATCCAAGGCGAAGGTCGATCTCGACAAGGCCAAGTCGACTGCGCAAACCGTCTGCGCGGCCTGCCACGGCGCCGATGGCAACAGCGTCGCCCCCGTGAATCCGAATCTCGCGGGCCTGCCAGCGGATTACATCGCGCGCCAACTCGCGCATTTCAAGGCCGGGATCCGGGTCAACGCCATCATGCAGGGCATGGCGGCACCGCTGAGTCCCGAGGAGATGGCGGCGCTCGGTGCTTTCTACGCGCAGCAGCAGCCGAAGCCCGGTGGGGGCAAGGATGCCACCCTCGCCAAGGCTGGCCAGAAGCTCTATCGCGGCGGCGATGCCAACCTCGGTGTCCCTGCGTGTGCGGCTTGTCATGCGCCCAGTGGGGTGGGTATCCCCAAGAACTATCCTCGCCTCGCTGGCCAGCATGCCGAATACACGTTCGAGCAGCTCAAGGCCTTCAAGGCAGGCGAGCGCGGCAACGACAAGGAAGGCAAGGACGCGACCGGCCGGATCATGGGCACGATCGCCGCGCGCATGAGCGAGGCGCAGATGCGCGCGGCGGCGGAATATACCCAGGGCTTGCGCTGACGCCTCTCGCGCGAGGCTTGCGATGTCACGACGCCCGGTCACGCCGGGCGTCGTTTTTATGCAGACGCGCATTGCCAAGCGCGGCATTCGCGCCACGTCTGCCATGCCCTCGGCTCGACGCCGGCAGCGCGCCCCGGTTTGTCAGTCGAGTGGCGAACACATGATCGCTGCCTGCGGCCCGTAGCCTTCAGCGATCCACCCGGGCGTACTGGCGAGATCGTCGCGCACGTCGACCTCCATGGTGTAGCGATGGTTGGTGCGCGCGGAGTGGAAGAAGCGGAACACCGGCTGCATGCCTGTCGGACACGCCCCGCTGCTGCGATCGGGCAGCACGGTCCAGAACACCGATGGGCTCTCGAAGGTCCACGACGCGCCGAACCGCGCCGCGGTCTGGGCACACTCGTTTGGGTCACCGGAGTAGAAGTGCGAATCGCCGAGCGAGGGCACCAGATAGAACCGGCACACGGGCGTGGCGCCGGCAGGCGCCTGGGCGGGATCGCCGTACGCCAGGAAGCGCAAGCCCGTGCGCACCCACCCGGAATGTACCCCGGTATCGAGGTCGTTGATCTCGGCGGGATTGCTGCTGATGAAGTAGTGATCGAGGGTGGCGTTGTAGAACTCGACCACCACGACTTCGCCATTGGGGTTGGGCACGCCCGGCGTGAGGTAGGTGCGCATGAGGGGCAGCGCCTTGTCGAAGCGCGAGAACACGTCGATCCCGGCGGGATTGGAGCACGCCGCCTGTCCGCCGAAAAGTGCGCCGCGGAGCTCGTAGTAGCCGCCCGGTGACAACGTGAAGAGGCCCGCGCCGCTCGAGCCCGGCTCGGTCGACCCCGACCCCCAGCGCATCTGCACAAAGGTCGAGCCATCGCTGTAGGTCTTGTAACCCTGTGTCGTGCCCTGCGACCACTTCTTGAGGTCGCCCTCCGGATGATGCATCGTGCCGGCGGCGGCGCCGGTCTCCAACGCCTCCGCGCGCCATGCCGAGAACTGGGCACCGGCCGGCGGGGCGTCGTAGAGCCGCAGGATTGACCAGTCGTAGTCCTCGCTGCGTCCCAGGAGCATCGCCCCGCCGGTGAGGAGGACATACGGCGGAATCGCCTTGCTGTTGCAGGCGATGGCATCGAAGAACCAATAGGTGTTGAGCGTAGCCGCGACGCCTTGCGAATCGATGCAGTGGCTGGCGGTATAGAAGTATGGCGCGAAGGTGGTGGCCGCATCGTTGATCAGGGTGCCGGTGCACGTCACCGTCGTGCCGTCGGGGTCGGTGAACACCATCTTGGCGACGCTGCGTGCTGCGTTGAAGAGCGCTTGCGTCGGATTGGCGACGCACGCGACGTCGACTTCGCATGAGCCGGCGAGCCCGATGTCGGAAACGAGCTTGGGGGTGATGGTGCGCAAGCCCTCTCCTGCAACGGCCAAGTGCGACAGGCGCAGCACCTCGAGCCTGATGGCATCCACGGCCACGCCGGCTTCCGCATGCAGCTCCACCACCGCGGTGTCGCCTTCGATCACAGGCGACCAAAACATGCCGTCAGCCGTCGTGCGCTGCGCGATCTCCAGCGTTGGATACGGACCGAAAATACGCGTTGCCGGCTCCGCACCTGCGAAGCGGACCATCACCCCCACGTCGCCTTTCACCATGGCGATGGCTACCCGGACTCCGGCGGCGCCCGTGGACCGAACCTCGATGCGTGCCGACTGGCCGCCGTCCGGGGTGGGCAGCCATACCAGATCGGCGCCAACCACGGCCGTTTCCCCCGCGGGAATGTTGCGACCGATGCCGATGGCGAGCGCACGCTTTTCAAAGGCGCGCTTGCCCGTCGCCGTACGCACCTTGAGCGCGGCGAGCTCCTTGTCCGCGGGCGCCGGCAATGCAATCGCGTGCGCGGGCGCCTGCACCAGCGGGCGGGGCGCGATGGCGGACTTGGCCGCCGGCGGCGGGATGTACGTTGCCGGCGGGACCGCCGTGATCGCGGCGGCGGCCAGCATTGGCACGGCGGCGGCCATGGCGCAAAAGCGTGCAAGGACGCGCGCCCGGTTGGATCGATGCATGGAATCTCCGCTTAAGGATGCGCTGGTTCGATTGCAGCGCAGCCGTTTGGTTCGAACGTCACGAACGACAGGAAGTTCACGAACGGCAGGAACCCACGGACAGGACGAACGCCACGACGGCCCAAGTGGCACAAGTGGCACGAACGGCACAATTGGCACGGCGCGTCGAAAGACTGACGCCGATTGGCGACAGTCGCCACGGTCAGTGCGCGTTCAGCGTGGCAGTGCCTGCAGACAGTGGGCGAGATCGTCGCGCCATGGCGGCAGCGCAAAACCGAACGTCGAGGCGAACCGCCCGGTGTCGAGCACGGCATGCGCAGGCCGCCGCGCGGGCCGTGGATAGTCCGCCGTCTCGATGGGAACAACGCGCGGATGTGGTGATTCGCCGACAATCGCGCACGCGAAGTCGAACCAGCTGGCGCGACCGGTGCACGAAAGGTGATAGAGGCCCGCTCGTTCCGCCATCGCAGCGGGACCCGTGCCGACGACTTGCGTTACGGCGCCCGCCAGGGTACGTGCCCAGTTCGGCACCCCGAACTGATCGGCGACGATCGAAATCTCGTCGCGTTCCGCGGCAAGCCGCTTGATGGTGAGCAGGAAGTTGCTGCCGCGGACGCCGTACACCCAGCTCGTCCGGAACACCAGAGCCTTCGCGTTGCTGGCCGCTATCGCCTGCTCGCCGGCAAGCTTGGAAGCACCATAGACATTGAGGGGGCGAGTCGGCGCGTCCTCGCGATACGGCGCCTGCGTCGCGCCATCGAACACGTAATCGGTCGAGAAGTGCACCAGGATGGCACCCGTGCGGGCGGCTTCCTCGGCAAGGACGCCGGGGGCGCGGGCATTGATGGCATGGGCGCGGTCCGGCTCGTCCTCGGCGCGATCGACCGCCGTATAGGCCGCGGCATTGACCACGATCGTGGGCCGCACGGCCTGCACGGCGGCGACGAGCGCATCGACATCGGCGAGGTCCAGGGTCGCGCGTGTGGTCGCATGGACCTCGCCATGGGCGGCGAGCAGCGTGCGCAGTTCGTAACCGATCTGCCCGTCGGCGCCGGTCAGCAGTATGGTCGGGCGCGCCAACGGCCCCGCCTAGGGATACAGCGCCGCGGAGGCGAGCGGCACGCCGGCGGCGTCCTTGGCGGCCAGGGTGGGCTCGCCGCTGAGAGGCCACGCGATGCCGAGCGCGGGGTCGTTCCAGAGCAGGGTGCGCTCGTGCTCCGGGTACCAGGCGTCGGTGGTCTTGTAGAGAAAATCCGCCGATTCCGACACCACCAGGAAGCCGTGCGCAAATCCGGGGGGAACCCACAGCATCGCCTTGTTCTCGGCGGAGAGCGTCACGGTCACGGATTGCCCGAAGGTGGGCGAGGAGCGGCGCAAGTCGACCGCAACGTCGTAGACCTCTCCGATCACCACCCGCACGAGCTTGCCTTGCGCATGCTCGATCTGGTAATGCAGGCCGCGCAGCACGCCCCGCCGCGAACGGGAGTGGTTATCCTGCACGAAGGTGGCCTCGAGACCCGCGTCGGCGAGCGCCCGCGCGTTCCAGCTTTCCATGAAGAACCCGCGCTCGTCGCCGAACACGCGGGGCAGGACGAGCTTCACGTCGGGAATCGCCGTCGGCGTGACCTTCATCGGACCAGCGGCTCGCGCAGCAGCGACAACAGATACTGGCCGTAGCGATTCTTAGCCATCGCCTGGCCGAGTTTGGCCACGGCCTCGGCATCGATGTACCCGAGCCGATAGGCGATCTCCTCCGGGCACGCGATCTTCAGGCCCTGCCGACGCTCGATGGTCTCGATGTACTGCGATGCCTCGAGCAGCGACTCGTGGGTGCCGGTGTCGAGCCATGCCATCCCGCGGCCCATCACCTCGCAAGAGAGCTCGCCCCAGGCGAGATAGACCTTGTTGACGTCGGTGATCTCGAGCTCGCCACGCGCGGAGGGCTTGAGCTCGCGCGCCACGTCGACCACGCGGCGATCGTAGAAGTACAAACCGGTGACCGCGTAGCGCGACTTGGGCTCCCGCGGCTTTTCCTCGAGGCTCAGCACCCGCCCGGTGGCATCGAACTCGGCGACGCCATAGCGCTCCGGATCCGCCACCGGATAGGCGAACACCGTCGCGCCGTCGGTGCGCGCGCTCGCCCCCCCCAGCAATCCCTGCAGGTCGTGTCCGTAAAAGATGTTGTCGCCAAGCACGAGCGCCGAAGGTGCGTCGCCGACGAAGCTGCGACCGATGATGAACGCCTGCGCAAGCCCCTCCGGCTGCGGCTGCACCGCGTACTGGATCGAGAGACCCCAGCGGCTGCCATCGCCGAGCAGCTGGGTGAAGCGCGGCGTGTCCTCCGGGGTCGAGATGAGCAGGACGTCACGGATTCCCGCCAGCATCAGCGTCGACAGCGGGTAATAGATCATCGGCTTGTCGTACACCGGCAGGAGCTGTTTCGAGATGACCTGGGTGACCGGGTAGAGCCGCGTGCCGGAACCGCCGGCGAGGATGATGCCTTTGCGTGTCATGAATCGGGACTGTCGTGAGCGGCCGGCAGGCGTCAACCGGTTAGGGTCGGGGCGGAAGCGGGGGCGGCCTTGGCCGCAGTGGCCGATCCCGCCGTGGAGCCGGGCGCGTAGTGGGTCGACACCCAGTTCTGGTATTCGCCGCTCGTCACCTGATGCAGCCAGTCCTGGTGGTCGAGGTACCAGCGCACGGTCTTTTCCAGGCCGCTCTCGAAGGTTTCGACCGGGGCCCAGCCCAGGTCGCGGGTGATCTTCGTGGCGTCGATCGCATAGCGCCGATCATGCCCGGGCCGATCCTTGACGTAAGTGACGAGAGCAGCGTGCTCACGCCCCCCGGCTTCGCGATCGAGGATCGCGCACAGCGTGCGCACCACGTCGATGTTCGCCCGCTCGGCATTGCCGCCGATGTTATAGGTCTCGCCGGGCACGCCAGTCGCCAGCACCCGCCGGATCGCCGCGCAATGATCGCCCACGTAGAGCCAGTCGCGGACATTGCCGCCATCGCCGTACACGGGCAGTGGCTTGCCGGCGAGGCCGTTCAGGATCATCAGGGGGATGAGTTTTTCCGGAAACTGCAGCGGACCGTAGTTGTTCGAGCAATTCGTGGTGAGGGTCGGCAGGCCGTAGGTATGGTGATAGGCACGCACCAGATGGTCCGACCCGGCCTTGGACGCCGAATACGGGCTGTTCGGTGCATAGGGCGTGGTCTCGCAGAACGGCGGATCGGCGGGACCGAGCGAGCCGTACACCTCGTCGGTGGATACGTGCAGGAAACGAAATCCCTGGCGCTCCATCGCCGGCAGCGCCGACCAGTATCCGCGCACGGCGTCGAGCAACGTGAAGGTGCCGACCACGTTGGTCTCGATGAACGCACCGGGTCCGTGAATCGACCGGTCGACGTGACTTTCGGCGGCGAAATTGACGACCGCACGCGGGCGGTGCTCCGCCAGCAGCGCCTCGACCCGGGGCCGATCACCGATATCCCCACGCACGAAGACGTGGCGGCCATCGTCGCGCAACGACGCGAGATTGCCGAGGTTTCCCGCATAGGTCAGCTTGTCGAGGTTCAGCACGGGCTCGCCGCTCGTGGCGAGCCAATCGAGCACGAAGTTCGCGCCGATGAAACCGGCGCCTCCGGTCACTAGGATCATCGTAGAGGACGCTGAATGAGGGTCGAAGAAAGGCGCAGGCGTCGCGCGGATACGAACCGGGGGACTCACACATGGATGCGCCAGCGCGCAGCGCGAACCGGCACAATTCTAGCATTCGGTGGTGCCCGCCCCCCGCAGGACGCACGACGATTACGCGTTCGCGGTGTAGTACATCCTGTACCAGTCCACGAAGCGCGCGAGTCCGTCGGCGAGCGACGTGCGGGGCGCGAACCCTGTCAACGCCTGCAGGCGGTCGATCGATGCGTAGGTCGCCGGCACGTCGCCGGGCTGCATCGGCAGGTACCGCTTCACCGCGGTACGGCCGAGCAGCCCTTCGAGAATAGTGATGAACGCCTCGAGCTCGACCGCGTCGCTGTTGCCGATGTTGTACACGGCGGCCGGCGCGCCGACGTCTCCTGCAGGGGGCAGCGCGAGCACGCGGACGACGCCCTCGACGATGTCGTCGACGTAGGTGAAATCGCGCCGCATGCGGCCATGGTTGTACACGTCAATCGGCCGGCCCTCGAGGATGGCCCGGGTGAAGATCATCGGTGACATGTCGGGCCTTCCCCAGGGCCCGTACACCGTGAAGAAGCGAAGGCCGGTCGTCGGCAGGTGATACAGATGGCTATAGCTGTGCGCCATCAACTCGTTAGCTTTCTTGGTGGCGGCATAGAAACTCACCGGATGGTCGACATCCTGGTCCTCGCTGAACGGCAGGGTGTGGTTCGCCCCGTACACGCTCGAGCTCGATGCAAACGCCAGGTGCCGGATACCAGCGTGGCGACAACCCTCGAGCACGTGCCCGAACGCCACGAGGTTATTGCGGACGTAAGCCTGCGGGTTGACAAGCGAGTACCGCACCCCGGGCTGGGCCGCGAGGTGCACGACGCGCGTGAACCCACGCGTCGCGAACAGGTCGCGCATCGCGGCCGCGTCGGCGCAATCGATACGTCGCAGGGTGAATGCCGGATGAGCCGCCAGGCGCGCCGCCCGCGCCTCCTTGAGGGCGACGTCGTAGTACGGGTCGAACGTGTCCACGCCAGTCACCACGTCCCCCTCGGCGAGGAGGCGTTCGGCGACGTGCATGCCGATGAATCCGGCCGCGCCGGTGACGAGCACGCTGCTCATCGCCGGGCCTTCGCGCATGAGGCAGGGGCGGGCGAGGCGTCGTTCACGGCGTTTTCCGGATCGTCAGTTCGCGCAGTTTGGCGTACTTGGTGAAACTGTTCATGCACCCGATGGCGATGTGCACGAGCCCTGGCACACCGTCGAGGAAACCCCCACGCAGCAGGTAGAAGCGCACGAAGCGCACCACCGGCGCGAGGATCATGCGGGCCGCGCTCGGCTGTGCCCCGCGACGATGCAGCGCCTGCGCCTGTAGGGTCGTGTAGCGGTTCTGCTTGGCAAGGTAACCCTCGATCGACTCCGCGGAGGCGTGCAGCAGATCCCCCGCCAGGCGGAGCACCGCACCGTCGGTGACCACGTGCTCGTGCACGGCGTCCTCGCTCCACCGCGCCCGCCGCCGGTCGAACAACCGGGTATTCCAGTCGGGATAGCCTTCGCCGTGCCGCAGCCAGCGCCCGAGAAAACGGTTGCGCCGTGCCATCGCGAAGGCCGCCGGGTCGGCGCTGCCACGGGCATCTGCGCCGAGTGCCTCGCGGATCGAAGCCGCGAGCTCCGGCGTCAACCGTTCGTCTGCATCGAGACAGAGTACCCAGTCGGTGCGGGCCTGCGCCACTGCAAAGTTCTTCTGCGCACCGAAACCCTGCCATGGGTGCTCGATCACCTGCGCATTGGCGGCGCGCGCGATCGCCACCGTGGCGTCGCGGCTACCCGAATCGACGACCACGATGTCCTGCGCGAAGGGCACCGACGCGAGACAGGCCGCGAGCTCAGTCGCAGCGTCGCGGGTGATGATGCAAAGGGTGAGCGGCGGCGCCACGACGGTTCAGCCACCTGGCCACTTCATCCGCGCCTCGCGGCAACATGCGATCATCGCCCCTGGCGACGCGGGAACGAATGATTCCATCGCGATCGCGACGGCTCGCAGCCTGCGTACGCGCTGTTCCCAGCGTACGCGTTGTCCGGTATTTATGCGCTGTTCCCTGCGTATGCGCTGTTCCCCGCGTACGCGCTTTGCCCTACTTACGCGCTGTTCCCTGCTTACGCGCTGTTCCCTGCTCATCATCATGTCCATGCTCATCGGGCGTTCTGGCGGTTCCGACCTTGCCGGCCGACGTGCGGGGCTTTGGAGGGCGACGCGGCTGCGCGCATTCTACGTTGCCGGGCGCGCCGGCCCACCGCGGCGATGAACGCGGTGCTCGTCGTACGACCTTCGTCGCTCGGGGACGTGGTGCACGCGCTGCCGGTGGTCGCGGACATCGTCGCGCACCGGCCGGGAGTCGCCGTCGACTGGGTCGCCGAGGAAGCCTTTGCGCCACTGGTCGCGCTCCATCCCGGGATCCGCACGGTGATACCGGTCGCGCTGCGACGCTGGCGGCATCGGCTCCTCGATCGGGGAACCTGG
>JBDSND010000054.1:0-6975 GCA_039915505.1 Casimicrobiaceae bacterium
GCGTTTTTCGGGAAGCCGTGCTCGGGCTCGCCAGGACGTATCCCTTCGCCCGCCGGCTGGTCAACAGCGGTCGCTTGTCGGTGCCGCGAGTGCACACGGAGTCGCCACTCAATACTCCCAATGCGCCGAGCGAGCGGTGGGCAGGGGCGATGGTGCCCGGCGCGCCCGCTACCGACGCGCCGGTGCGGGGGGCGCGCGGCGACTGGCTTCTGGAATACCTGGGCGGCGAATTCACGCTCCTCTCGTACGGATGGCGGCCCCCGGCCGCGGCTGTTGCAGCACTGTCGGACGCCGACGTTTGCTGTCGCGTGGTGATGGTGACTGCGGCCGATGCGAACCACCCGGCCGGTGCGAACCAAGATGCCGGTGCGAACCAAGACGCCGGTACGAACCAAGACGCCGGTACGAACCACGAACCGGGGCCGAACGCCGAAGCGGGGACGAATCACGAATCCGGGTCCAACGACGAAGCCGGTTCGAACCATCAAGCCGATACCAGTCACGAAGCCGAAGCCGCGGGCGATGCCGGTGTAGCCCGCGCCGGAGAAGCGGTCGATGCTGTAATCGCGGCCGACACGATTCACGATGTCGAGGGCCTGGTGCGGACGCGGTATGACGCGCAGCCAGGCAGTGTTTATCTGTTCCGTCCCGATCAGATCCTGTGCGCGCGCTGGCGCGGCTTCGATCTCGAGGCGGTACAAACGGCCTGCGATCGCGCCCTGGGGCGCGGGATACCTGTCGAGGAGGTGGTGTGAGTGTCCTCATCACCGAGCCCAACATTGCCGACGGCGATGCCTTCTACGCGGCGTTGCTCGCGCTGCACCGGGACCTGAGCGAGGCCGAGAGCGTGTTGCTGAACGCGCGCCTCATCCTGCTGCTGGCCAATCACATCGGCGACCCGGTGGTGCTGCACGAGGCGATGGCGGCGGCGCGGCAGGGTATCGGCCCGACCGACCGGGCCTGAAGCGCGACGCCGACACCCGCGCCCGGTGCCGCGCGCGGCGGCTACAATCGGCCAATCACCGGAGAATAGCCATGGCCTACGCGCACATCCTCGTCGAACGACGCGACCGCGTCGGCCTTGTCCGCCTCAACCGCCCCGCGTGCATGAATGCGCTCAACGATGCGCTGGCGTGCGAGCTCGCCGAGGCGCTTGCGACTTATGACGCGGACCCCGGCATCGGCGCGATCGTGATCACCGGTAACGACAAGGCGTTCGCGGCGGGTGCGGACATCGGCGCCATGGCGGAATGGGACTATGCCAAGGTATACGGCGACGACACCATCACCCGTGATTGGGAGGCGGTCCGCAAAACCCGCAAGCCGGTGATCGCCGCGGTGGCGGGCTATGCACTCGGTGGAGGGTGCGAGCTGGCGATGATGTGCGATCTCATCGTGGCGGCCGACACCGCCAAGTTCGGCCAGCCGGAGATCACGATCGGCACCATGCCGGGCCTCGGCGGCACGCAGCGCCTGCCCCGCGCCGTCGGCAAGGCCAAGGCTATGGACTGGTGCCTCACGGGGCGGATGATCGACGCCGTCGAGGCGGAACGCGCGGGGCTGGTCGCCCGCGTCGTCGCGGCTGACGCGCTGGAAGCGGAGGCCGTCGCCATGGCGGCCAAGATCGCCTCGTTCTCGCTGCCCGTCGTGCTCAAGATCAAGGAAGCGATCAATCGCGCTTACGAATCGTCGCTCGCCGAGGGCCTGCTGTTCGAGCGTCGCGAGTTTCATGCGACGTTCGCGCTCGAGGACCAGAAGGAGGGCATGCGTGCCTTCGTCGCCAAGCGCAAGCCTATGTTCCGCCATCGCTGACCCATCGGGCTCGCGGCGGCGGTTTATCACGCCGCAGCGGAACATGCAGTCGGCGACCCTGTAGCGCGAGCCGCTCCCCGACCAGGTCCGCTTGAGCTCCTTGCTCTCCAACTCCTCGGCGCAGGCGCCAGGGGCGCGCCCGCGTCGATGTCAGTCGCCGGGTTGGCGCGGTCTGCGCAGCAGCCGCCACGCCACCCAGGGGAGCCCGATCAGCGAGAGGGCGGCCCACGTGCGCAGCGCCGTCTCCGACCGGGGCATGGGCGACGCGTGCAGGTCGTCGTCGCGCAGGTCCTGCGGGAAGGGTCGTGGCGCGAGCGGAATGATCTGGGCCTGGGCCGGGTCCTTGGGCAGCCGATCGCGATACTCGAAGGGCGTGACGACCGCCGCGGTGCCGAGGGCTCGAGCCGACGGAAACTGCGGGAAGCGCAGGAAGTAGAGCGCCTCGGCGTCGGCGGCGACGAAGGAGGCCAATACCCCGCGCGCAGCCAGCGACGAGTCGCGCACGGCACTCACGAGGGCCGCGCCGATCTCCTCGAAGGCCGCGGCCGGCAGCAGGCGCGTCTGGTCCTCGGTCAGGTAGTCATAGACGGCACATGCACGTCGCACCGAGCGCTCGCGCAGCGCGAGCCAGGGCAATGCAAGGGCTGCGCGCACCGGAGCCGCGGGCCCGCGTGCCGCAACGTCGAGGCCGAGCGCGCGCAGCACGTCGACGCTGATCCCCGCACAATTCATCGCCGCGTGGTCGTAGGCCAGCTGGTGGCGATAGAACTGCGCATACATGTGATTGAGCGCGCCTTGCACCAGGACCGCGGCGCGATCGTCGGTAAGCACCGCAACCAGCATCGCCGACGGGCGGTAGTACCCCTGGCCGCTGTTGAGGTCGGCGAGATAGTTGTCGAGCGACACCGGCGCGGCGAGGATGCCCTTTTCACTCACCACGTCCAGCGAGTAGAAGTTGTCGACCATCCAGTCGGCGATGGAGCCGTCGGCCGAGGTGCGGCCGGTGACGATGGCGAAATGCCCGCCATGCGCCTCGTCGTCGTCGCCCTGCGCACCATTGACGATGATCGCGAGTACCGCCCGGCCCGCCGGTACCGCGTAGGGGCCGCGCTCGCGCGACCACAGCAGGGTCGCGGCAAAGGGACTCGCCGCACCCGCGTCGGGCTCGCTCTGCATGAGTGCGCGTACAGCCGCAGGCGTCGCCGGCGGCCCTTCGGCGACCACCCGCCGTGCGTCGCGCGGGAGGCGAAAGTCCTTGGGCCACATCGTGCGCACCTGCACCACGTCCTCGCGGACCGTGCCCCGCACCCGCACCGGCCGTTGCTGGAACCAGGCTGCGGTCAAGGCATTGAAATAGGCACGATTCTGGGGCAGTTGCGGCGCGAGGGTCATGGTCCACGTGCCCTCGGCAGCGATGAGACGCGTGCCACCCGCGTCGACCCTTGCCTGGCCGATGATGTCGGGTGCGGCGACCCACACCACCGGTGGATAGGGATCGAGCCCGGAGGCGCGTGCCCGTCCTCGCCATGCCCCAAGGTCTTCGAGCGGGGCCATTCCCTTGTGCAACCCGACCGTGGGCAACGTGGACAGGGGCAGCGCCACCGTCTCGTGCTCGAAGTACCAGCGCACCTGCCGAAACGTCACGCCATCGGCGTTCGCGCCCGTGCCGAGGGTGAAGTCGCTGGCGGGATACAGCCCGAGATAATGCCCCGGTGCGTTGGCGGCACTGGTGACGGTCGGTTCGAAGCGCGGGGGACGGGAGGCCATCGGCAGGACTGCGCCACGTTGAGGCCCAGGCACAGACTGCCATTATGGCGCAACGCGCTGACGCGACTGCGACGGACGCTGTCATCCCCGGTCCGGACCGACGCGGGGGGGTCAGCTAAGATGCCGCTCCATCCCGCGAAGCTCGATCCATGACCATTCACGATCGCACCGAGCACGACACCGAGCGTGACCGCCTCGCCCTCATCGCCGGGCTCCATGCACCACAAGCGAGCATCGCCCCGAAGTACTTCTACGATGCGCTCGGCTGCGCGCTATTCTCGGCGATCTGCGAGTTGGACGAGTACTACCCGACCCGCACCGAGCGCGCGATCTTCGAGCGTCACCGCACAGAGATCGCCAGGATCGTGGGCAAGGGCGTGCAGTTCGTCGATCTCGGTGCGGGCGACGGGGTCAAGGCCGAGCAATGGTTCGGGATCCTTTCACCCTGTCGCTACGTCGCCGTGGATTTCGCGGAGCCGGCGGTCGCGCTGGTCCTCGACCGGCTCCAGGTTCGCTATCCGCGGCTCGAAACGGTGGGGGTGCTGGCCGATTTCACCCGCGGGCTCACGTTCGATGCCGACCTACTCCCCGTGCCGACATTGTTTTTCTACCCGGGCTCGTCGATCGGCAACTTCGCGCCCGGCGAGGCACTGCGCTTCCTCCGCTCGGTACACGACCAATGCACCAAGCGGACGGGGAGCGCGCTTCTCATCGGGGTCGATACCAAGAAGGAAGAAGCCCGCCTGCACGCCGCGTACGACGATGCGCTGGGGGTGACCGCCGCGTTCAACCGCAATATCCTGCGGCACGTGAACACGATCATCGGCAGCGACTTCGATGTGCGCCGCTTCACCCACGTCGCGTACTACGACCCCGCCGCTGCGCGGATCGAGATGCATCTCGAGGCCAGCGCGCATCAGGACGTCTTCATCGGCGGTCGCGTACGCAGCTTCGCGCCGGGCGAGCGGATCGCCACGGAGCACTCCTACAAGTACGCCCCCGAGGACTTCGACGAGCTGCTGCGCAGCGCCGGCTTTGTTAATGTCACGAGCTGGCAGCACGACGCCGGGGCGTTCGCCGTGTTCTGCGCTTCCTGAAACGAGCTCCGACGGGCGTGCCGTCAGCCCAGGCGCTGGTCGAGCCCGGAGCCGGCCGCGAGCTGCCGGCACCGGTGCCGGGTGCCGGACCGCGAGCGCGCGGTCGAGGCCCGCGCCGAGCGCAGCCTGCGGCGGACGACGAACGCGCCCGCGGCGCGCGGCGACAACGCACTGGGGCATGTGTAGTGGACGACGCGTGCGCGCCAGCGTGGCGGTCGTTTCTGGACGCCGCTACTACCGGCCATACACCACTTGGGTCCGGGTCTGCTGCACCGCACACACGCTTACGTCGGCCGATGCAACACATGGGCGATCTGGAGCACGATGTTCCGTACGTCGGACTCGTGGGGCAATGCGCTGCGCCCATGCAACACTGCCGGAGGCGTGCGCGGTTGAGGCGCAGAGCGCCTCTTCCGCCCGGCGCAACCCGGGGGTAGCATGCCGCAACCTGTGCGCACGGCTCGTCGCGCGTCGTAGACGACCGACGCGTAGTGACCACCCGGTGTGGCGATGGAAGGAGAGCGACTTGAAGCATAGCGACTTGAAGGAGAGCGATTGAAGCCAACGGATATCGCGGATCCCGCGTTCTTCCACAAGGTCGTCGATTGTCAGTGGGCATGTCCTGCCCACACCCCGGTCCCCGAGTACATCCGGCTGATCGCCGCGGGACGCTACGGCGACGCCTACCTCGTCAACTGGCACTCGAACGTCTTCCCGGGCATCCTGGGCCGTACCTGCGACCGGCCGTGCGAGCCCGCATGTCGACGCGGTCGGGTCGAGGAGGGTGGGGGCGAGGGCAGCAAGGCGAAGGGCAAGCCCGAGCCGGTGGCGATCTGTCGCCTGAAGCGGGTCGCGGCCGACTACAAGGACGATATTCGCGATCGCCTGCCGCAGCCGATGGCGCGCAATGGCAAGCGCATTGCGCTCGTCGGCGCCGGTCCCGCCTCGTTGACCGTGGCCCGGGACCTGACCCCGCTGGGCTACACGTGTGTAGTGTTCGACGGCGATGCACGCGCTGGCGGCATGATCCGCACCCAGATCCCGCGGTTTCGACTGCCGGAGAGTGTGATCGACGAGGAGGTCGGTTACGTCGTCGACCTCGGCGTCGAGTTTCGCGGCGGCGTGCGCATCGACAGCCTGGCCGCGCTGCTGGGCGAGGGTTTCGACGCGATTTTCATCGGTAGCGGTGCGCCGCGCGGGCGCGACCTCGACATCCCCGGCCGGCACGAAGCCGCCGCCAACGTCCACATCGGCATCGACTGGCTCGCCAGCGTGTCGTTCGGCCACGTCACCAAGATCGGCCGGCGGGTGGTGGTGCTGGGCGGCGGCAACACCGCCATGGATTGCTGCCGCAGCTCCCGGCGGCTCGGCGGGGAGGAGGTGCAGGTCATCGTGCGCTCCGGGTTCGACGAGATGAAGGCCTCGCCCTGGGAGAAGGAAGATGCCATGCACGAGGGCATCCCCATTCACAACTATCTCGTTCCCAAGGCGTTCACGCACGAGGCCGGCAAGCTCACCGGCGTGCTGTTCCAGAAGGTGGCGCCGCAGCGCGACGCCAAGGGACGGCGCCAGCTGGTCGGAACCGGTGAGCCCGACGTGCACATCCCCTGTGACGACGTGCTGGTCGCGGTCGGCCAGGAGAACGCATTTCCCTGGATCGAGCGCGACCTCGACCTGGGGTTCGACGAGTGGGGCATGCCGGTCGTCGACCCCGTCACCATGATGTCCACCCGGCGCGGAGTGTTCTTCGGCGGCGACGCCGCGTTCGGGCCGAAGAACATCATCTGGGCGGTCGCGCACGGCCACGAGGCGGCGGTATCGATCGATCTCCTTTGCAACGGTGAGGATCTCGCCGTCCGGCCGTCCCCGCTCGTGAACCTCATGTCCCAGAAGATGGGCATCCACGAGTGGAGCTACGACAACGCCATCTCGCCGGATCACCGCTATCGGGTCCCGTTGAAGGACGTCAAGCTTGCACTCAAGAATATCAAGATCGAAGTCGAGCTCGGCTTCGATCCCAAGCTCGCCTTTGCCGAGACCCAGCGCTGCCTCAATTGCGACGTGCAAACGGTATTCACCGACAAGCTATGCATCGAGTGCGACGCGTGCGTTGACATCTGCCCGATGGACTGCATCACCTTCACCGCGAACGCCGACGAGCCGATGCTCCGTGCTGCGTTGCGTGTTCCCGCCGACAACCTCGACCAGCCGCTGTATCTGTCCGGGGCGCTTGCCACCGGCCGCATCATGGCCAAGGACGAGGATGTGTGCCTGCACTGCGGGCTGTGCGCCGAGCGCT
>JBDSND010000063.1:0-12161 GCA_039915505.1 Casimicrobiaceae bacterium
CTTGATTCGCATCGGCGACAAGGTCGAGGTGAAGTCGTGAGGGTGCCGGGCGCTACGGTGCCCGTGCCGCATGGCGAAAAACTGGGGTCTCTACCGTGGCACGAAGGCACGGTTCAACGCAACGAACCGAATATTTCAGCACCACCCGGGAAGACGTCGTAGCAGCGCACCGCACGCGCAGATCCCGGCGGCGACGGAGCCTTGCTCACCACCGGGTAGGAGCACGAGGTCTTCGCCGCGCTTGCACAGAACTCGGCGCGGAGGCGCTGGGGCACGGCACCACGCACGTGAAGTCCACTTTCTAGCAGGGCGCCTTTGCGCTTGTCGCAGGCGAAGTTTCTGGCCGACACCACCGAGGTTTCGACGAGCCCTCGATCGCAGTCGCGGGTGGCTGCATCAAGGAGCAGGGCCGCGGTACATCGGGAAGGGTATGGGCCTGGAGTCCCGCACCACGCCGCGGTATAGTTGCTCTCATGGATCCGCTCAAGATCGGTCTTTCCGCGCGACTCCTCTATCCCGACCCGCGCCGGATCTTCCTGCCCACCAAGACTGTTCAGTACCTCGAGCAATCGGTCGCGAACTGGGTGATGTCCGGTGGGGAGGTGCTTGCCTTCATGGTCCCCGAGCTCAATCTTTCGTCGCCGCACCTGCCGGCGAACATCAGCGTCCGCGACTACGTCAACGCACTCGACGGCCTGGTGCTCCAAGGGGGCAACGACATTGCGCCGGAATCCTACGGCGAGCTGCCGATCAACCCGGAATGGTCGGGCGATCGCATCCGCGACAGCTACGAGATCGCGCTGTTCGAGGAGTTCGTCCGCCAAGGCAAGCCGGTGTTCGGCATCTGCCGGGGATGCCAGCTCATCAATGTCGCGCTCGGCGGCACGCTGTATCAGGACATTGCCACGCAGCTCGAGGAGTCGTTGCAACATCGGTGCGACCAACGCTACGAGAACCTGTTCCACTCCTTGCGCGTGACCGACGGAACGTGGCTGGCAAGCCTCTATCCCGCGGTAAGCGAGGCACGCATCAACACCATTCACCACCAGGCGGTGAAGCAACCGGGCCGCGGGCTCGTCGTCGAGGCAACGAGCGAGCCCGATGGCATCGTCGAGGCGATGCGATGGGACGGCCCGAGTTTTGTCGTGGGCGTCCAGTGGCATCCGGAGTTCATGAATCCAGCTGACCGCCAGCTCCTCGATGGTCGCCCGCTTCTGCACGCTTTCCTCGCCGCATGCCACGAGCGCAAGCTCACGGGCGCCCCCAGCCCAGTTCGTGCGGTCAAAGACGCCTTCGTTTGACGATCGCCGCGCCGAATCGCCTGGTCACTCGTCAGAACCAGTTCCACTATTTGAAGAAGTCGACCTCGCGGATCTGGCGCAGGCTTTCTCTGTGGGGAAATTAGGGTCAGAGTCGACTTCCGGACGATAGCGCGAGGCGACGGCCGGACGTAGCCTGTCGCGCATGCCTCGCCTTTCCCGTTTCTTCGTGCCGAACGCGCCGCTGCACGTCATTCAACGGGGCAACAATCGCGGGCCGATCTTCGACAGCGCGACCGATTTCGCATTCTTCCGGGATTGCCTTGCGCATTCCGCCCGCAAGCATGGCGTCACGATCCATGCCTACGTGTTGATGACCAATCACGTCCACCTGCTGGTTACTCCGTCCTTGACGACTAGCCTACCGCTGACGATGCAGGCAATCGGACGCGTGTACGTGCAGTACTTCAACCATGCGTATGGTCGGACTGGGACCTTGTGGGAGGGTCGCTACAAAGCGGCGGTCGTCGATGACGAGCGTTACTTATTGACCTGCATGCGGTACATCGAAACGAATCCAGTGCGAGCGCACATGGTGGCCCGTCCAGGTGACTACCCATGGTCCAGCTACCGAGCAAACGCGTGCGGGGTGAATGACGAACTGGTCATACGCCACGCGCTTTTCGAGCGCTTGGGCGAGTCGAAGCAGGCGCGGGAGGTGGCCTATCGGGACCTCTTCCAGATGGCAATTCCGGAGGAGACGGTTGGCATCATCCGCGATACGACGCAGCATGGGTGGGCATTGGGCTCCGCAGCGTTCCGCGCGAAGATCACCGCATTGAGTCGGCGCGCGGAGCGCATGCCCGTGGGACGCCCTAGGCGTTCGAAGGCCGCGGCAGTGTGAAACTCGAGTCTGACCCGAGTTGAGTTTGCGGCATCATTCGCGATGCGACTCAACTCGCACTGGCATCGGGCTCCTCAGCGTTTCGCGCCGAGATCGCCCCACTTAGCCGGGCGTGCGGAGCGCACGCAGATAGGGTGGCCCCGGCATCCGGAAACGAGGGACGATCGAAAGGTCGAGTCTGACCCTGTTTGGGGGCGTGGCGCCTGCGCTTGCCTTGTGCTCGGGTTCGGGTGTGAAATGGCTCCGGTCGAGCCGCCTCGGCATAACAACGGGAGCACCCAACATGGATCGGAAATTGTTGACCGCGTGGCCGCTGCTGTTCGTCGCCTGGATGGCCGGCAGTTTCGTCGTCCACGGCCAGCTCCTGGCTGCGGACTACGCCGCCCTTGAAGGCCGGCTGTTCCGGACCCCCGAGGATTCGCAGCAGCATTTTCCGCTCATGCTCCTGGCGCATGTACTACTTTCCGGGGCCTTCGTCTGGATCTACGCGCGAGGCCGAGAACCGGGGAAGCCATGGCTCGGCCAGGGGATCCGCTTCGGTATCGCAATCGCCCTCCTGACCGTCATTCCAACCTACCTCATCTACTTCGTTGTGCAGCCCACGCCGGGAGTACTGGCGGTCAAGCAATCGGTGTTCGACAGTGTGTTGCTAATCGTGCTGGCCGTCCTCGTGGCGTGGTGGTACCGCGATAAGGCGGGAACGAGCGCCGGAGCACGGATATAGCCAGGAGGTTCCGTGGGTGTGGCGCTTGCAAAGTCGAGTCTGACCCCAGTTTCCGGGCGTGGTTTCTTCGACGAAGGGCACCCACTTTGTCTGGCACCTGCATTCGTCTCTAATTTCGTGGCCGTCTGGATCATGGTCATGAGTTTCGATCGCTATGACCTCGGTCTCGATTGTCACGACGTAGTCATGGACGGGCATACGGCGCTCGTGCGGGCGCGGCAGATCGCCCTCGGGACGTAGCCGACATCCGGTGCTGCGAGCGCAGCCGTGTCGCTCCAACCAGCGCCGCGGCCCTAAAAGTATCGGCAGTGCCGCGGCGCGCCGCCGCCACTCACGAAGGGAGTCAGCTATGGGAAGCAGCGCGCCCAGCTTCACCAGCCCGAGGTACTACCACGAGTACGCGGGGCCGGTCTGGTTCGAACCGTTCGCCGCGGATCTCGCCCGGCGACTGCCGGCGCGGCCGCTCGGCGATGTGCTGGAGATCGCGTGCGGTACGGGCCTCGGCACGCGGAAGCTTCGCGAGCAGTTGGATGTCTCCGTGCAACTCCTCGCAACCGATCTCAGCAAGCCGATGCTCGACTATGCGCGCGAGCAACTTGCCGACCATGGCGGCATCGAGTGGCGCGAGGCAGACGCCCTCGCGCTGCCGTTCGGCGATGCGTCGTTCGGTGCAGTCGTCTGCGGATTTGGATTCATGTTCGTACCCGACCGCCAAGGCGCGCTGCGAGAGGCAAGACGGGTGCTCGTCGACGGCGGGCTGCTGCTGTTCAACGTCTGGGACCGCATCGAGGAGAATCCCCACGCCCTCGCCAACGCCCAGGTCGTCGAGGCGATGTTCCCGCAGGATTCGTCGATGAAGTTCCGCACGCCCTACGAGATGCACGACCCCGCGCTGCTGCGTCGGTTGCTCACAGCAGCGCGGTTCCGGGAAACGTCGCTCGAGGTCAAGCGCATCGCGATAGCGGACGCCGCCCCGTACCGCATCGCTGCCGGCCAGATCCGCGGCACGCCGCGTGCGGCGCTCCTCGAGAGCCGCGGCGTCGCGCTCGATCCGGTGATCGACAAGGTCGCACAGAAGCTGATCGAGGCAGGCGGCGATCCCTATTACGGCCACGCGCAGGCGATCGTGGTGGCGGCTCAGGCTATCTGAAGACCGCGCTTCCTGGCCCGCCGGGCGGGTGGCGGGAGACGCCCCGGGGGATCCATCACCTTGCGTGTGACGGTGGGCCGATTAACGAGCGCCCCTGCCGAGCGCAACATCATCGGCCCGGGCTGAACGCGCGCCCCCCCGTTCCGGGAATCGTGGCAGGTCTCGCGTCACCGTACGCAAGGTCCGGAGCGAGACGCCGCGCGTTACGATGCTTAGCTGGCTCGGGGCGTCGGTTTGCGCGCACGAAAGGTCACTTCAAACCCTGGAGGATGCATGAAGAATCCTGATCCGCACGAAGTCCAGTCTGCGGCCGCACTGATCGACCAAAGGATCGCCACGCTTGGAGACTGGCGTGGCGCCACCCTGACAAGGATGCGCAAGCTCATTCATGATGCCGATCCCGAGGTCGTGGAGGAATGGAAGTGGAGGGGCACGCCCGTGTGGTCCCACGGCGGGATCATGTGCACCGGCGAATCGTACAAGTCCGTCGTCAAATTGACCTTCGCCAAAGGTGCGTCCTTGCCCGACCCCCAGCGACTCTTCAACGCCAGTCGGGACGGCAAGGTCAGGCGCGCGCTCGATATTCACGAGGGTGAAGGGGTCGACGCGGAAGCGTTCAAGGCGCTCATCCAGGCAGCGGTCGCACTCAACACCTCCGACGGAAAGACTCGAAAGCAGGGTCAGACTGAAAAGTAGGGTCAGACTCGACTTCCGGCTACTGAGACCCCGCTGCCGCAGTTAATTTGCCTTGCATCCTAGACGCGTCTGAGATGCTCGGCGGCTCATACGAGGGGGTAATCTGCTCGAAGTATCCCCGGCAAGTTCGGCGATTCAATGCAAGATTTGACGCAATCAAGTGGCGAGTGCGGCACGAATCTCACATGGGGACGCACGAAGCACGTGACGACGGGATAGCTCAGGTGCGTAAGACCAGAGCCGATTGAAGTCGAGTCTGACCCTACTTTTGCTACTTTTGTCGTGACCCTTTTTTGTGGCGACATTGGCGACATATAGCCGAGGTGGAGTGGCGGCGGCGCCGATCGTTTAAGGTGCCTTTGAGGGGCGGACGGGAAGGGGCCGCAAAACCTGATCCGACCCGCGGGATCATCAGTGTCGGCCTGCTCGGCATCGCGATGAAGTCGCTTCCCGTCGGGACCGGATACGCGGTATGGAATCTTTCGCGTCCAGTCTCCACGCGTGTTGGCGGTGAGCGCGCTGTCCTTGTCGCGGATCGTCGGCGGCGGCGCCGTGGGGACCGCCGATCCTCCGGATCGTCCTGCTGGGAGAACCGGCGTGTGTCGCGCGCCTGCTGAGCCTCGGCTTCACCGTCGCGGGCATCATCGGGCTCAAGCTCGCCACACCCGGCTGGTTCACACCGTTACCATCCGGCGCGCGGGGAACGGCAGCACGCAACGGTGGAGCGCGTGTCGGAGACTGGCGGACGGCGCTCTTCGACTGCGCTGCCAATTTGCAGTGAGGAGCGTGCCAACTCGAGCAGGTCGCACGCTCGCTCGATCCCAGCCACGCCGCGCCCGACCCCGCGGCGGCGAGCAACCCGCCTTGTTGTCGCGAGCCAAGACGCGTGGAACGTACCGGGCCGCGCTCAGTGCTTGATGAACGGGGCGGTCCCGCCGGTGTGTTTCTTCTGCTGCTTGATCACCTTCTTTTCCTTGGCGGTGTGCTGCGCCTTCTTCTTGCTTTCCTTCGGAGGCTGGTGGGACATGAAGTGCTCCTGTGTGGCGCCGCGATGAGGCGCACTCCCACTATAGCCGCTTAAGACGCCGCGCGGCTGCCTTTGCCGCGTGCCGTCGAACGATTCCCGCCCTTCGCGCCCCACTGCGTTTGCACGGAAGGCGATGACGGAGTCGTAGCCATGAGTCTTGCCAGAACCCTGGCGCCCCCGTGGCAGGAGGCTGACGGGGCCGCAGGCACGGCGGTCTTGATTTGCGCGACCGCCGATGTCATCCGCGGAACGACGCTCGCAGTCGAGGGGCTACTCGACACCTTGACTCCCGGTCGGCGGCTTTTCCGCTGCGCTCTGCGACCGCGTGCTACTTGCGGTAGGCAATCGTCAACTCGCCGACGCCGTCGACATGGCCTTCGAGCTCGTCGCCCGGCTGGACGGAGCCGACGCCTGCCGGCGTGCCGGAGAAGATGAGGTCGCCCGGCTGCAGCGTGAGCAGGTTGGAGAGGTAGTTGATCTGCTCGGGGACGCTCCAGATCTGCATGGCAAGGTCACCCTGCTGTCTCGTCTCCCCGTTGACCTTGAGCCATATCGCGCCCTTCGCCGGATGGCCGACGGCGCTCACCGGCCGCAGCGCCGAGACGGGCGCGGACGCGTCGAAGCTCTTGCCCATTTCCCACGGGCGACCCATCTTCTTGGCCTCGCCCTGGAGATCGCGCCGCGTCATGTCCAGGCCCACGCCATACCCCCAGACGTGCTCGAGCGCCGTATCGACAGGAATATCCCTACCTCCCTTGGCGATCGCCACCACCATTTCGATCTCGTGATGGACGTCCTTGGTGCGCACGGGATAGGCGATGGTCGAGCCGCTCGCCACGATGGAGTTCGCCGCCTTCATGAAAAAGAACGGCGGCTCGCGGTCCGGGTCGTGGCCCATCTCACGGGCGTGCTCGGCGTAGTTGCGGCCTACGCAATAGATGCGTCCCACCGGGAAGCGGGCGGCGCTGCCTTCGACCGCCAGCGAGGGTACAGAGCCGATCTCGATGACGTAGGCCGGAGTACGGGTCGTGTCGTTTGCCATGTTCCTCCTTCGCGTGGATTGGGATGGTGGTTCGGTCAGCCCCGGCCCGTGTACTCCAGGACGTCGAGACCTTGGTTGCGGTCCAGTAGATAGATGAGGCCGTTGGCGTCGACGTCGACGTCGTTCGATTGCGGGCTGGATTGGCCCGACGACGGCTCTGGGATGAAATGTCCGACTTCGACCGGCAACGTTGGATTGGCAATATCTACGATCCGCAAGCCGCCGCTGAACCACGTCGCGTGGACCAGCGTATCGCGCATGCGCTCGGCGGGTTGGTGCGCACCGAAGCGGCCGGTACGCGACCAGGGCGAGTCCAGCTCGCTCATGTGGAACATCGAGATCGGCCGAATATCCGAGAGATCGGAGACGTCGAACAGCCACATGCCGGCATGCAGCCGGCCGGGGACATGCTCGTGCTCCTCGTCGAACACCACCGCCACGTCGCGCCCTCCCACCTTGAAGGGAACGTGCAGCACGGTGTGGGTCGGTTCGGGAAACGGCGGGTGGTAGTCGTAGGCGCCTACGGTGCGAGGCGCGCGGATGTCGGTTACGTCGATCACCCGTATGCCCGCATGCCAGCAGGATGCCCAGAGCTTGTCGCCGGATCGGAGCGCATGGTGGAGGCGGTTGCGGTAGCCCGGCCACGTCGGCGTCTCGCCGCCCGCAAGATGCTGCCCCGGCATCCACCACCGCGCGATCTCCTCGGGTTTCTCGGGTCTCGCCAAGTCGTAGATGACCAGGATGTTGCCGACGAATCCGTCCATTTCGGTGGAGATATACGCGTAGCGCTCATCCATGTCGAAGCGATGCACTCCGAAGCCGAAGGTCTTCTGGTGATGCAACAACCGCGGCCGCTCTCGGTCGGCGATGTCCCAGACCCTGAACCCGCCGGCTTCGTAGCCCGTGCGCACGAAGTCGCGTACCCGGGCAAGCGCGGGGCGGTCGATGCCGAGCGACGCGGCGAGTTCGTCCTCCGAAGGCGGCGGCGGGCCCCCTGGTTGTGTGAGACGCACCTCGGCTTCGGCGAGGCGGGCAGCACCCCGCCGCAGAAGGTGGCGGTTGTTCATCTCCACGTTGGTGATCATCACGTCGCCCACCACCCGCACCTTGTGAGTGTGCGACTGCGCGTCCGGCAGGTCGAGCGTGCTCACCACCCGCGGTGCGGCGGGATCGCCCACGTCGACGATGGTTGTGCCGTGCGGCGGCTGCATGTGGCCGACGTAGGCGTAACGCCCCTGCACGACCACCTGGCCACCGCCGGGAATATCGAGCCGGGCGATCCGGCGGACGTTACGGGCGAGCGCGACGGACGACGCACTCATGCGATCGGTCATGTTGGCGAATCCTTTCGCTTGCTCCGCCAGGCACGCAGCGCCGGCACCAACAGCGACAGTCCCAACATCGCCCAGAGAACGTTGCCGGTGGTGGACGAGAACAGGATCATCGGATCGCCCTGGGATAACCGCAGCGATCGCACCAGGTATTGCTCGAAGATGGGGCCGAGGATGACGCCGATCAGCAACGCAGTCACATGGTACCGGGTCTTATGAGCGATGAAGCCGATGACCCCGAAGACGAGCGCAAGACCCATATCGAAGAGGTATTCCCGCTCCGAGAACGCCGCCACCGTGGTAAGCAGGACGATGACCGGCACCAGGTAGGTGGTCTCGATCAGAACGATGCGCGCCATGTATCGCGCCAGCGGCAGGATCGTGAAAATCATGAACATGTAAGCGACCGCCATGCCGACGAAAACACCGTAGGCGAGCTCCGGGCTCTCGGTGAACAGGCGCGGCCCCATGGTCATGCCGTGGTACTGCAGCACGATCATCATCACGGCGGCGGTACTCCCGCCGGGCACGCCCAGCGCCATCATCGGCACCAGGGTTCCGGACGTCACGCCGTTGTTGGCGGACTCAGGGGCGATGACGCCTTCCGGCACGCCGGTACCGTACCTCTCCGGATGCTTGGACCACATGCGCGACTGCTGGTAGGCGACGAAGGCCGCAATGCTCGCACCGGCACCCGGCACGATCCCGATGAATAAGCCGATGAAACCGGTCCAGACGATGTGCCACCAGCGCCGTGCCGCGTAGCGGAGCCCTTCCAGGGTGTCTCCCCATTGCGCCGCGGCCGCTCTCGCCTGCCCCTCTTTGGTGACGATGAGCTTCTGCTCGATCATGACCAGCGCTTCTGAGATCGCGAACAGGCCGATGAGCGCCGGCACCAGCGGAACGCCGTCGTAGAGCTCAAGGAAGCCGAATGTGGCGCGCGGCGTGTTGTAAATGTGGTCGGTGCCGATCACCCCGATCAGCAATCCGAAGAGGCCCGCGATCAGGCCTTTCACGACGTCAGCGGCGGCGATCACCGCGATGAGGGTGAGCCCGAAGAGCATGATCACCACCATCTCGACCGACCGAAGGTAGAGCCCGAGCTGAGCCAGCCAGGGCAGCAAGGCAATGGTCGCAAGGGTGGTGATCAGGCCACCGAACACAGAGGCGACGAACGACAGCACCAGCGCCTGCTGCGCCTGGCCCTTCTGGGTCATCGGATAGCCATCGAGGGTCGTCGCCGCAGCGCCACCCGTGCCGGGGATTTTCACCAGGATCGCCGGAATCCCGCCACCCAGGTGGGTCGCGCAGTACATCGTCACCATGAACGTGAACGCATGCTGCACGGGCATCGCCAGGGTCAGCGGCAGCAGCATGATCAGGGTGTTCTGCGGTCCGAAGCCCGGGACGATGCCCACGCCGATGCCGAGCAGGATCGCGGGCCAGATGATCCACCACAGTGAAAGCTGTTCCCCGAAGAGTTGGCCCAGCAGCTCCCAGGTCAACGCGGGCTCACGAGAACAGGCGCGCCAGGAGTTGCTCGACCGGACCGCGCGGCAAGTTGCTGTCGAGCGCGACGATGAACAGCAGGTAGGCAAACGCAGCCACTGCGAAGGCGATGCCCACCACCCGTGGCAGCGACCGCACGCCCATGACCCCGAGAGCCGCCGCCATCGCCAGGAAAAGACCGAGCGCGACACCAAGCCAGCGGACGGTCGCGATGAACGTGATCACGATCGCGATCATGCCGATGCGCCGCCACAGCGCTTCGCGCGGTTGCACGAGCGGCGCGAAGCTCAAGCTCCCGCGGCCGCGCGCGAGGGCCATGGCAATGCGCACCAACTGCGCCACCACTAGCAGCACCAGTGCCACGCCGATGATGAGGCCGTTCGCCTTCGCTTCCCACTCTAGATCGGAGATCGAGATGAAAAAGTAGGCCGCGAAGCCGAGCGCCAAGACCGGCATGACCAGATCGGCGCCGAGTGCCTCGCGGCCTTTCATCAGCCCTTGCCCTTCTTGGCCGACAGCAGGCTCCGGTACTCGTTGGCGAGCTCGACCATGTGATTGGCGTACCGCGTGCAGAGCGCCCGGTCCCCGTACTGGATCGTCTCGACGGGAGCACCGGTCTTGGCGTACGCCTCGCGATATTTCGGGTCGTCGAACACCGCCCGCGACGTTTTCTCGAGGATCGCGAATTGGGCCGGCGACTTCTCGATGAAATCGGTATGCACGGCCCAGGACCGGGACGACGGCAATTCGGGGATCTTGGTACCCGCGACCTTGTTCACCGATGGCGCATTCTCGCTGTGCGCGCCCATCCGATGCTCGTCGTTGAAGATGCCGAGCACCTTGAGCTGGTCTTTCTGCACGATGACGCCGGCGATGGGCAGCGCCCCGATGTCGACCTCGCCATTCAGGACCGCAATGCTTGTCGGATTGCCGCCGCCATAGGGGACCAGGTTGAATTTGCCGCCGGTGGCTCGGCCCAGTGCGAGCAGGCCGATGGACGCGGGATGCGGCAGGCGACTCACCGCGACGTTGAGGGTGCGCTTCTTCGATTCCTCGAGGACGTGCTCGAGCTTCTGAAATTTGCTCTTGCGGGACGCGAAGATGATGCTGTCGTCGACGTCGAGGCGGCAGAAGTACTGGTAATCCTGGGGGAACTTGTACGGAGGATTGCGCAGCGCGTACATGATCATTTCCGGGCCCATGTTGCCGAACAACAAATGGTGACCGTCGTGCGGACTCTTGCCGATGTACGTCTCATAGCCGACCTGGCCCGCGGCGCCGGGCATGAACTGGTATTCGAAGTGGGTCTTGAGCAAGGGACCCCAGAAATCGTCGAACACCCGCGCGAGGCGGTCCGCCGACCCGCCCTGTCCTGTGGGAACGACGACCCGCACGTTGCGGGACGGGTAGCTTTCCTGCGCCCAGGCCTGCGGGATCCGGGTCAGCGCCATCGCGCCTAGCGTCCCGCCCATCAGTCGACGTCGCACATTCGAGTACCTCATGGGGATCTCCTCTCGTTAAGCCATCTCGATTATCGCGGCGGGGTCGACAAGGGTCAAATCGCCGGCTTGCATTGCGCAACGCGGTCGGGTCCCGATGGGCGCTCCACCTTAGCCTGTGCCCATGCAATACGGTCGGCGCATGATGCTCGGCACCCCCCGTCAGTGGGGCACTTCGACGGGAAGAACCACCGGTTTCCTGGTGGGCGCCCTCGTTTGGGCAAACGAGGCGGAATGCCGCAGCGCGACACGCTAATGCGGGGCGGAGGTCGCGATCGGTGACTGGCATTCGCTCGCCAGGGGACCGCGCAGTGACCTGTCTGCTATAGTGCACCCCTCGCGGCAATGATCCAGTCCCCCTGCCGCAGTCATCCCTGACGCACGACCCACCTGCGTTTCGCCTGCGACTGGCGCCCTTCTAGCGGCGACAGGCCGACCTTTTTCGAAAGCTGTCATGTCCTTTTCCTCGCTCGGCCTGTCCGACGCGCTGGTGCGCGCGGTTGCCGACCACGGCTACACCCAGCCCACTCCGATTCAAACCAAGGCTATTCCGGCTGTGCTCGCCGGCGGTGATCTTCTCGCCGGCGCCCAGACCGGCACCGGCAAGACCGCCGGCTTCGTGCTGCCGCTGCTGCAACGCCTGTCGACCACCGCCGCACCCTCGGCAGCCCATAGCCGCAACGCCCGGAAGCCGATCCGCGCCCTGATCATCACCCCGACCCGCGAGCTCGCGGCCCAGGTCGAGGAAAGCGTGCGGGTGTACGGCAAGTACGCCAAGCAATCCTCGATGGTGATGTTCGGCGGGGTCGGCATTGGCCCGCAGACGGCACAGCTGCGCCGCGGCGTCGACATCCTGGTAGCGACTCCGGGCCGCTTGCTCGATCATCAGGGCCAGGGCAACCTCGATCTCTCGCACGTCGAGATCCTGGTGCTCGACGAAGCGGACCGGATGCTCGACATGGGCTTCATCCGCGACATCAAGCGCATCCTGGTGCTGCTGCCGAAGCGGCGGCAGAACCT
>JBDSND010000116.1:0-17687 GCA_039915505.1 Casimicrobiaceae bacterium
ATCGGCCCGGGCAGCGGCGCCAGCGGCGTCTCCTCGACCGAGAAATCGGCGGCCGGGCGCAGTTCGTCGCCTTCGATCAGCAGGATGCGCGCGTACGGAGCGTCGCAAAGCTGGGCCGCACGTTTGACCACGGCCGCGAGCACCGGCTGTACGTCCGTGGGCGAGCTCGAGATCGTGTGGAGGATCTCGGCGATCGCGGTCTGCTGTTCGAGAGCTTCCTTGGTTTGATTGAAAAGCTCGACGTTCTGGATTGCGATCGCGCCCTGCCGGGCGAAGGTCTTCAGCAATGCGATCTGCGAGTCGGAGAAGCGGCCTGGGGCGCGGCGCGCGACGAACACGGAACCGATGACTTCTTTTTCGCGCATGACCGGTACGCCGAGCGCGCTGCGCCAGTACGGCGCCGCGTGCTTCATGTCGTACGTCGGGTCCTCCAAGATGTCTTCGACGTTGACGACGTCGCGGCTGCGGATGGCGCGGGAAGTGACGGTTTCGGCATCGAGGCGCATCGGATAGCGTGCGCGCACGAGGTCCACCCCTTCGGTCGTCACCCCGTGAATCGCCGCAAGTCGTATCATTTCGCCGTCGACTTGCGACACCACGCTCACCTCTGCATCGCACAGCTTCTCCGCGCGTTCGCCGATGATGTCGAACACCGGCTGTACGTCGGTGGGCGAGCTGGAGATGACCCGCAGGATCTCGCTGATCGACGTCTGCTGCTCGAGCGAAGTACGCAGTGCGGCGGTACGTTCCTCGACCCTGCGTTCGAGCCCCGCACGAGATTCACGCAGCGCCCCTGTCATTCGGTTGAACTGGTCGGCGAGCGCCTCGAGCTCGTCGCCGGTGCGCACTTCGAGCGTGGCGTCGAGATCGCCGGCGCCGATCCGCCGCGCACCGTCCTCCAGCACCCGTATGGGCCGCACCATGCCGCGGGCCAGCGCCAGGGCACCCAGCGCCGAAAGGAGCAGTCCGGCAAGCAGCAGCAATGCGGTGCGCAGGATCGACGCATTGAGCCGCGCGAACACCTCGGACACGGGCTGCTGGACGAAGACCCGCCACCCGAGGGTGTCGATGGGCGCCATCGCTAGGAGCACGTCGGTGCCAGCGAGGTCGCGCGCAATGATGGCGGACTCCGCGGTGGCGCCGGCGGCTGGCCCAATACTCGGAAGCCCGTCGAGCCGGGTCTTGCGCAGCACCAACGCGATATCCGGGTCGGCAACGAGGTAACCGTTGGCGTCGACCACGTAGGCCTTGCCCTTCTTGCCGATGCCGATGCGCGAGACCACGTCCCAGATGAACTTGAGGTTGACATCGGCTATCGTCACTGCCCCGCCGGCCGGCGAGCGAAGCGCAATCGTCATGTATGGCTCGGTCTCCTTGCGGAAGTACACGGGCCCGAACCATGTCTGGCCGCGGCGCGCTTCCCGGAATCCCGGTTCCTGCGAACGGTCCTTGCGCGATGCCATCACGTCCATCCCGAGTCGCGAGACGAGCACCTGCTCGTGCCCGGAGGCATCGAGCTCGGCGATGTCGGTGATGTCGGGAACCTGGCGGAGAAGCTTGATGAACTCGATGCGGCGCGCCTCGGCGTCGGCCCCGGGCTGGGGCAGCGCGGCGTACTTGAGTTGTTGCTCGATTCGACCGATGTACTGCTCGATGCGGCTCGCCGCGCCGATGGCCTTCTCGTACTGGAGGCTCGCCAGGGCCGACTTGTTTTCCTGGTACGAGAAGTACAACGAGATCGCACCCGACACCAGCAGGGCCAGGGTCACCAGCGACAGGATCAGCACCATGTACTTGCGGAACAGCCGGCCGCGATGCACGGGCAACGGCACCCCACCGGGCGCAGACGAATCCGTGCCGGGGGCGATCGTGCTAGTGCTAGCCGACAGGTCGTCAGGCATGACGGTCCTTGCGCGCGCCGCCATGCCAGCCGACCGCCCTCCCTTGGGCACCTCGCTGCGGCACTGTCACGAGCATACTTGGGTCCTCTGGTCCGCGCCGGCTTCGGGAGAACCACCCCTGTGCGACGTGGCAGCAGACCTGGACCGAGCTCCGCGCCGCCCCACGGCCTGCGTGGCGAGGCACTTTAGGCCCCCGCGCCGCCGGGGGTCAAGCGCTAGTCTCTTCCAATGACACATGAACCTGGAAGGTGCCCAGTAATTCCAATGGGAAGTGAGCCTGGACGGCGGGCGATGAGGTCATCCTGTGAGTATGATCGTGACCCCGCACAACGACCAGCTGACCCGGCTGGACCCAGTTGAAGCCCTTTTTCAATGGCACCGCCGATATCGACTTCCGCGCGCCCGGCGCCGGCGGTCGCGCCGTGCCTGGATCGAACAGGTCGTGCGCTAATTAGCTATCGCCGCCTGCGGCGACGCGAGCGCGAACCAACTCGCCCCCTGCGGGCGTGCAATCCGCCAGTGCCTCATCCCTGAACCGGTGCGCGATGAAGAGCCGAGGACGACGGCGCAAGACTTACGATCAGCGGACAGGGGCATCTTTCCCCCTGACGCTGCTGCGTCGTGAAACTAGCAGGTGCTGGGCAGCAGCGTCTTGATGGCACCTCCCAAGCCGTCGGGATCTGGGGTTTATAAGGTAGGTCGGTCCTGCCGGATGCGGTGTACTCCTCCGGCGTGAGCCACGAAGGGTCGCGCCGCATGGCCGCGTGCCGCCGACGGACTGGCTCCGCTGAGTGCCGGCTAAGGGACGCATAGCTGCAGTTGACGCCAACGGCGGGTAGGAGCGGTAGGCCTGCCGTTCAGCCGCGCCACTTCACGGCCGGACCCGACCCGTCGCTGTCTGTCGGGCTCGAGAAGCGGATGCTCACGAAAGGCGCAGTTCGGGCCCACCGATCATTTGTCTGGGCGCCGATCTCGCCTCCACAATCTGGTCAGCAGGCGGGCGCCGACAAACAATCCGCTGCTCCCTTACTGAATCACCTCATCCGCCCGCAACAACAGCGACTGCGGAATGGTGAGGCCGATCGCTTTCGCCGTCTTGAGGTTGATAGTGAGGTAGAACCGCGTCGGCTGCTCAACCGGCAGGTCGCTCGGTTTCGCGCCCTTCAGGATACGATCGATGTAGTACGGCATGCGTCGCGCATCATCGACGACCTTTCCGGCGTACGACATCAGCACGCCCGCCTGGACGAGTTCCACGAACGCGTTCATCGCGGGGAGCCGTTGCTCGAGCGCCAGCTTGGCAATTGTCTCGCGTTCAGCGAACAGGAATGGCTGACCAAGAATTAGCAGCGCATCGACCTTCTCGCGCGCGATCGTCGCGAAGGCGCCGTCGATGTCCTCGGGGACGCGTAACTCTACGGGTGTCAGCGTTAATCCCAGGCTGCGTGCCACGATCTCAACCTCGGCTCGACCCCGCGCGTGCAACGGGAAGCCCGAATTGACCATCATCGCGATATGAGTAGCCTTTGGAACAGCGTTTTTCAGCAGCGCCAGTTGCTTCCCAAATAACCCTGGTCCGAGGCCGCCGAGCCCGGTGATGTTGCCGCCCGGACGCCCGAGATCCGCGACGAGACCCGACCCGACGGGGTCACCGACGAAATAGAACACGATGGGAATCGTCGCAGTTGCGTTCTTGGCGGCCGTGGTTGGCGGCGTCCCAGCGGTAACGATGAGATCGACCTTGTGCTGCACGAGCTCGGCCGCAAGAGCGGGGAGGCGCTGGCTGCGCCCTTCCGACAACAGGTTCTCGACGGTGAAGTTCTGGCCCTCGATCCAGCCCAGCTCGCGCATCCCCGCGATGAACACCTCCCACAGAGGATGCTTGTTGGCTCGCGTCGAACTGAGCCAACCGATGCGGAATATTTTTGTGGGCTGCTGCGCAGGCACCCCGGGTGACGCGATGAGCCCCCACGCGCTGCCGACCGCGCTGATGAAGGTTCGTCGATTCATCATTGAGGTGCCTCGTGGGTCGAAATTAGACTTGCCGACGCTACTCTGCCACCCACTTACAGTAAGGGTCAAGCCGTGCTTCAACGCTCCGAGTCTCTGGTGGGCACGCCAGACCCCGGATGATCATGCGGTGTTCCCAGCGCTCGCTTAATGATCGCGGTGCACCTACTCGCGGGTCGTGCGGACGTCCGGACCTCCACGCAGCGTCGCAGTCTCGGAAGCAGTCATAGACCGGCATGCACGGTCGGCCTTCGACCCGGGCGACCACTGGACCGGGAGCGCACCGTGCTCGATGACCAGATACAACGGTTCAGGTGTGGCCGTAGAATTGCGCGTGAACGGCCGCGGTGATCGACGGTCCGCTTTCAGGCACAGCCGTACCCCCGCTATTGGCGCGGCACGCGCCCTTTGCCGCGCCTTTTGTTTACTGCAAGCGCCAACGCGGTCACGATAGCAAGTGTGGAACTCGAGCTTTGTTTGGGTGCGCCACGGTGACGGATCTTCAACCTCAAGGATTGGTGGCAGGTCGGGCGCGCGCACCTCGTGGGAAGGGGCGCTAGGCGAGGCGAATCCGCCGCGTGATTTGCCCGTTGCTTTCCCAGTAGGTTTTCTTCTTTGAAATGCGCGGATCGTCCATCGTCGGCTGCACGTTGCCCTGCGTATCGACTGCGCGCGACGTGATCGTGTGTTCGCCCGGCGTCGCGTTGGGCCAGTCCACCGACCAGATGTTCCAGGCAAATTTGGCCTGTTCGCTCCTGTCCATCGTCGCTGCCCGCCACGCTCCGCCGTCTACCTGCACCTCTACGCGGGAAACGGGTGCGCCCCAAGCGGCGCCGACGATGCGGTACTGACCGTCCTTGCGCGTAACTTTAGCCGGCACCGACTTGAGCAAGGTGCGGGCCACTGAGGTCTCGACGGACTCGGTCTGCCCGTTGCGCTCCTCTTCGCGGATGGTGACGTAGTCACGCGCCATGAAACGCCCCATATAACGCGTGTCACGTACCTCGATGCGCGTCAGCCATTTGACGTTGGCAATGCCGTACCAGCCAGGTGCAACAAGCCGCACCGGCGCGCCGTGAGGCTGTGGAAGTGGGGCGCCATTCATCTGATAGCAGAGTAGATTGTTCGAACTCAGCGCATCGGCGAGCGACATGCTGCGTGCGAAGTGCTGCGGCAGCTTCATGTCGCGAACGACCTCCGTCCCCGAATCGGCTCCCCAGAAGACAACTTCGGTGCCTCGAGCCGTGACTCCGGCCTGCTTCAGCAACGGAGCGAGCGGCGTACCTCCCCACTTTGCGGTGCCGATGCCGCTGGTGAACCACGGAAAACCATGGTTGCCACCGCATTCGATCGTGTACACGACCTCTTGGTGCGGCCGCGCTTTGAGCTCCGCAAGCGTCAGAGTCACCGGTTTCTGCACCAACCCGCCGATCTCGAGCTTCCAAGTCTCTGCGTCAATGACCGGCTTGTCGTAGTGCGACACACGGAAGAATTTATCGTTCGGCGTTAAAAACGCCGTGAGGTCTTCCCACGATTGCAAATTCTCGACGACGCCGCCACTCGGGTTCGGTCCGGGCTGATCCATCCACGGTACGACTTCCTCGCCAGGGCGGCTGGGAAACGCTTGAACCAACCAGGAGGCCTGAAGCAGTGCCAGTCCAGTGAACGTTGCACTGGCTTGCTTCAACAGTTCGCGGCGGGAAATGTTTTGTAAGTTCATGGGGGCTCCTCTGCCTAGTTGTACGCGGCTTACACCGGCAAGACCCGACCCGTTGCAGCCCTTCGTGTCTTCGAAGCGGGCATTGGCTCCAAATTACGCCGGGCCGCAGAAGATGTGCAAAGTCCACAGCAGCATACCGTCAAGCACTGCGTGGCTCTGTTGGTCCCTCGCAAGGCTGGATAGCTCTAACTGCTGCAAAGGACCTGACAGCTTGACAACTGCTGGAATATTATTTGGTGATCAGCTCCTGCATGACCTTGTTTCCGATGATCTCGCGGACGTCGCCACGCTTGGTCATAAGCTGAACCTGCTTGTCCTCCGCGCCTATGATCTTAGTTTCAATTGCTTCGTACTTTGCCGATATGCCGTCGAAAGCCGCCCAGTTCTTGTATTCCTCAAGAAACATTACGTCCCAATCGTCTCGCCCCATCGAGTTGCCGGAGAGGGTGTGGCTCGAAATCACCAATCCCTGCTTCTTCGCCTCTTCGTTGATCTTCTTGCGCAGAGGCAGGACATCGCGCATGTAGACATCGAACATGCCGGGTTTGACTCGAATCATGCTTATGGCCCAAACGCTGCCTTCGGTGTAGGGCTTTTCTTCTGCAACCGCCATCGTTGACACAGCCGCAACTCCGCACAATGCCGCCCCGGCTGCGAGCCGCACAATCGCGTTTCCCGTTCTTTTCATCATCATCCTCCCGGTTGGATCTGCAATCGGCTCCGTCTATTCGCGACGATCGATAGAGAGACCCCCGCATGGCAACCCGGCGCCCACCCTCACTCTGCCAGAAATTGAGAGCTTGTGTAATGTGCATTGGAACGTGGCTTTAGTATCGCTCCGCTGCGCCACGGTCCGCTATGGAGCGTCGCGCGGTATGGCTGCTGTTGGCCGGTTGCGGTAGGCGGGCGATCCTCTTCTGAAGTCCCATTGTTATCAACAGGCGGACTCCTGTCGGAGCCTGGGCAAGCGGGCTAATGCTTATCAGTGCGACGTGCCGCTTGGCAGCGCAGCGGATGTGTTCCCATAATTGACGGACCCGTCGAGCCCGGCACACGCGCAGAGCGGCGATCGCTACATGCACCCCCTCCGTGTCAAACGCCCATCCAATCGGGTCGAAGCAAGTTCCCATGATCGCCCGATCCGTGATCTGCATACCGCAGGGCGAAAAGAGACTCTCGATTGACCGCTTGCAGGCAACGGCGTAGCGTCTTAGCGTCCGCTCCGGACCGAGATCCTGGGAAACCCCTATGCCACAAGGCGTGAAACGTGCGGTCGTCTCGACCAACCTTCTTGCGCTGGTTTGCGCACGGAACGGGTAGTCGAATGAACAGACGTGGCATGCTGGCTACGCTACTTGCTTGCACTGCATCACCGCTTGCCAGCTTTGCCCAACAAGCTGGACGCATCTACAAGCTCGGCGTGCTTTATAGCGGGGCGGGCAAATCGATGCAGCCCCACCGAGACGTGATCCGCGCGCAACTTGCAACGCACGGCTTTGTCGAAGGTCGCAACCTGCAGATGACGTGGCGTGGTGGGGGCAGTTTGCGGGACATCGATCGCAAAACCGCAAACGAGCTGGTGGCGGCCGGTCCGGACGCAGTTCTCGCGTTCTCCGCGGAGATGACCCAAGCCGTGCAATTTGCCACAAAATCCATTCCGATCGTATTCGCACAGGTCAGCGACCCGATCGCGGATGGTGTTGTGCGGGACTACGCGCATCCGGGCGCGAACACTACTGGTGTCTCGACGCGCCACCGCGAACTGCTCGGAAAGCGCTTCGAACTGCTCCGCGAGATCGCGCCTAAGGCGAAACGCGTGGCGCTTGTCACTCCGTATGCCACCGATCCGGCTCTTATGGCGGCGCGACCGGCCATTATGAACGCCGCGAAACGGCTTGATTTTGAGCTAATCGAAATCATAAGCTCCAACACGTTTGATATCGAGGAGAAACATGCCGAGGCAATGTTCGTATACTCGGTTCTGGGAGAGAACTTCACCATGGATAACCTCATCGCCCTTTCCGTAAGGCTGCGCATTCCGTCGATCTTCCCGGACGCGCAATGGGTCGCGCGAGGGGGTCTGTTGTCATACGGCACCGATCCGCTATGGGACACGCGACTTGCCGCCGACCTGCTAGCGCGAGTACTGAGCGGCGCTAAGCCGGGCGACCAGCCCGTGGATCAAAATTCTCGGTTCGTCCTGGCGATAAATCTTGCGACCGCGAAAGCGTTGGGCTTGACGATCCCGCAATCGCTGCTGCTGCGCGCCGACGAGGTGATCCAGTAATCACGCGGTGCGGTGCTAACACCAACGTCTGCTCGGGAGCATCCGGACCCAGAGTAACCGGGGTGCGAATGTCGGTTCGGGAAGATTTGCGCGCGCTGCTCGCGAGTCCGGTCCGGGCGCGAGTCGCCTTCTGGGAACCGGCAGGTCTCGACCCAAAGCGGTCCTGGAACGTTCTCGGAAGCAGCGGCTCATGATTGATGAGCACATTCGGGCCCGCGGCGCGATGCCCTCGATCGCGGTCAGGCGCTGTACCTTCCGGCCAGGAGCGGTCATTCAGTCGTTCACCTTGGTGGCATAGTATGGTCGGACTGTCATTCGTCAACGAGAGGATCCAGTGATGGATCGGCGAACTTTCATCGCCCATGTTGCGGGGAGCCTCCTCGCCGCGCCTCTCGACGCGCGCGCGCAACAAGCGGGGAAGGTTTACCGCCTCGGAATTCTGGAGACGATACCCGCGGCACAGAACACCGCCAATCTCGTCGCCCTGCGCAAGGGGCTGCGAGATCTCGGCTACGTCGAAGGACGAAACCTGGTCATCGAATATCGATCGGCAGATGGTCGCGCCGAGCGACTCCCGGACCTCGCGTCCGAACTGGTGCGCCTCAAGGTCGACCTGATCGTGACCAGGGGGACGCCAGCCGCCAGGGCGGCTAAAAAAGCGACCGGAACAATTCCTTTGCTTATGGCGACGATGGGCGACCCGCGTGCCATCGTGGCGAGCTTCGCGGACCCGGGGGGCAACATTACGGGGGTGACTACCTTCAGCACCGAGTTGATAGGGAAGCGGATTGAACTCCTCAAGGAGCTGGTCCCGCGTCTCTCGCGAGTTGCGTTGCTTCACAACATGGGCAATCCGGCTGTCCCACCCGAGTGGGAAGAGACCATGACGGCGGCGCGTTCCCTCGGCCTCCAGGCTGAGATTCTTGACGTACGGAACCCCGACGACCTAGGCCGCGCCTTCGATCTGGCAGTCCGAAAGCATGTCGACGCGCTTCTCATCGGGCTCGACGGTCTCACCCAAATGCATCTGCAAACGATCGTTGACTTGGTGGCCCGCAATAGGCTGCCTGCCGCGTATCCGGCCCGCGAGTTCGTCGAGGCCGGGGGATTGATGGCGTACGCGGTGAGGTACCCCGACCTTTATTTCCGGTTCGCAAGCTTCGTTGACAAGATCTTCAAGGGTGCGAAGCCCGCCGAACTTCCGGTGGAACAGCCGACCACGTTCGAGCTGGTGATCAACCTGAAGACCGCGAAGGCACTCGGCCTCACGATTCCGCAATCGGTGTTGCTGCGGGCGAACGAGCTTATCGAGTGATCGAACGATCCCGTTTGTTCGCCGCTATCGCGCGGCTCGCGCGTTCGCCAATTAGCCACAGATTCGTCGGTCGAACTCCTCGGCTGGCAGATCGAGCAGGTCCCCGCGGATCGACTGCGTGCCACCGCGCCAGGGTCTCGACACAACCGCGGCCGATGCCGCGATTGCCTCCGGTGACGAGCGCGACGGGCATCCGATCAGTCGATCGTGACGGCGGCCGCAGTCACGTCGGAGCGTCGAGGTCGTCGGGTGACAGCGTGATCCCGAGGCCCGGCGCCGTGGGCAGAATCGCAGCGCCGTCTTCGAGGCGGAACGCGTCAGCCGGGAGGCGATCGAAGAGCATCCGGTGCACCATGTGCCACTCCACCGACTCCGCATTGGCGATCGACGCTGCCGCGTGTAGGTTCGCCGCGAAACAAACTGCCGACGTCGCGCAGTGGAACGAGACCGGCCGATGGAAGGCTGCCGCCAGCGCCGCAATGCGGCGTGACTCCGCGATGCCGCCGCACTGGTTAACATCCAGGTGCACCACATCCACACCGCCTTCCACGATGAGATCACGATACGCGTCAAGGCCGAATGCTACTTCGTTCCCGGCAATGGGGATCTGAGTGCGCCCAGTGAGCCTCCGCAACCCCGGCAGGTTGCCGGGGGCGAGCGGTGCTTCCAAAAACCAGAGGTCGTAGGGCTCGAAAGCGCGCACCATGCGCAATGCCGCGCTCTCGTCGAGCATGTATACGGCATCGGCCATGAGGCGCACGTCCGGACCCACGGCCGTTCGCACCGCCGCCACGCGCGCCACGTCCTCGCGCAGGGAAGTTCCGGCCACTTTCATCTTCACCGCGCGGAATCCCTGCTGCACGTAACCCGCCATCTCCCGTCCGAGGTCGTCGGGCGTGGCCCCATCGCGGTAGAGACCGCCGCTCGCGTATACGGGCACTCGATCACTGTGCGAGCCCAGTAGACGATGCAGTGGGCGTCCGTGCATCTGCGCGGTCAGGTCCCACAGTGCGGTTTCCAATGCGCCGAGCACGCTCAGCGCGAGCCCCGGCTTGGCCGACACCCGAGTGCGCTCGTAGGCTACCTGCCACAGGCGCTGCGCGTCCTCGACATCCGCGCCTCGAAAGATCGGCGCCACATCGGCCTCGAGGAACGTGGCGAGGGTGCGGGGGGCTAGTGCCTCGCACCAGGCCTCACCCACGCCCACTCGACCGTCATCGGTGACGACGAACACGAGGAAGGTATGCTTCTCCGTCCAGGTCGAGCGTGGGTTGCGCGGCGGGCGATCGAAGCGCTTAGTGTCGATTCGCGCGAGGATGCGTTCGATTTGCACGCTGCCGCTCACTCGGTCGCGATGTTGAGCGCGCGCACCTCCCGCGTCCATTTCGCGACGTCGCGCTGCACAAAGGCGCGGTATTCGGCGCCGCTCATCGGTGCCGGCTGCACGCCCTGTTTCACGAATGCGGCGCCTGCCGCCGGATCGGCGAGGAAGGGCGCCACGCTCGACGCCAGCCGATCCACGATGTCCTGCGGCGTACCCGCGGGTGCGAAAATGCCGAACCAGTTGGTGATCTCGTAGCCGGGGATGCCCGCTTCCGCCATCGTTGGCAGGGCAGGGAGGCCCGGGAAACGCGCTGGAGTCGTTACCGCCAATGCACGCACCTTGCCCGCTTCCACGAGCGGCACGGTTTCCACAGGCCCGGCGATCATGAATTGCAAACGTCCCGCCACGAGTTCCTGCGTGGCCGCGGCGCCGCCCCTGAAGGGCACATGCGTGGAGCGCGTGCCGGCCAGCTGATCCATGAGCGACGTGGCGATGTGCGCCATCGAGCCATTGCCTGCAGACCCGTAGTTGAGCTCCCCCGGCTTGCTTTTGAGATACGCCACGAGCGAACGCACGTCGCTCACGGGGACCGTGGGATTCACCGTCAGGATGCTCGGCCCCGTCGCGATGGAGGTCACCGGCGTAAGGTCCTTCAACGGGTCATAGGGGAGCTGCTTGTAGAGCCCCGGCGCCAGCGCAAGCGTCGCATTGGTGCCCATGAGGAGCGTGTACCCATCCGGCTTCGACTTCGCGACGAAGTCGGTGCCGATGGTGCCGCCGGCGCCGGCCTTGTTCTCCACCACCACCGGCTGGCCCAGCGCGCGGCTCATCTGCTCGGCGACCACGCGGGCGAGAAGGTCGGTGCCTCCGCCGGGGCCGAACGGCACTACCAGGCGGATGGGATGATCGGGGTAAGCAGCCATGGCTGAACACGCAGCGAACCACAGCATCCCAGTCCAGTACCTCAGCATTCTGCGCATGATTCCTCCCTGGCCGCGGCGGAGCCGCGGCTCGTTGGCGCGAGTCTAGATGAGGCCAGTATGTCCGGTCAAAGACGCCGCGCGTATGGCACGCATACCTCGGCGATATAGGCGAGGCCGTGGAACTGCGCCATTTGCGCTATTTCGTCGCCGTGCCGAGGAGCGCAGTGTGGGCCGCGCCGCCCAAGCGGCTCGCGATCGCGCAGCTACCCCTATCGAACCAGATCCAGCGCCTGGAGCGCGAGCTCGGCTATCCGCTCTTCGAGCGCCGGCCTGCAGGTGTGGTGCTCACGCGTGGCGGAGAGGCCCTGCTACCGCACGCGCGGGCTCTGCTGCGCGCGGCCGACACCGCGGTGACCGCCGCTGCTGCGGCGCATCGCGGCTATGCCGGGCGCATGACCCTCGGCTTCATCAACGCCGCCCGCCTAGCCGGCACCGCGAGCGCCGCGCGAATCGCCTCGACCGCTGCCTCTCCGCCGATGGCGCCTGCGAAGATCAGACCGCACTCGAATCCCGCTGGCGCACGATGCGGAGCCCCTGCACCGAGCAGCCCCGCTCGGCGAGGGGCGCACTCACCCGCTCACGCATCTCCCGCGCAAGCATGTGCACCTGGTCGGGGAGGTACGGCGGCAGGCCGTCCGAGCAGGACGGTTGGGCGTGAAGGTCAGGGGTTGGCGCGGCTGGGGTGCGTGCTGCCACCGGTGCGGCCAACGCGATCACCGCCGGGCGGGGCGTGAGGTGGCGCGGCGACCACACCGCTAGCGGCCCGAACGGCGGCCATATCCTCCGCCAGGGTCATGGCCTTCTCCGCCCGGGCGAGCGCCAATCGGGAATGCGCGACGGCCGCGGCGCGCATTCCGGCGTCGCCCACCGTGGCAAGCGACTGCAGCGCTTTTTGTAGTCGGATCTGGACCTCCAAAATGCCGGCACCGTCGCGGGCGATGCCGGTAAACGCATCGTCGAGCATGTCCCGGACGTCGAGCTCGGGGACTCGCACCCGGTCACAGGTGATCTCGGCAAGTTCCACGTCGTCGTCCAAGGGCGCTGCCCACGCCGCGAACAGCCTGACGAACGTGCCGGTGATGTCGATGGCAGTGCCTGGATCGTTGACCGCAGGCGACAGCGCACGGCTGGCGATCTCGGAGAGGGCGACGATGCCGAAGCGCGGATCCTCGTCGAACAGGCGGTCGTCGCCGATTATGAAGGCCTTCTCGATCGTCGCGTGATCGAGCTCGCGCACGTTGCCGGGATCCACTTTCACGTAAGCGATCGGCTCGCTGGGGGCCGCGAAGGTGCCGGGCAACGCGGCCACGGTGATTACGATGGCCGATTTCTCGGCGCACGCTTGCAAGCGCTGCACGTCGACGCGTTGGACGTACCCGATATCCTGCGCATACACGGGGATGCCGCCATCTGCCCCTACCTCTGCCCGCATGGCCCTCAGGGTCGGCGTGCGGCGGCGGCGCTGCAGCGCGATGGCGGTTGCTTGCTCCACCTTGTCGATCACCGATCCCAGGCGCCCCAGTCGCGCGATGCGATCGACCCATCGCACGAACGTCACGATCACCATCGCCAGGGCCACGACCATCAAGGCGAACAGCGCGAACCGCCCGACTTTGCCGTAGTACCCGTTCAGCAGGGCGATGAGGGCGACGATGCAGAAAATGAACACACCGATGAACGTGGATAGCGCGTTCTGCGATACGTCGTCTGCGATCACCAGCGGCAGCGATCGGGGGGTTGCCGTGCTGCCCGCGGAGGCGTATGCCGAGACCATCGAGGCCACGGCCAGGGTAGCGATCACGAGCATGCTCGCGGCGGTGAGCTTCAGCAGGTCTTCGATCGATTCCTGGGTGATATCGGGAATCATCCGGTCAGAGACCGCGTCGTCGAGCGTATGCGCGAGCAAGGCGGCCACCACCGACAGCAGGCACACGAGCAACGGCTTGATCCACAATCGCTCGCGGATCCGATTCAGTACGAACTTGATCTGGTCACCCATGCGTGCGCACCTTCGACGAGGGTCTCGGTCCCGCGGCGCGAGACGATCGAATAGTACAAGGGTCGGAAGCAAGTCGTCCGTACGCGTATGTTCCGACGTCGCGGCGAGTCCCGGCGCTGGCGCGACCACCAGGTCGGCGACGTTCACCGCGATGATTGGGAATTGCTCGTGCATGCGGCGGCACGTCTTGAGCGCATCTTCGGGCGCGCGGCCAGTCGGAAGCGTCGACGCCGCGAACCATTAGAATGCTACGTCGGGGCCCTGCCAGGCATCGGTTCGCGGGACTGCGCGCGCAAGGGCGCGACGGGCATCGATCCAGCCGTCGCAGGCGTTGCGGCCTGGACGGCGCCGTGCCCAATTGAGCAGTGCCTTGCAGCGTGCATAGAAACGAAAGAAGCGCAGCACCTTGGCGCGCTCCCGGTCGGTGATCGGCGTCGCGCTGCAGATTAGCTTGTCGTCGAACAGTCCGCGGTCGGCGAGGGTGACCGCGCCCCAGGCTCTCACCCGCAGCCGCGTGCCCAACGCAAGGCGCGGCCCCAGGATCACGGCATCGAGCAGGTCGCCCTCCAGCCCGAGGAGAGCAGGGACCGCGCCGTAGTTGAACGGACAGGGCAGTGGCGAGATGAAATCTACATCGCCCCGGGATCCGCGCTTCAGGAAGCTGCCGCGGGGAATCTCCACTTCGACGTCGACCTCGGGCGTGGCTGCCGCGTCCGAGGGTGTCCACGGCACTGCCATAGGATGCGCGAGCGCTATGGCAGCAGGAGCGTGGCCACTATGGCAGCAGGAGCGTGGCCACTATGGCAGCGACCTTCGCTCGGTGAGCAACGCGAGATAGGCGAGGCAACCCAGCACCATCAGCGCAATGCCCGCGAGGAGCAACGTGCCAGCCTGGTAGTTGAAGATTACGTAACGTCCTTGCAGGCGGGTCGCGACGGCTACGCCGGTGACGAGCACGCCGGCGAGGCCGGCGAATCGGCCCATCCAAAGCAGCAACTGATGCATGTGTTCCTCCCCAAAAGGCCCTGCCTTGGTGCAGTATCGGGGAGGGATGCGGCGGGAGCAAGTTCGGTCATGCACGATGACGTCCTGACCTAAACCCCATGATCTCGACGCGGTCCAAGCAGGCATGAGCTCGGCATTCCCTGGAACCTATCCCAATGCCTGCCCGAAATGCGGCGGCGATCTCGTGCGGGTCAAGCGCGGGGTGTTCGATCGCCTCGTCAGTCTATTCAGCCCAGTGCATCGCTGCGCCTGCACGCAGTGCCCGTGGCGGGGCCGGTTGCCTGCGACCGGCGTCGACCGTTACAGCACGTTGCGCGAGTAGCGCGGCGGGTGCCGCCAAAGGCGGGCCGCGTGGTGTCGGGCATCGACGCGGTGGGGCACGCCACGGCGCCCCGCTGCGGAGGTAGGCATCGGCCGCGTCCAGCGCCTTCCGCAGCATCCGTGCCGGCTCGATCCGCGCCAATCCCATCGCGCTCCGAGTCGATGGGCCAGCACCGGCCCAGACCCCGCGGCGCCACTGAGAACGCCGGCATCGAGGGCTGTCGCCAACTCCCGGTCAGCGGTACCTTCGCGGTGTTACGATGTACCCCTTACGGTAGCACGCGAAGGGTCGTCGTTATGCGGCTCAACAAGCATGGACGTGGCGGCTGGATCCTGTGGCTCGTGCTGATCGTCGTGGCCCTCCTGGCCGTGGTGTTGACCAGCTGGATGGGGGAGCGCGTCAGCGCGCACCGCGCCGAACGCGCGCCGGTCAAGATTCTCTCCCTGCCCCTCACCGGCTTCAAGCCCTGAGGGCATCGCTCGGCTGCTCCGACGCGCGAACGGCGTCGCTCGACGCTGGGCTGCAATGGACCACCCATGCGCCGCGCCTCGGCGTCGCAACACCCGTTGCGCCCGCTGGCGGGCGCCTGCAGGTCACTCAATACTTGGTCACGGTGCGGGGCCCGAAATCCCAGACCGGCGGCGGCGAACGGCGGCTGGTCCGCCGCGGGTGCAAGTCGCGCCACGCGACGATCGCCCCGCATAGGATGGCGCCAGCGTAGGCGCCGACAAAGAACGCTATCACGATCCAGAGCATTCGCCCCCCGTTATTGCCGCCGAACCTCGCGGCCGGGGCATCGTCCATCTCGTCACGTAGCATGCCATACGTGGATCACCTGTGCTTGCGCTGGACGATGCATTGCCGGCTTAGCCGGCCGGCGTGCGCCGGTATCCGGCATCCCCGCGGCGGGGTTGCCCCTTCCCGTGAGGCAGATGATAGGGCGGTGCACGTCCTCCGTCTTGGCATGCCGCGTACAGCCGGCGATGGCCTGCGCATCGGCACGGTGTGTCGTCTGCCGCGGGGCGTACGCAAGGACGACATTGCCCGCCGTGACTGCTACGACTGCTCGTTGCCCGAGACGCAAATTCCCTTGCCCGGTCGCAGGCTCAGGACGAGGCGACCGCGCGGCATCGGCTGCAAAGGTACACGGCGGACGGTCGGGGGTGATGCGCCACAATGCAGCACGGGCCAGAACGCCGACAAGACATGGAAGAATCCGATGCCATCGTGATCGGGGCCGGTGTGGTCGGACTCGCGGTCGCCCGCACTCTGGCGCAAGCCGGCCGCGACGTCATCATCGTCGAGGCTGCCGAGGCAATCGGGACGGAAACGAGCTCGCGCAACAGCGAGGTGATCCATGCCGGGATCTACTACCCGGCGGGCTCCCTCAAGGCGCGCCTTTGCGTCGCCGGCCGGGAGGCACTCTACGCGTTCTGTGCGAGCCATGGCGTCGCCCACCGTCGCTGCGGCAAGCTGATCGTCGCGACCCATCCCGGGCAGGAAGGTGCCCTCGAGGCGATCGCGGTGCAAGCCCGGGGGAATGCCGTCGACGATCTCGTGCGGCTCTCGGCTGTAGAGGCGATCGCGCTCGAGCCCGCGCTGCGCTGCACGGCGGCCCTGCTTTCACCCTCGACCGGTATCGTCGACAGCCACGGACTCATGCTCGCGCTGCTCGGCGATGCCGAGGCAGCGGGGACCATGCTGGCGCTCTCGTCCCCGGTCGATGCGGGCGCGGTCACCGGCGACGGCATCGTTCTCGAGATCGGCGGCCGAGATGCCCTGCGGGTCCGGGCGCGCACGGTGGTCAACTGTGCCGGGTTGCACGCCGCCGGGGTGGCACGATCGCTTACCGGCTTTCCCATGGCGTGCGTGCCGGCGGCATTCTTCTGCAAGGGTAACTACTATGCGGCGACCGGTCGCGCCGCGTTCTCGCGACTCATCTATCCGATTCCGGAAGCGGCGGGGCTCGGCGTGCACCTGACGCTCGACCTCGCAGGCCAGATGCGCTTCGGGCCGGACGTGGAATGGCTCGAACCGGGCGTGGACGCGGACCGCCTCGACTACAGTGTCGACCCGCAGCGTGCCGAAGCCTTCTATGCCGCCATTCGCAACTACTGGCCGGCGTTGCCCGACGGTGCACTGGCGCCTGGGTATGCAGGCATCCGTCCGAAGCTCGGTCCGCCGGGCACGCCCGCGCAGGATTTCCTCATCCAGGGGCCAGCCGTGCACGGTGTTCCCGGTCTCGTGCAGTTGTACGGGATCGAATCACCGGGACTCACGGCGTCGCTCGCGATCGCCGACCACGTGCGCACATTGCTCGACTGATCGCCGCACTCACGCCGCGCCTTCGGCGAGGTATTCCTCGACCGCCGCCGGCGATGTTCCGACCTCGTCGACCGCCTCTCGCAACGCACTGGGCGTGCAGCGCAACCGCTCGGTCCAGTAATGCATGGCCTGCGGATTGCCGACGTCCACGGTCGCCGGCGCGTCCGGATGTGCGTTGGGCTGGGTCATCTCTCCACCTCGGGTTCTCGTAACAGACTCCATAGCCTGCACCCGGGGCGCACTCGCGGTATGTAGGACAAGCCCTACGCACCTGGCGCGTCCCCATGCTTTTTGGAAGTGGCTGTCTCCGGGCACGTGGCATCACCCGCATACTCGCGGCTTCGGAGCGGCGAGGGTATTTTGATGGAGAGGGCACTGGTGTTCGCGGTCGCAGGTTGGGCCGGGTTTTTTGTGATGGCCATCGAGTTGCTCAGTGGTCGTATCCTTGCACCGAACTTCGGCAACAGCATCTACGTCTGGGGCGGCATCATCACGG
>JBDSND010000137.1:0-36754 GCA_039915505.1 Casimicrobiaceae bacterium
CATAGCTCGCCGCGTCCGAGGCGAGGAACACCGCGGCTCCGGCGATTTCCGGGCTTTGGCCCCATCGCCCCGCCGGCGTGCGCCGGCGCACCCAGCCGTCGAAGTCCGCGTCGGCGGCCAGCGCTGCATTCATCGGGGTCGCGAAAAACCCCGGAGCGATGCCGTTGACGCGAACCCCGTGGGGGGCAAGCTCGACCGCGAGCGCCCGGGTGAGCATGCGCATGCCGCCCTTGCTCACTGCGTACGGCACGATGCCGGGGCGGCCGAGGTCGCTCGCCAGCGAGCAGAGATTGATGATCGCGCCGCGGCCGCGCGTTTTCATCGCCGGGACGAAGGCATGCGTCAGCAGGAAGGGGGCGTCCAGGTTGGTCGCCATGAGCGAGCGCCATTCGCCCAGCGCGAACGTGTCGAGCGGCTTGCGCTGGTTGATCGCGGCGTTGTTCACCAGGATCTCGAGCGCTCCCAGGTCCTTGTCGATGCGCGCTGCCGCGTCGGCGACGGCCTCCGCGTCACTCACGTCGAACGCCAGGGCGCGCGCGTCGGCCCCGGCGCTGCGCAGGGCTTCGGCGACCGCTGCTGTCCGCTCGCGGTCGCGGCCGTTGATCAGCACCCGTGCGCCGGCACTGGCAAAGCCTTCCGCAATCGCCCGGCCCAAGCCGCCGGTAGAGCCCGTTATCAATGCCAGGCGTCCGCTGAGATCGAAGGGCGACGAGGTGACCATCACTTGAGTCCCAGCACGTCGCGCATGTCGAAAAGGCCAGCGACCCCGGCGGCACGTCGCGTGCTGACAAATCGCGCCGCGCGCATCGCTCCGGCGGCGAAATTCTGCCGGGACAGCGCGCGATGCGAGAGCTCGATCCGCTCGCCCGTGCCGGCGAAAATCACGTTGTGGTCTCCCACCACGTCACCGCCGCGCAATGCCGCGAAGCCGATGCTGCCGCGCGACCGCTCGCCCGTCGCGCCGTGGCGCGCATAAACGGCGCAATCGGTGAGCGACTGGCCGAGGCCGCGGGCGGCTGCTTCCCCCAACTGGAGAGCCGTTCCCGACGGCGCATCGACCTTGTGCCGGTGATGCATCTCAACGATCTCGACGTCGTAATCGGTGCCCAGCGCGGCCGCGGCCTGCTCGACCAAGCTAGCGAGCACGTTCACTCCGACGCTCATGTTGGGCGCGAATACGATCGGGATACGTTGCGCGGCGGTGCTGATGGTGCGCTTTTGCGACTCGTCGAAGCCCGTAGTGCCGATCACCGCTCCTACCTCGTGACGAACACAGGCTGCGAGGTGGCGCAAAGTGCCCTCGGGTCGCGTGAAGTCGATGAGCACCTCGCTGCCGACAAGTGCTACGTCGACGTCGGCGGCAATGAGGACGCCGGTGGTTTGCCCGAGTCGCTCGCCCGCATCACGGCCAATGCCCGCAGAACCGGTTAGGTCGAGCGCGGCAGCGAGCGCCATGCCATCGCTCCCCAGTGCAGCCTCCACGAGCGCCTGCCCCATGCGACCACCTGCCCCGGCGATAACGACCCGCGTCATCGACGTCCGAAGATGCCCTTGAACCAGCGCACGATGCCCGACTCGTCGTCTTGCGGCATGTCGAGCGATTTTTCCGCCGCCGCACGGTTCTGCGCCACCGCAGACGTCGGCTGCTCGTCACCTTCCCATCGCGCGAGCTTGTCGTCCTGGAAGTACACGGTGAACTTGCGCTGCTCGGTGGTGACGCCTTGACGACGGTATTCGTAGACGTAGTCCCAACGGTTCTCGTGAAAGACGTCGGTCAAAAGCGGCGAGCCGAGGATGGCGCGCGCCTGCTGTCGCGTCAGGCCCGGCTTGAGCCGATCCACCTGGTCCTCGGTGAGGAAATTGCCTTGGTTGACGTCGATCTTGTAGACACCGAGCGAGCGGAAGTTGGGAAGATAGTTGCCCACGGTCGAGCAGCCACCCGACAGCAGGGCGGCACCGACTAGGACGAGCAACGCTGGGCGAAGCAAAAACCGAGGAAGGTTGGGCACGTGCCTGTGAATCCGCGAGGCAAAGTGGCATTATAGCCGCGCGGGTGCGCCCGCCGGGCGCACCGATCCCGCAGCGTCCTATCCCCCAGCGCCCTCCCCCAGCGTTCCTCCCCTGCATCCACGGCTCATGACCTCCTCCAAAGATCTCCAGGACGTCGGCCTCAAGGCAACGGCGCCGCGGCTCAAGATCATCAACCTCTTCGAGACCTCGCAGGTCCGCCACCTCTCGGCCGAGGACGTATACCGGCAACTTCTCGCCGAGGGCCTGGACATCGGCCTCGCGACGGTCTATCGGGTGCTCACGCAGTTCGAGCAGGCGGGCCTTCTGACCCGACACCACTTCGAGTCCGGCAAGGCTGTCTTCGAGTTGAACGAGGGCCAACATCACGACCACCTGATGTGCATCAACTGCGGGCGCGTGGAGGAGTTCTACGATGCCGAGATCGAGAAGCGGCAGACCCGCATCGCGCGCGAGCGGGGATTCGAGATCAAGGAGCACGCGCTGTATCTCTACGCTGAGTGCGTCAAACCGCGATGCCCGCACCGGCGCGTTAGCACCGGCGACTGACGCGCGCCGCTGGCCGGGTTGCCACACCGGTGGTCCGGATCGACTTTAGGGGTTCGCTGGTCGGGACGGTACGTCTGGCGTGATGTCGGCGTCGCGGCGGTCGAAATCGCGCAGGCGGAATCCGAGTAGCCACAACGCGGCAAAGTACGTTACCGAGGCGGCGAGACCCACCAGGGCAAGCCGGCCGATCTTCGACCACAGCCCCGCCTGCAGCCACCACCCCGCGGGGCCCGCTGTCCAGAGCACCACGAAGGCGAGCACGCCGAGCGCGATCGTGAGCCGCGCCAGGAAGCCCCACCATCCGGGCTCGGGCCGATAGGCGCCACTGCGTCGCAGGAACACGAACAGCAGTGCGGCGTTGAGGGTCGCACCGATCGAAGTGGCCAGGGTCAGCCCGGCATGACCCAGGGGGTGCATCAGCACCAGGCCGAAGCCGAGCCCGACTAGCACCGTGACGAAGGCGATCTTCACCGGCGTGCGCATGTTCTGCCGCGCATAGAATCCCGGCGCGAGGATTTTCACCAGGACAAGACCCAGCAGGCCGACGCTGTAGCCGAGCAGCGCCGTCCGGGTTTGCAGCACGTCGGCGACGGTGAAGCGGCCGTACTGGTAGAGCGTCGAGATCATCGGCACGGCCAGCATCCAGAGCGCGAGAGCCGCTGGCAACGCCAGCAGGAACACGAGGCGCAGGCCCCAGTCGAGCAGGCTCGAGTATCGGAGCGCATCGGCGTCGGCGTGATGCTGGGACAGCGAGGGCAGCAGCACCGTGGCCAACGCCACGCCGAGCATGGCACTGGGAAATTCCATCAACCGGTCGGCGTAGGTGATCCACGAGATGCGGCCGTCGCCGAGGCTAGAGGCGAGCTGGGTGTTGACCAGGATGGTGATCTGTCCGGCCGACACACCGATGAGTCCCGGACCCATGGCCCGCAGCACGCGCCGCACGCCTGGATCGCCCCAGTCGAGTCGCGGCCTCGGCAGCATGTGCAGCCTCATCAGCGGCCGCACCTGCAGTGCCACCTGCAGGACGCCGCCGACCAGCACCCCCCACGCCAGCGACTTGACTGGCGGATCGACGTAAGGCGCCAGCACGACCGCACTGCCGATGATCGCGATATTGAGCAGAACGGGCGTGACCGCCGGAATGGCGAACTGCCGGTACACGTTGAGCACGCCGCCCGCCAGCGACACCAGCGACACGAAGAAGATGTACGGAAAGACGATGCGGATCAGTTCCGCGGTCAGTTCGACCTTGCCCGGCGTCTCGCGAAAGCCCGATGCCAGCGCGTACACCAACCACGGCGCGGCCAGCACGCCCGCCGCCGTCACCACGAGCAGCACCAGGGCGAGCAACGTACCGACCCGGCCGACCAGCGCGCGGGTCTCGTCCTCACCGCGCTGGCGCCGGTACTCCGAGAAGATCGGCACGAAAGCCTGGGCGAATGCGCCTTCGGCGAACATCCGCCTCAGCATGTTGGGGAGGCGAAACGCTGCCTCGAAGGCGTCCATAGGCGCCCCGGCCCCGAACGCCACCGCCTTGAGGCTCTCGCGAGCGAGCCCGGTGATACGCGACAGCAGCGTCATGCCGCTGACCGTGGTGACCGCGCGCAGCAGATTCATGCCGCCGCAGGCATCGGGCGGCGCGGGGGGCTCGGGCGCACCGCGGCGAGGACGAGTTGAGGGGTGACGACGGGTGGCACGACGGGCGGGAGCGGCAACGCCGGGAGCGCTGCCGTCCTTGCGGGTAATGGCTTAAGCTGCTATTATGCTTGGTCTTTCCCGGTACCTCCAGAGCAGAACTCATTCATGGCAAATTCCGCCCAAGCCCGCAAGCGTGCCCGCCAGGCCGCCGTCACCCGCGTCAGAAACTCGAGCCTCAAGTCGACCCTGCGTACGGCGATCAAGAAAGTGCGTAAGGCGATCAGCGCTGGCGACAAGGCCGCCGCGAGTGTCCAGCTCCGCGAATCGCAAGCCGTAATCGACCGCGTCGCCGACAAGCGCGTGGTACACAAGAACCTCGCGTCGCGGACCAAGTCGCGCCTCGCTCAAGCGGTCCGCGCCCTGCCCTAGGCTTTCGCCCCACGCCATCCCAAGAAAAGCGCCTTCGGGCGCTTTTTTGTTGGGCCGCGGTCGAGTCGCTGTGGGACTGCAGTCGCTGTGGGACTGCAGTCGCTGGTGGGTCTGCCGTCGCTGGTGGGTCTGCAGTCGCTGGTGGGTCTGCAGGTGGGTCTGCCGTCGCTGGTGGGTCTTCCATCGTGTCCGACAGGTGGAACGCGGCGGTGAGTTCGGCCACGCGCTCCGCCCAGTCACTGGGTCGGAAACGGGCGCCAGTTCGGGTCACTCCCCAGATCACGCGAGCGGGCTCGGTGGCCGCGGATTCCGGTTCGACAGGGTCGACGGTCCGATCTGGGCGCAAATGTTCGGTTTACAGCAGGTGCGGGCATGGCGCCGCATTCGGCGGATACGGATAGTCGCATGCCGGCGTTGCGCCGAGCCGCGTCGGCCCAAGGACTTACCGGGCATCCGCGCGGCCATGCCGCCGCGACACGCCGCTGCGCTACACCGGCACGCCCCTTGCTCGCAGACACCGTGCCGCATCTGCGGCCCCCGCCCATGCCCGAACAACCCGAAACCCGGAGCGAGCGACTCTGGGCGCTTCACCTCCGCCAGCCAGCCGCTGCGATCGCCGAAGCGCGGACGCTGCTGGAAGATGCCGCACTCGTCCCGCGCGAACGTGCGTGGGCGCAATTGACGCTTGGCTATCACCAGCTGTTCAGCACAGCAGAGCCGCGCGAAGCGCGGGCGGCACTTGACCAGGCCCACGCCACTTTCCGGGAAATCGGCGATCGCCGTGGCCGGATACTCGCCGCGACGGGTCTCGCGCGACTGCAGATCATCGAGCAACAGCCCGAGGCTGCGCGGGACGCCCTCGCGGTGTTGTACGCCGATGCGGCGGACACCCTGTCACCCGGTGACCGGTTCTGGGTGATCAACGCGCTCGGCGCCGCGCACTTCTTCACCGATCGGATTGACGAGGCCATTCGCTACCTGCACGAGGCCCTCGAGACCCTGCGGTCGATCGAGCACTCGCCGCAGCTGCCCATCGTGATGTCGAATCTCGCCGCCGCCCTGGTCACCGTTGGGGACTATCTCCCCGCTCGCGAGCTCGCCCAGGATGCGCTGGGCCTCCTGCCGCACTACGACAATCCGCAGCTCCTGTTGTTCGCCCGTTCCAACCTCGCCGAGGCATTGCTCGGCAGCGGTGGCCCCGAGGAGGCGCGTGGCACCGTTGACGCGTTATACGACGAGATCGAGTCTCCGACGTGCGGCGCGACCCAGAATCATTTCTGCGCCATCGCCGCCGAGGTATACGCCCGGCAAGGCGAACTGCAAAGGACGCAACGGTGCGTGGAGCGCGCACACGCGATCCATGCCGAGCATCCGGGTGGCTACAATGCCGTCCATGCGACGTGGTCGGCAGCCGTGCTGGCCGACGCGAGCGACGACGGCGATGCGGCGCTCGCCGCATTCGACGACGCTCTGGCGACAGCCCATCGCGTGGGTCACTTGCCGACCTTATGCAAGGCATCGGAACGGGCCGCGTTGCGCGCCGCGCATCTTGGCCGTTTCGAGCATGCCTATCGGATGCAGGTCACGGCGACCTCCGCTCAGGCACGGGTTCACACGAGCCGCGCCAGCGTTAAGTATTACCTCTTGAAGGCCGAGCAAGACCTTCAGCATGCCCGCGCCGCGCGGGACCGCGCCGAGCGTCAGCGTCAGGAGAGCGATGCGATCAACCGACAGCTCGAGCACCTGAACAACGAGCTCAACGCCCGCATGCGCGAGGTACAGCAGCTCCAGGCACGGCTCGCATCGGAAGCGGTTCGCGATCCGCTGACCGACCTGTTCAACCGCCGCTATCTCGACATGGTGCTTCCAGGGCTTCTCGCCGCGGCGCTGCGCCGCGACGCGCCATTGGCCCTCACCCTCGTCGATCTCGATCACTTCAAACGGGTCAATGACGAGCATGGTCATCCCATCGGCGATCGGGTGCTCGCGGCCATCGGCCAGCTCTTCGGCACGTCATTGCGTCCGAGCGACTTGTCCTGCCGGTATGGCGGCGAAGAGTTTTGTATTGTCCTTCCCGACACCGATGCCGCCGGAGCCCGGCGCGTACTCGACACGCTGGCGACGAAGCTGAACGAGCTCGCCATCGACTGTGACGGGATCGCGCTTACCGGCTTCACGTTCTCCGCCGGTATCGCCATCCATCCGCTGCACGGTCGCGGTTTCTTGGAGCTTCTGACCGCTGCGGATCGAGCGCTCTATGTCGCCAAGAACAGCGGTCGCAATCGCATCGTGGTCGCGGCCACGACCGAGCGCCGCACTGCCTAAAGTCCGAAGGACAATGCCGTGCGGCACGACGGCGCGCGGCCGCGGCGACGCCTACGAGGCGTCCCATGGTGCGCGGAACCCGTAGCCTCCCCGAACCTGTCCCTGCGGTGCAACCCGCCGACGGCCCATGCTAAAATCTTGATTCGATGCCACTTACAGTAAGCTTCGCGCGCCTCGATCGGCTTCGAGCCTGCCATGTCGTCTGCTCCCGTCACCCACTTCCTGCAGTTCCAGGATTTCTCGCGCGAGGACATCGAGCACCTCTTCGCGCGGACGCGCTGGATCAAGGACCGGTTCAAGCGCTACGAGCTCTACCAGCCGCTACGCGACCGGACGCTCGCCATGGTGTTCGAGAAGGCCTCGACCCGAACCCGGGTGTCATTCGAGGCGGGGATGAACCAGCTCGGTGGGATTGCGATCAACCTCAATCGCCACGATACCCAGCTCTCCCGTGGCGAGCCCATCGAGGACGTCGCCCGGGTGGTGTCGCGCATGGTCGACGTGATCATGATCCGGACATTCGAGCAGGCCATCATCGAGCGCTTCGCTGCGCATTCGCGCGTGCCGGTGATCAACGGTCTTACCAACGAGTACCATCCCTGCCAGATCCTGGCCGATATCTACACCTACGTGGAGCACCGCGGATCGATCCGCGGGCGCACCGTCGCCTGGATCGGCGATTCCAATAACGTGTGCAATACCTGGCTGCAGGCGGCAGCGATTCTCGGCTTCAACGTCCACGTTTCAACGCCGCCTGGGTATGAGGTCGAGCCCGAACGCGCGGGCATTTACGACACCAGCCATTTCGAGTCGTTTGCCGATCCGGCGCAGGCGTGTCGCGGCGCCGATCTGGTGACGACCGACGTTTGGACCAGCATGGGCTTCGAGGCGGAAAACGAGGCCCGGCGGCGCGACTTCGAGAACTGGCAGGTCGACGCCGACCTGATGCGGGTCGCGAAGCCTACCGCGCTATTCATGCATTGCCTGCCCGCGCACCGCGGCGAGGAGGTCGCAGCCGATGTCATCGACGGACCGCAAAGCGTGGTGTGGGATGAGGCAGAGAACCGGCTCCACGCCCAAAAGGCCCTGCTGGAATACCTGGTGTGCGGGCGCATCGAAGCGTCGTCCTGACTCCGCGTGGCCTTGCCGATCACCGCCCGCGTTCGCCGGCCCAGCCTGCCAATAAGGCGCGGATGGCTTCGAGAATGCTCTATCCGCGTCGCCTCCCCTCCCCGATCAATCGCTGGATTTCGCCCTGACTGATGGAGCCCGCCATGGAGTGTCGTTCCCTTGCACGTCGCACGCTGCTGGCGTGCCTGCCCATCCTGCTGATGGCCGTCGTAGCATCCACCCAGGCGCAAACATGGCCGGACAAACCGCTGCACTTGGTGGTCTCCGCAGGGCCGGGCAGCTCGCTCGATACCCTCGCGCGGGTCATCGGTGATCGGCTCAAGGACCGCCTCGGTCAACCTGTCATCGTCGACAACAAACCCGCCGCCGGGGGCACGGTCGCCACCGCCGAGGTCGCCAAGGCAGCACCCGATGGCTACACGATGCTGCTCGGCTTCAATGGACCGCTGGCGTTCGGTCCTCTGCTGCAGAAGCTTCCGTACGACGTCGGCAAGGACCTGACGCCCGTCATCATCACGTCCAGCCAACCCAACGTGCTCGCGGTCAATGCACAACTGCCGGTCAAGAGCGTCCAGGAACTCGTGGCGTATGCCAAGGCTCACCCGGGCAAGTTGAGCTATGCGTCGGTGGGCAATGGCAGTTCGTCGCATCTCAACATGGAACTGCTGAAATCGATGGCCGGGATCGATGCGGTGCACGTGCCATTCAACGGCTCGCCGCCTGCCGTCACGGCCACGGTCCAGGGCGAGACTCAATTGATGTTTGCCGTCATGCAGCCGCTGCAGGGACAGATTCAGGCGGGGAAGCTGCGTCCGATCGCGGTGACCACCGCCAAACGCTTTCCGCTGTTGCCTGACCTGCCGACGATCGCCGAGTCTGGCTATCCCGGTTTCGAGGCGCTCGCCTGGAACGGCATCGTGGTGCCGGCCGGCACACCCAGGGCCGTGATCGCGCGACTCAACGCCGAGATCAATGCGGTGTTGAAGCAACCCGACGTCGTCCAGAAGATGCAAGGCTTCGGATTCGATCTCATCGGCGGCGCGCCCGAGGACTTCGGGCAACTCATCCGCGGCGAGGTCGACCGCTGGACCCCCGTGATTCGCAAGGTCGGGCTGAAAGTCGACTGATGATGGTCGCAACCCGGGGCCGGCCGCGCGACCGGCCGTTAAGCGGGACGCTAGCGATCGGAGGACTCGTCGCCCGCGCGAGTGAGCAGCGGCAGCGGTAAGCCTTCCGACGGCTCGAGCAAGCCGGTCTTGACGTAAGTCTCGAGCTTCGCGCGCGTGTCGACAATGTCGAGATTGCGCATGGTCAGCTGGCCGATGCGATCCTGAGGCGTGAAAAAAGCCTCACCTCTTTCCATCGTCAGCCGCTCTGGCTTGTAGGTGAGATTCGGGCTCGTGGTATCGAGGAGGCTGTAGTCGTTGCCGCGTCGCAGCTCCAGCGTCACCTCGCCCGTCAGGGGACGCGCCACCCAGCGCTGTGCGGTCTCGCGCATCATAATCGCCTGTGGATCGAACCAGCGCCCCTGGTATAACAGTCGTCCGAGCCGCCGGCCGTTGTCGCGGTACTGCTCGATCGTATCTTCGTTGTGGATCCCGGTCAGGAGTCGCTCGTAGGCGATGAAAAGCAGTGCCAGTCCGGGCGCCTCGTAGATGCCGCGGCTCTTGGCCTCGATGATCCGGTTCTCGATCTGATCACTCGTGCCGAGCCCGTGTCGCCCCCCGACGGCGTTCGCCTCGCTAAGTAGCGCGACCTCGTCCCGGAAGGTGGCGCCGTTGATCGCAACCGGACGGCCCTCCTCGAAGCGGACCGATACCGTCTCGGGATTCACCGCAACGTCCTCGCGCCAATGGGCGACGCCCATGATCGGGTCGACGATTCGCAGGCCGTTGTTCAGGAATTCGAGATCCTTGGCCTCGTGAGTGGCCCCGAGAATGTTCGAGTCGGTGGAATAGGCCTTCTCGGCGCTCATGCGGTACCCGAAGCCGGCTCGCTCGAGGTAGGCCGACATCTCCTTGCGCCCACCGAGCTCGTCGATGAACTGCTGGTCGAGCCACGGCTTGTAGATCTGCAGGCTGGGATTGGCAAGCAGGCCGTAGCGGTAGAAGCGCTCGATGTCGTTGCCCTTGAACGTGCTGCCGTCACCCCAGATGTGCACGTCGTCTTGGCGCATGGCCGTCACGAGCATGGTGCCCGTGACCGCCCGCCCGAGCGGCGTGGTGTTGAAGTAGGTCACACCTGCGGTCGAGATGTGGAACGCCCCGGCCTGGAGAGCGGCGATGCCCTCGGCCACGAGCGCAGTCCGGCAGTCGATGAGCCGCGCCTTCTCGGCGCCGTACTCGAGGGCGCGGCGGGGTATCGCGTCGTAGTCGGGCTCGTCCGGCTGTCCCAGGTTCGCGGTGTAGGCAAAGGGAACCGCGCCCTTCTGGCGCATCCAGTAGAGCGCCGCGCTGGTATCGAGGCCGCCGGAAAAGGCGATGCCGACCTTCTGGCCGAGGGGAAGACCTTGCAGGATGTGGCTCATGACGACGGTTCGGGGCGTGCGCGGCCCCCGATTGTAGCCGAGCGATCTGACCCGGCCGCGACGGATAGGTCTTCCGCGACGACGGGCGGTCGTGCCGCGCCGGTGTTGTGCCGCGAAGCCAACATGCCGGCACGCGGCGATGCTGGCGCGACGCCGGGACGTCGCGCCAGCAAAAAGTTACCTATCATGGCGTGGCACCCAGTCCATCCCGTCCAGGAGCGAGCATGCCGTCATTCGATATCGTCTCGGAAGTGAATCAGGTCGAGGTCAGGAACGCGATCGACCAGGCGAACAAGGAGCTTTCTACCCGGTTCGACTTCAAGGGCTCCGACGCCCGAGTCGAGCAGAAAGAAAAGACGCTGACCCTCTATGCCGATGACGAGTTCAAGCTTTCCCAGGTCACCGACATCGTGACCGGCAAGCTTGCCAAGCGCGGCGTCGATGTCCGCGCACTGAAGCATGGCGACATCGAGAAGGTCTCGGGCAATAAGGTCAAGCAGGTCGTCACGGTGCGCGAAGGCATCGAGCAGGATCTGTCCAAGAAGGTGGTGAAGCTCGTCAAGGACAGCAAACTCAAAGTCCAGGCGAGCATCCAAGGCGAGGCGGTGCGCGTCTCCGGGGCCAAGCGTGACGACCTGCAAGGGGTCATCGCCCTGGTCAAGAAGAGCATCACAGACTTTCCCGTGCAGTTCACCAACTTCCGCGACTGACGGCCAAGGCACGCAGCGACCCCGCACGCGACGGGCCAGGCGGGCGGCCGAAAGCGCCGCGAGCGGCGCGTTCAAGGGTTCCGGTCAGTCCAGGTCGGCGACCAGCGCCTGCCGGGTCTCCCGGGACACGGCAGCGACGTGCTCGCGGTACTCGGGGTGATCGACACCGACGCCGAGGGCCGCGCCCTTCTTGAGCGCCGTGATCATCGCCGCGTCCAGCTCGAAGCGGACGAAATGAACCGCCGAGGTCTTGTGCTCGTTCTCGCGCTCGAGATCCTCGTCGGCGATCGCGAAAACGCGCTCGAAGCCTTCGACCTCGACGTAGACACGATCCTCGACTCCCTTGAGCCGCGACAGCGCAACCCGGCGCGCCTCGACCTCGTCGTACTCGACCTGTAGCGTCGCCTTGAGATTGCTGCCGCCCGGAACGAGCGGGTTGTAGGCATCGAGCTCATCCTGGATGCCCTGCTCCTCAAAAGTCTTCTCGATGCGCAGCATTTCCTGGATCTGATAGCGGAGGGTGAGCTCGTCTTCGAAGAGCAAGCGCAGATGCTCGCCCAGGGTGACGGTGCGGGGACGTTTGTGGGCGAGTACCTTGGCACGGAATTCACCGCGCACCTTGGCGTACGCTTCCAGGGTCATGAGGCTATCGCGCGTGATATGCGCCATTGTCAGCTCCCGTGGTGGACGTCCGGCGACGCCCGTGGCAGGTTGATGAAGACTCGAGCCCGCCAGGCGGGTCGTCAGTCCAGCCCGTACGCCATGCGCAGCAGCGTAAGGGGATGTTCCTTGCGCGCGTGACTCGCGTCAGCCTGCAGCTCGATGCCATGCTCGATCCGCGCCTGCGCGATCGGGCAGTCCGAACTCACGAAATCGGGCCCGGTCTCGGCCATGCGCTTGAACACCGGGCGACCGATCTTCATGGAATCGGCGTAGAACTCGCGCTTGATGCCCCAGGTGCCGTCATGACCCGCACAGCGCTCGACGGTATTGACGGTTGTAGCGGGGATCCATTGCAGCGCTTCCCGGGTCTTCTGGCCCGTGTTCTGCACGCGCGAATGACAGGGGACGTGATAGCTCACCTTGCCGAGCGGACGCTTGAAATCCTTGCGCAGCAGGCCATCCTTGTCGCGAAGCACGAAGTACTCGAACGGGTCGAACATCGCTTCGGCGACGGCCACGACGTCCTCGTCCTCGGGAAAAAGCAGCGGCAGCTCCTGCTTGAACATGAGGGTGCAGGACGGCACCGGCGTGAGGATCGCATAGCCCTCGTGGGCGAGGGCGGCGAGGTGCGGAATGTTCTGTGACTTGAGGCGCGCGACCCCTTCGAGATCGCCGAGCTCGAGCTTGGGCATGCCACAGCAGGCCTCCTGCTCGACCAGCCGGAACGGAATCGAGTTGTGGGCGAGGATGCGCGTCAGATCGTGGCCGATTCCAGGCTCGTTGTAATTGACATAGCAGGTCGCGAACACGGCCACCTTGCCCGGCGCGCGCGCGCCACGCACGACCGGCCACGACAACGACGCCTCGGCGGTGTCGCGGAAGTGATCCGCGTGGTATTGCGGGAGGCGCGCCTCGGCCGCCACCCCGAGAACCTTTTCCATGGCCTTGCGGGCCACGGGGCTGGCAATGAGCGCATTCACCATCTTCACCACCACCGGGATCGACGCCAGCTTGCCGGTGCGGTCGGTGCTGGTGAGCATGCGATCGCGGAAGCTCGCGCCCTCCTCCTTGAATTTCTTCGCCTTGCCCCGCAGCATCAGGTGCGGGAAATCCACGTTCCACGGATGCGGCGGAACGTACGGACACTTGGTCATGTAGCAGACATCGCACAGATAGCACTGGTCGATGACTTTCCAGTAGTCCTGCCTGGCGACGCCGTCGATCTCGAGGGTTGGGCTTGCGTCGACAAGATCGAAAAGCGTCGGAAAGGCATTGCACAGACTCACGCATCGGCGACAGCCGTGGCAGATGTCGAAGATGCGCTGCGCCTCCGCATAGAAGGCGTCGTCGTCGTAGAACTCCGGATTTTGCCATTGCAGCGGATGACGCGTCGGTGCGTCGAGACTGCCTTCGCGAACGGTCATGGCGGCGGTGGGGTCGTGAAAGCGCAGCGAGACCCGAAACCACGGGTCCGCCGCGCGAGACTACGGCAGGAAGCACGGCCCGGTCCGCGGATGGCAGACCGGACGCGCCGCGGGTTCAGTCGGTGAGGGCGTCGAGCGCCTTCTGGAAGCGATTGGCGTGCGACCGCTCCGCCTTGGCGAGGGTGTCGAACCAGTCGGCAATTTCCTCGAAGCCTTCGCCGCGGGCTGCCTTGGCCATTCCCGGGTACATGTCCGTGTACTCGTGGGTCTCGCCGGCGACAGCCGCCTTGAGGTTCTCGCGGCTTGCCCCGATCGGCAGATCGGTGGCGGGATCGCCCACCTGGGCGAGATAGTCAAGGTGGCCGTGAGCATGGCCGGTCTCGCCTTCGGCCGTCGAGCGGAAGAGCGCGGCGACGTCGTTCTGGCCCTCGACGTCGGCCTTGTTCGCGAAATACAGATAACGGCGGTTCGCCTGGGACTCGCCGGCAAACGCAGCCTTGAGGTTGTCGTGCGTCTTGGTACCCTTGAGATTGGCCATCAGTGCCTCCTGGTGTCATTGCTCGAAGCGCCGTCGATGGGCCACGGCGCCGAAAGACATCGCCTTCCAGCCGCTCACTTTACGCGCAGCGGCGCAGCGCCGTCCAATCGGATGCTCCGATCCGGGCGATAGGCTGGCTCGATGGGATGGCGACCCGGTGGCATCAGGCGTCGCAGCGAATCGGCGGGAAGCGAGCAGGAGGACCGATGCGCGATCGCGCACTGCGCGTCGTCACAACGCCGGATGACCGCTTCGCGTCGCGCGGCAATCGCGCGGCGCCGCCGTTCACTCGATGCGCTGATAGGCAGGCAGGGTCAGGAATTCGACAAAATTGTCGTCGTCGACCAAGGTCCGGAAGATCTCGGCGGCCTCGTCGTAGCGACCCTCCGCGAAGGCGGAACCCAGGTATTCGCGGATCTTCCCCATCTCCTCCGGAATCATGGCCGCAACCATCGCCTTGGTCACCTTGCGGCCATCGTCGAGGGTGCCCTTGGGCGAGCGCATCCACTGCCACACCTGGGAGCGCGAGATCTCCGCGGTCGCGGCGTCCTCCATCAGATTGAAGATCGGCACGGCGCCCTGCCCGGCGAGCCAGGCTCCGATGTACTGGATCGCGACATTGATGTTGAGGCGCAGGCCCTTCTCGGTAATCGGCGTTTCCGGTTCGAAGCGCAGCAGGTCGGCCGCGGTGACGTGGACGTCGGCACGCGGCTTCGCGGCGATCTGGTTGGGCGTGGGCATCAGCCGGTCGAACGCTTCCAGCGCGAGCGGCACGAGGCCCGGATGCGCCACCCACGTGCCATCGTGCCCGTACGTCGCCTCGCGCTCCTTGTCGGTCCGGACCTTGGCAAACGCCTCGGCATTCGCCTTCTCGTCGTTCTTGACCGGGATCTGCGCGGCCATTCCGCCCATGGCGTGGGTGTTGCGACGGTGACACGTCTTGATGAGCAGCTCCGCGTAGCTCTTCATGAAGTGCGACGTCATGGTGACCAGCGTCCGGTCGGCCAGGCAGAAATCGCGGTTGTTCCGGAATTTCTTGATACAGCTGAAGATGTAATCCCAGCGCCCGGCATTGAGCCCCGCCGAATGCTCGCGGAGCTCGTACAGGATCTCGTCCATCTCGAAGGCCGCCAGGATGGTCTCGATCAGCACGGTCGCCTTGATGGTGCCGCGCGGCAGGCCCAAGGTGTCCTGCGCCATCACGAACACGTCGTTCCAGAGGCGCGCCTCGAGGTGGCTCTCGAGCTTCGGCAGGTAGAAGTACGGCCCGCTGCCGCGCGCCACCAGCTCGTTGGCGTTGTGGAAGCAATACAGCGCGAAGTCGAACAGGCCGCCGGAGATCGGCTGGCCATCGACCTTGACGTGCTTCTCCGGCAGATGCCAGCCGCGCGGCCGCACGAACAGCACCGCGGTCTTTTCGCCGAGCGCGTAAGGCTTGCCCTCAGCAGACGTGAAGTCGACGCGCCGGCGGATCGCATCGCGCAGGTTGATGTGACCTTGGAGGATGTTGTCCCAGCGAGGGGTATTGGCGTCCTCGAAATCCGCCATGAACACCTGCGCGCCAGAGTTGAGCGCATTCACGATCATCTTGCGATCGACCGGGCCGGTGATCTCCACCCGGCGGTCCTGGATGTCAGCCGGCACCGGCGCACACGTCCAGTCGCCGTCGCGGATTGCCCGGGTTTCCGGAAGGAAGTCGGGCAGCACCCCCTTGTCGAAATCGGCTTGGCGCTGCGCCCGGCGGGCAAGGAGCGCGTCGCGCCGATGGCTGAATGCCCGCTGCAGCTTCGCCGCGAACGCGACGGCCTCGGGGGTGAGGATTTCGGCGAACGCGGGGGTGATCGTGCCGGTGATCTCGATTCCGGGCGCGTACGTGGGCTTGGACATGGGCGACTCGAAGGCGTGGATGCAAGGGGGCCCCCCGACTGAAGGCGGGGTTCGTGTTGCAGTGCAATAATACCAGCCTTTCCAAGCCCTCCGGCGTGGCGGGCCATCACGCGCGGGGCAGCGCCGCTCCGGACCCCCGGCGTCTCTAGGCCCCTAGGGCGAGCGACACCGGCGCCGACATGGCTGCCTGCGCCGCAGGCGTGGCCCAGCCAAGGGACGAGGCGCGATTCACCGCACTCACCACCGCTCGCAAGGTCGCGGTGACAATGTTGCGATCAAGGCCCACGCCATAGGTCGCGTGCTCCTCGCCGACGCGCAACTGCACGTAGGCCGCCGCCAACGCGCCCTCGCCACTGCCGAGCGCGTGCTCGTGGTAATTCTGCACGTGGATCGGCAGATGGGCGTGCTCGCGCAGGGCGTGCACGAAGGCATCGACCGGGCCGTTGCCGCGACCGACCAGCGTCTGGGTGACGCCGTCGATGACCAGCGTCACCGCGATCTCCTCGGCATTGCCCTCGTGACGCGAGGCGTGATCGACATACGCGATCGGCGCGGCGAGCCCAACGTACTCACGCTCGAACGCGGCGTGGATCTCGCCCGCGGACAGCTCCTTGCTAGACGCATCGGTCATGCGTTGGATGACCTGGCTGAACTCGATCTGCAGGAGCCGCGGCAAGGCAAGGCCATAGTCGCGTTCGAGAAGATAGGCGATGCCACCCTTGCCTGACTGGCTGTTCACCCGGATCACGGCATCGTAGGTGCGGCCAAGGTCGGCGGGATCAATGGGCAGGTAGGGGACGTCCCAGTGCGCCGGCTCCATCGTCGCCCGGCGCTCGGCGAGACCCTTGCGGATCGCGTCCTGGTGCGAACCCGAGAAGGCGGTGAACACCAGCTCGCCGGCGTACGGATGGCGCGGATGCACCGGTATCTGCGTGCATTGCTCGGCGGTACGGACGATGGCATTGATGTCCGAAAAATCGATGCCCGGATCGATGCCCTGGGACAGCAGGTTGAGACCGAGGGTGACCAGGCAGACGTTGCCGGTCCGCTCGCCGTTGCCGAACAGGCACCCCTCCACGCGATCAGCACCCGCCATGAGGGCGAGCTCGGCCGCCGCAACGCCACAGCCGCGATCGTTATGGGGGTGCACCGAGAGCACCAGGCTGTCGCGACGGGCGAGATGCCGCGCCATCCACTCGATCTGGTCTGCATAGACGTTGGGAGTCGCCATCTCCACCGTCGCGGGCAGATTGACGATCATCTTGCGCGCCGGCGTGGGCTGCCAGATCGCGCTCACCGCGTCGCACATCTCCACCGCGAAATCGAGCTCCGTGCCGGTGAAGCTCTCCGGCGAATATTCGAACGCCCACTCCGTATCGGGCCGGGCGGCAGCGGCGGCAGCGATCAGCCGTGCACCCTCCACGGCGATGTCGCGGATGCCGTCCCGATCGAGACCGAACACGACCCGCCGCTGGGTGGTGGACGTGGAGTTGTAGAGATGCACGATGGCGCGCCGCGCCCCCGCTAAAGCCTCGAAGGTCCGGCGAATGAGTGGCTCGCGTGCCTGGGTCAGCACCTGCACGGTGACCTCGTCGGGGATGCGCCCTTCCTCGATCAGCTGCCGGACGAAATCGAACTCGGTCTGCGACGCCGCGGGAAAGCCGATCTCGATTTCCTTGTAGCCCATGCGCACCAGCAGGTCGAAGAGCTGCAGCTTGCGTGCCGCATCCATCGGGTCGATCAGCGCCTGGTTGCCGTCGCGCAGGTCGACGCTGCACCATACGGGCGGGCGGGTGATCTGGTTCGATGGCCAGCGCCGATCAGGCAAGGCGATCGGTGGAAAGGCTCGGTACTTCGACGCGTGGTCAGTGCTCATGACGTTCCTGATCTCGTAGGGGAAACGGCGCATGCGACAGCCATCCCCGGGGGGACGGTGCGGGTACGGCTCGGCAGGGAGGGGGTAAGGTTATGTGCGCGCGAGGCGCAGCAGAAGCAGCAGGCCGCCCAAGAGGGGGGTCAGCGCGGAGAGCGCTTGGCGGCCGGAGAAATGCGATGCTCTGCTCATGACCGCGTGACTATACCCATGGGGGCCCGATCTTGGCAAGCATCGGCGGGCAGGGTTGGCAGTCGCCGGTCTCCTGTATCTTTCGCGCCACCCCCGCTTTTCGCCGCCATCGTGCTAACCCAGGAAGCCCCTCCGTCCCGCTCCCTCCGCCTCACCTGGCGGCACCGCGACATCGTGCTCCTCGTCGTGCTGATCACCGTCCACGGCGCACTGCTCGCGGGCGCTGCCTGGGCCGCGCTGGCGGAACCGTTCCCGCTCTACACGCCGATCCCGTACGTCCGGATTGGCGTCGGGTCGCTGGCGGTGTTAGTCGTGCTCGCCGTGCTGGCGCGGCGTAACTTTCGACTGGCGGCGGCAGGCTCGGTGTGCCTGGTCGCAACCGCCGTGCTCACGCCCGGCGTGGTGCTTACCATCGCACTGTGGCTCCTCGGCGCCATGGTGCTGGGCCGAAGCATGCTGCGCGGCCTCGGCATGGTCCCGGATGATGAGGGGATGGGAATCATTGCCGTGCTGCTCGGGCTGCTCGCCTGGATCGCCATCATCGGGGCAACGGCAGCGATCCGGGTGCACTACGCCCCGGTGTACGGTTTGGCGCTCGTCCTGCCGCTGCTTGCCGGATGGCGCGACGCCATCCACGTGGTGAGGTTGCTCGCCCAGCGCTGGCGTTCGGCGGCCAACGCCGACGGTCTGGAGCGCGCATGGGTGGCGCTGCTGGCAACGCTCGTGGTGCTGCACCTTTTCGTGGTCGCCAAGCCCGAGGCCGGGTACGACGCCAATACCGTGCACCTCCAGGTGCCACTGCTACTCGCCGAAGCCCACCGGTTCGGCTTCGACGTGACGCGCCGGGCGTGGGCGGTCATGCCGCTCGGCGCAGACTGGGCCTTCAGCGCGGCCTATCTCGTCGCGGGCGAAGCCGGTGCGCGGCTCGCCAACCTCGCCTTCGGCGGCCTTGCCGCGACCCTGGTGTACGCCCTGGTACGCCACGCCGCGCCGCGCAGCGCGGCACTCGCGACCGTCACCCTGCTCGCCTCGACACCCCTCGCGTTCCTCGAAACCGGCTCGCTGTTCGTCGATAACCTGTGGCTGGCCTACCTCCTGGCGACCCTCGCCATCGCCCTGCGGCATGCGCGAGCCCCCTCCGCGCCGGTGCTTGCGCTGCTGCTGCTGCTCGCGGCCGGCGCCCTGCAGTGCAAGGCGATCGCGCTCGCCTGGCTGCTGCCGCTCGCCATCGGCGTCGCCGTGGCATGGCAACGCTGGCCGCGGGGATGGTCTCCGCGCGCGACGGCATTCGTGGCGCTGGCAGTCGTTATCGGCGCGTGGCCCTATCTCAATGCATGGGCCCGAACCGGCAACCCGGTGTTTCCGTATCTCAATCGTGTGTTCGCTTCACCCTGGTTCGATGCGAGCACGAACTTCGCTAACGACGTGTACCAAGCGCCGCTGACAGTAGGAAGCTTCTACGACGTGATCGTGCACACCGGCCGCTACGTCGAGGGCCTCGACGGCGCAGCGGGATTGCACTGGCTGCTGCTCCTGCCGCTCCTGATCGTGGCGCTGGTGCGCTGGCGGCGACCGCTGCCGTGGGCACTGTTCGGCCTCGGCGCAATGTTCTTCGTCATCGTGTTTACCCAGCAGTCCTACCTCCGCTATCTGGTGCCTGCGTTCGCGTTGCTGGCCGTACTCGGCGGCTGGGCGGTGGGCGCGCTGCCGCAGCGGCGCAGCGTGGGCGTCGCCGTGCTGGTGATCGGACTCGCGCTGGGCATCCTGCAGGTGCGCCTCATCTATACGGGCAGCTGGAACCACGCCGAGCTCTGCCCGCGTTGCGCATACGATCGGACCGCGCGCGAAGGCTACCTTGGCCGTTACATGCCCGACCGGCTCATGGCCGACGGGCTGAAACGCATACTTCCGACCGGCGCACGTGTCGGATTCCTCATGCCGAATGCACCGAGCCCTGCCGGCTACGTCGGCGACGCTCGCGTTGCGAACTGGCACGATCCCGAGGCGTTCAATGCGATCCTGCAGGCACCCGACGCGGATGCGCTCGCGGCCGTGATCGTCCGCCTCGGCATCACCCACGTGGTGTGTCGGGAGCAACCGGGTGCCGATGCGACGCGCGCAATCGTCACCTATTGCGCAACGCGCACGCTGCCGCTATGGCGTGCACATGGCCTCCTGCTCGCGAGCGTCAAGCCGACCGGCGGGTAGCGCTGCGCATCGATCCCAGCTGCCAGCGCCGGTACAGGCGCTGCAGCGGCTCCTTGGGCACGTTCTGGATGTCGAACTGCAGCGCCGAGAGCAGGAGCTGCACGCCGACCAGGAGCGGCAACGCCGCGAGCATGACCGTGCCCGACGTCGTGGCGACTGCGCTGGCAAAGGAGCGGTGCCATGCATACGCACCGAAGAGCGCGCCGCCGACTGCCAGGCCCGTGCCCGCCAGCAGCAGCACAGTCCCGGCGTTGAAGTCGCGCAAAATATACCCGTAGAACAGCCGCTTGAGCGTTGCGCGCGCGTACTTGAGCGGAAACGCCACCGCCGAGCGCGGCAGCGGGAGGCTGCTCGTTTCCCCCCGATAGCGCGACGCAAGGGGCACGTCGCGGACCACGGCGCGGATCGTGTAGAGCCTGAAGAGCATGTCAGACTCGAAGAAGTACCGCCGGTCCAGCTTGTCGAGCGGCAGTCGCTCCAGAGCCGCACGATGAATCGCCGTGTAGCCGTTGGTCGGGTCCATCACGTCCCAGTAGCCGCTCGCGAGCTTGTTCACCAGGGAGACCACCGCATTGCCGAACAGCCGTAGCCGGGGCATCTCCTGGAGCGATTCGAGATCGTAGAAGCGGTTGCCCTTGGCGTAGTCGGCGATGCCGGCCATGATGGGACCGACGAGCAGCGGCAACGCTGCCGGGTCCATCTGTCCGTCGCCGTCCATCTTCACCACGATGTCGGCGCCCGCCGCCAGCGCGGCGCGATAGCCGCTGACCGTGGCGGCGCCCACGCCACCGTTAGCTGCATGATCGAGCACGTGCACGCGCGGGTCGCGGCACCCAATGCGTACGCGCTCGCCGGTGCGTTCAGGACAGGCATCGTCGACCACGAAGATGCTATCCACTTCGGGCCCGATCGCAGCCAGCACGTCGAGCACACGCTCGCCGACTCGATAGCACGGCACGACCACCGCGATGCCAGGTGAGTCCCGCTCCACCATTTGTGCCTCTGCGTTATGCATCCTCGCTCGCGTGGCATCCGGCAACGGTGAGTTGCGGCCACGCACGGCACCCTCAGCGCGACGCGACGACGATGCCGGCGACGATGAGCCCACCGCCGATAAGTGTGGTCATGCGCAGCGGCTCGCCGAATGCGAAATGCGCCAGTATCGGCACCAGGATGAAGGCCAGCGAAAAGAAGAGGTAGGCGGAGGACAGCGGTACCGTGCGCAAGACATACACCCACAGCACGGTCGCCGCGGCATAGATCGCCAGCGCCACCATCATCCGCGCCGAGAAGAATCCGCGCATCGTTTCCCAGGCGAAGCCGTCGGCACGCCAGTGACCCGCGGCGGACTTGAACAGCAACTGCCCGACCGCAATCAGCGCGACGCACACCAGGGTGAGAACCACCGAGCGGCCACTCACGGGAGGGCTTCTACCGTGTTCACGCGTCCTGCCGCCGCGCGGCACGTCGCCGACGCCACGTCATCCACGCCCAACCGAAATATCCCGACAGCCCATAGAGCACGAACGCGGCGAAGAGCACATTGGCCGGCTGGTACGACACAAGTGCCATGGCGAGCACGATCAGGAACACCGCGACGAAGGGTACGCTGCGCTTCAGGTTGATCGTCTTGAAGCTGTAGTACTTGACGTTGCTCACCATGGTCAGTCCGGCGAACAGCGTCACGACCCAGGCATACCAGCGCAGGGTGCCAGGGTCAATCGCGTAGTCGTCCATGATCCATACGAAGCCGGCGACCACGGCCGCCGCGGACGGACTCGGTAAGCCCGAGAACCAGCGTTTGTCGGCGACCTCGAGCATGGTATTGAAGCGCGCAAGTCGCAGGGCCGCCCCGGCCACGTAGACGAATGCCGCGAGCCAGCCGAGCTTGCCGAGGCCGCGCAGCGACCACTCGTAGATCACTAGCGCCGGCGCAACCCCGAACGAGACCATGTCCGACAGGCTGTCGTACTCGGCGCCGAACGCGCTCTGCGTACGGGTCAGGCGGGCGACCCGACCGTCGAGGGTGTCCAGGACCATGGCGATGAAAATCGCCACTGCAGCTTGGTCGAAGCGGGTGTTCATCGCCTGGACAATGGCGTAAAAGCCTGCGAATAGGGCGGCCGTCGTGAACAGGTTGGGCAGCAGGTAAATGCCGCGACGACGGACGCGGTTCTTCAGCAGTGCCCGCTCGGTGTCGAAATCGGCCATGGCGGCGGCCGTGCTCAGCCGTCGTGCGCCGGCAGGTCGGCAAGGATCGTCGTGCTTGCTTTAACCGCATCGCCGATCGCCACGCGCGGCCGGGATTCGGGGGCGAGGTAGACGTCCACACGTGAGCCAAAGCGGATGAACCCGAAGCGCTGCCCGCGCGAGAGTGTCTCGCCCGGCTTGACGTAACACAGGATGCGGCGCGCCACCAGGCCCGCAATCTGCACGACGGTAACGTCCTGGCCGGCCGGGGTGCGCAGGTGCAGGGCGTTGCGCTCGTTGTCGGCAGAGGCCTTGTCCAGTGACGCGTTCACGAATCCGCCGGCGTGATACCACGCGTCGACGATCGTAGCGTCGACCGGGCTCCGGTTCGAATGCACGTTGAAGACGTTCATGAACACGCTGATCTTGAGGGCATCGCGCCCCAGGAACGGATCGGGACCGCGCTCGACCTTCAGCACCTTTCCGTCCGCGGGACACAGGACGACATTCGCGTCGGCCGGGATCGGCCGGGCAGGGTCGCGGAAGAACTGGAGGACGAAGATCGCCACCACCCACGCCGGTACGGCGAGGATCCACCATTGCAGGAACGAGGCCACCACGGCCACGACGAACGCCAGTGCGATGTAGGGCCACCCTTCACGGGCGATGATCGGATGCGGGTAGTTCGACACGTGCGGTCCCTGACGATTCGACAAGTGGCGGCGATGGTAGCACCGGCAACGTGGCCGGCCAGGGATGGAGGGTACGCGGCCCCGTAAAGTTTACTGGGTGTCGCGACGAACTCGCTCGTCGAGGTCGTTCTTGCGCCGCAACCCCTCGGCTTCTACGCCGCGGGCCCGATCGATCGGCGCCGTCAGCGCGCCAGCCTCGCCTGGCGTCGACGCGTCGCCGGTCGACCTGGTGATGGCCGGGGTCTCGGGCCGAACGGTGGCGCCGAGTTGATTGGCCGCCGTGCGCACCAGGAAGCCCACGATCACGAGCGCCACCAGGAGCAGCAGCAGGCCCGCCCAGCCGCGCTGGCGCGCCGCGGTAGCACCATAGGAACGTGCCATCGGGACCTCTCCCTTCGACCGCGGCGGATTCGGGCGCCACGCGCGCGCCCGGCACGATTGCCACGCCGGCGTAGGCACGCCGGCGGCCACTCGAGACCCTTGCCGCTAGTTGCGCGTCTGGTCGACCAACTTGTTCTTGTTGATCCAGGGCATCATGGAACGCAGCTTCTCGCCGACCACCTCGATGGAATGCTCGCCCATCAGGCGCCGCCGCGACGTTAGCGTGGTCGCACCGGCGCGGTTTTCCAGAATGAAGTTCTTGGCGTACTCGCCGGTCTGGATGTCCTTCAGCACGTCGCGCATCACCGCCTTGGTCTCTTCGGTGATGATCCGCGGGCCGGTCACGTACTCGCCATACTCGGCGTTGTTGGAGATCGAGTAGTTCATGTTCGCGATCCCGCCCTCGTAGATCAGGTCGACGATCAGCTTCAGTTCGTGCAGGCATTCGAAGTACGCCATCTCGGGCGCGTACCCCGCCTCGACCAGCGTTTCGTAGCCCGCCTTGATGAGTTCGACGGTACCGCCGCACAGCACCGCCTGCTCGCCGAAGAGGTCGGTCTCGGTTTCCTCGCGGAAGTTGGTCTCGATCACGCCGGCGCGCGCCCCGCCGATGGCGGCCGCGTACGACAGCGCGACGTCGCGCGCCTTCTGGCTCTTGTCCTGGTGCACGGCGATCAGCATCGGCACGCCGCCGCCCTGGGTGTAGGTCGAGCGCACGGTGTGGCCGGGCGCCTTGGGCGCGATCATGACCACATCGAGGTCGTCACGCGGGACGACCTGGCCGTAGTGAATGTTGAAGCCGTGGGCGAAGGCGAGCATCGCGCCCTTCTTGATGTTCGGCTCGACCTCCTCGCGGTACACGGCGGCGATGTGCTCGTCGGGCATGAGCATCATCACGATGTCCGCGCCGGTCACGGCCTCGCCGACCGGCGCAACCTTGAGACCCGCTTTCTTGGCCTTGCCCCAGGACGCGCCACCCTTGCGCAGGCCCACGGTCACCTTCACTCCGGAGTCGTTGAGGTTCTGCGCGTGAGCGTGCCCCTGCGAGCCATAGCCGACGATCGTGACCTTCTTGCCCTTGATGAGCGACAGGTCGGCGTCCTTCTCGTAATACACCTTCATGGTCGTGGTCCTCGTTCTTGGATTCGCGGATGCGCTCCGCTGGCTGGATAACTGGATTGGGATTGAAGCGGGTTCACACCCGCAGGATGCGCTCGCCGCGGCCAATTCCCGACGCGCCGGTGCGCACGGTCTCGAGGATCACGCCGGGCTCGATGGACTGTAGGAAAGCGTCGAGCTTCACACCCGTGCCGGTGAGCTCGATGGTATAGCTTTTGTCGGTCACGTCGAGGATACGTCCGCGAAAGATGTCGGCGAGACGTTTCATCTCGTCGCGGTCCTTACCGGCCGCACGCACCTTGACCAGCATCAGCTCGCGCTCGATGTGATTGCCCTCGGTCAAGTCGACAACCTTGACCACCTCGACCAGCTTGTTGAGCTGCTTGGTGATCTGCTCGACCACGTCGTCCGAGCCGATTGTCACGATGGTCATGCGCGACATCGTGGCGTCCTCGGTCGGGGCGACGGTGAGCGACTCGATGTTGTAGCCGCGCGCCGAGAACAGTCCGGAAATGCGCGACAGCGCGCCGGCCTCGTTCTCTACCAGGATGGAAAGGATGTGTCTCATTGCGGCAACCCGGCAGCGACCCGCGATAAAGCCGCCACTCTCGCCCCGGGCGGCCCACGACGCTGGGCGGGCACCCGCGATGCGCGGGGGCCGCGCAGGACGGTCCTCGCGGCGGCGCTCACAGCTCCTCCGCGAGGATCATCTCGGTGAGACCCATGCCACCGGGCACCATCGGGAACACGTTTTCGGTCTGGTCGGTGATGAAATCGAGGAACACCAGCCGCTCCTTCTGGGCGAGCGCTTCCTTGAGCGCACCCTCGATGTCGCCTGGCCGCTCGATCTTGATCCCGACATGGCCGTAAGCCTCGGCGAGCTTCACGAAATCCGGTAATGCGTCCATGTACGACTCGGCGTAGCGGTTGCCGTAGAAGAACTCCTGCCACTGCCGCACCATGCCCATGTAGCGATTGTTGAGGTTCACGATCTTGATGGGCAGGTGGTACTGCTTGCAGGTCGACAACTCCTGGATGCACATCTGGATCGAAGCTTCCCCGGTGATGCAGGCGACCGTCGCGTGGGGATTGGCCATCTGCACACCCATGGCGGCGGGCAGGCCGAAGCCCATCGTTCCAAGTCCGCCGGAGTTGATCCAGCGCCGCGGCTTGTCGAACTTGTAGTACTGCGCCGCCCACATCTGGTGCTGGCCGACGTCGGAAGTGATGAACGCATCGCCCCGAGTCAGCTCGTACAGCTTCTCGACCACCGCCTGCGGCTTGATGAGCGCACTGGCGCGGTCGTAGCGCAGGCAATCCTTGCGCTGCCATTCCTTGATCTCCGACCACCAGGTCTTGAGCACCGCCGGATCGGGCTTCTGCGGCGAGCCCTCGATCAGCTTCACCATTTCCCCGAGCACGTCGCCGACATAGCCCACGATCGGCACGTCGACTTTGACCCGCTTGGAGATCGAGGAAGGATCGATATCGATGTGGATGATCTTACGATCGGCGCGCGAGAAATGCGTGGGGTTGCCGATGACCCGGTCGTCGAACCGCGCCCCCACGGCGAGCAACACATCGCAGTGCTGCATGGCCATGTTCGATTCGTACGTGCCATGCATCCCGAGCATGCCGGTGAACTGCGGATCCGTGCCGGGGAATCCGCCCAGGCCCATCAGGGTGTTGGTGCACGGGTAGCCCAGCAGCCGCACGAGGCGGGTGAGCTCCGGCGCGGCATTGTTCAGCACCACGCCGCCGCCGGCGTAGATCATCGGCCGCTTGGCTTCGAGCAAGAGCTGCACGGCCTTCTTGATCTGCCCGGCGTGTCCTTTGGTGACCGGGTTGTAGGAACGCAGCGAGATCGTCTTCGGATAGCTGTATTCCGTCTGCGCCTGGGTGATGTCCTTGGGGATATCCACCAAGACCGGGCCGGGCCGCCCAGTCGCGGCCAAGTAGAACGCCTTCTTGATGGTGACGGCGAGGTCCTTGACGTCCTTGACCAGGAAGTTGTGCTTCACGCAGGGCCGGGTGATGCCGACGGTGTCGCATTCCTGGAACGCGTCCTGGCCGATGGCGTGGGTCGGAACCTGCCCGGTCAGGACCACCATGGGAATGGAATCCATGTACGCGGTGGCGATGCCGGTCACGGCATTGGTGACGCCGGGGCCCGAGGTCACGAGGCAGACGCCAACCTTATGGGACGAGCGCGAGTAGCCGTCGGCCGCGTGAACGGCGCCCTGCTCGTGCCGGACCAGCACGTGCTTGACCTTGTCCTGCTTGAAGAACTCGTCGTAGATGTTGAGAACGGCCCCGCCGGGATAGCCGAAGACGAAGTCGACGCCTTCTTCCTGGAGGCAACGAAGCACGATTTCCGCGCCGGTGAGTTGCATGGCTGGCCTTACGCGTGAATGACACAGTCGATGGACGAAATCCCGGCGCCGTGCAGGAGACCGACGGGACGACGCGAGGAACGGCGAAGCTCCTCCATTGCATGGCGCGCAACTAGGGTGGACGCGCCCACCAAAGGCTGGATCGGGTAGATAGCCGCGATTGCGAAGCTCGGCGCGGTCCCAGGGAGTTCCTTGGATGCTTGTGGCATCGCCGGAGGGATCTGTACGCCGTTACTGCCAGTACGGGTTACTGCGGATTACTGCTACGGATTTATTACTTCAGGTACTTCGGGTGACTGCTTCGGCCCGATGCTATGGGTTATTGCTGGTACGCCGTTGTTGCAAAACGACATCGGCCGTTTCGGCCAACCTCGTTACGTTACCTTTGCCAACTGCTCCGGTCAAGCGCTGCAGCGCACAAAACCGCGCCCCGCACGAGGTCCGGGCGGGGAAGGCGACAACCATTCTGTGGGCGAGCCTATAATTCGACGCTTCAAGCGATCGGAACGGATCTGGCTTCATATCAGGAAATTTCCGCATTTCTCGCCGAAGTCGAACGCCGCGCCTTCAAGCAGGCGATGTTCGCCGTCCGCGACGAGCACGTGGCCGTGGACGTGGTCCAGGACGCTATGCTCAAGCTGACCGAGAAATACGGCGACAAGCCGCCTCGCGAGCTGCCGATGCTATTTCAACGGATCCTGCAAAACACGATCCACGATCATTTTCGGCGGCAGAAGGTCCGTTCCACCTGGACGACCCTGTTGTCCAGCCTGGGCCGGGGGGAGGACAAGGACGACGATTTCGATCCGCTCGAAACTCTGGTGGCCAAATCCGGTTCGAACGCGGCAGCGGACCCGGCCGAGCAGTTCCAGCAGGCCGAGGTGGTCGGCATGATCGAGCACGCGCTGGCGCGGCTCCCGGCCCGTCAACGCGAAGCGTTTCTGTTGCGTTACTGGGAAGAGATGGACGTGGCGGAGACGGCCGCGGCGATGGGATGCTCGGAAGGGAGCGTAAAGACCCATTGTTCCCGCGCTGTCCACGCCCTGGCCGAGATGCTCTCGGCCAAGGGGATCAAACTATGACAATTCAAGACGACGAACTTGCCCGGAAGGTTGCCGGTTATCTCGATCAGGGAACGGCCGCGATGCGTGCCGGGACAGCTTATCGGCTGCAACTCGCGCGCCAGCAAGCGCTAGCGCACCTGACCGCGGCGGCCCAGGCCACCGAGCCCGAGCTCGCCGGTGCGTCGGCTGGTGGCGTTGGCATGCTCCGCCCCGGGGGGACGGGCGGACGTGGCCTCGCAACCCATGCACGTATCTGGATGGGGGTGGGCTTGCTCGCCGCAGCCACGCTCGGCTACCAGCAATATCAGGACTGGCAGGCACTGCAGCAAACGACCGAGATCGTGGAAACGGATGCCGCGATCCTGACGTCCGAGTTGCCGATCGATGCCTATCTGGACCGGGGATTCCAGAATTGGCTCAAGCACCTGGACGAAAAATAGTCTCCGCCCGGCGGCCGGTTACGGCGATGCTGGCGGCGATGCTGGCAGCGGGGCTGGTCGCCGGTGCGGTCGCGGACGCGGACGCCGCTCAAGCCACCTCCGGGCCGCGCTGGTCGCAACTCTCGCCCGACGAGCAACGGGTCTTGGAGCCGTTGCGCCCTGAATGGGACCGCCTCGAAGTGCAACGCAAGGAAAAATGGCGCGGGCTCGCCCATCGCTACCCGGGAATGGCGCCGCCGGAGCAGGAACGCCTGCGCCAGCAGATGCGTCCCTGGGCCGAGCTCACCCCCGACCAGCGCCGCGCCGCCCGCGATCAGTACCGCTCCTTGCGCGGGTTGCCCCCGGACCAGCGCCAGGACATCCGCGAACGCTGGGAACAATATCAATCCCTGCCGCCCGAGGCCCGGCGGGAGCTTTCCATCCGCCGGCCCGCCCCGCTGCGCAATCCGGACGGTAGTCCTTCCACGTACCGGCCCGCACCGCGCCCCATCCCCGGTCCGCCCGGCCCCGGCGCTTTCCCGTCCGGGCCAGCCTCGCAATTCGGGCCGACATCCCCCTCCGGCGCGGTACCCGCGCCAAGCCCGCCCGGGATGGGGCCCTCTCCCCCGATGCCCCCTCCCCCGGCGCCCCCGCCGGCGCGGTGAGCCGGCAGCCGTGAGCGGTGAAGGCGGCACCCTCGCTGGTGCGCCAACCGCTTCCGCACTGCGGCCCGCCTCGGTGCGGCGCCGCCTCGCGGCACTGGTGTACGAGGCGCTGCTCCTGGCTGCCGTGCTGTTCATCGCCGGGTTCGTGCTGCTGCCTCTCACCCCTCGGACCCCGGGGGCCACCACCATCGCTGTCCCGGGACCGCCCGTCCGGGCCGCGTCGTTCGGCGTCGTCGTCGCGGTGCTCGGACTCTACTGCACGTGGTTCTGGAGCCGGGGCCGCCGCACCCTGGCCATGAAGACGTGGCAGCTCCGGCTAGTCACCGACGCCGGCGTGGCGCTTGCGTCGTCGCAGGCGCTTCGCCGCTACCTGGCCGGGTGGATCGGACCCGCTCTCGCCCTCGCGACCTACCTGCCACTGCACGCCTACGCCTACGCCGGCGCCGACGGACGCTGGGCATTGGCGTTCCTCGGTGTCAACTTCGCGTGGGCCGCGGTCGATCGCGATCGCAAGTTCCTCCATGACCGGCTCGCGGGGACTCGTCTTCTCGACGACCGGCGTGCACCGGCGCCTGCTGTGCCGGCCCACGCGTAGCCAACCATCGGGTGGGCGGCGGCAGCGACTTTTAGCGAGGCGGCGTGACCCATCGCGACGCGCCCGACCGATGATCTGCGACCACCGGGGAACCGTACGCTTGATGCCGGTCTGCGCGGGCGGACGCGCGCTGGCGCCTCAGCGTGCCGCCAGGGGCGCAGAGGGGGCGCGCGACAGGGCCACACCGATGGCGATCAAAACCATGCCGCCGACGGCAGCGATGGTGAGGGTTTCCCCGAAGAACGCATAGGCCATGACGGCGGTAACCGGTGGCACCAAATAGAACAGGCGCGCCACGTTTGCGGCAGCACCGTGCCGTAGCAGCCAGTACAAGAGGCTGATGGCGCCTACCGAGAGCACCACCACCGACCACCCCAACGCGAATAGGAATGGCGCGACCCACTGCACCGGGCGATGCTCGAGGAGTAGCGCGAGCGGCGCATAGAGCAGGGAGCACGCGCCGAACTGCACGACGGCGCCGGTGCGCAAATCGACCTGGCCACAGAATCGCTTCTGATACAGCGTGCCGATGCTGATGCCGACCAGGGCGATGGCGACGGCCGTGAGCCCCGCATGCGAGCCGGTGAAGCTCAGCTTGTGGCGAACGACCAACCAGACCCCCACGAGCCCCAGTCCCAGTCCGAGCCATTGTCGCAGCCGCACCGCTTCGCCCAGCCATAGCCACGCGATCAACACCGTCAGGATCGGCTGCAGCCCGACCAGCATCGAGGCTGTACCTGCGGGCATGCCGTCGGCCAGCGCCACGAAGACCCCACCCAGATAGGCGCCGTGGACAAGCCAGGCGGCGACGGCGATATGCAGCCATTGCCGCCCGCTATCAGGCCAGGGCGCATGCGTCAGCAGCGATACCGCCATCATGAGGATCGCGACCAGCATGAACCGATACCAGAGGAAGGTCAGCGGCGGCGCATACGGCAGGCCGAATTTGGCGGCAATGAACCCCGTGCTCCAGAGCACCACGAACAGCGCCGGAAACGCGAGCTGCACGCGCGCGCCCCCAGCAGCGGATGAATCGCCACCAAGCAGGGTCGCAGGCGCGGGGTCGAGGCGCGACAAGGAGTCAGCGCCGCGCGAGGTGAGGACGTGCCGGCGTTGGGCACGCCCAGACGACGGGCCGGGCGATCACCGCAGCGGTGCGGCGCGGGCGGCGTGTGCCGTCTGCCGGGCGATGCTGTCGAGGATCTCCTGCTTGGCTTCTTCCGGACCCGTCCAGCTGGAGATCCGCACCCACTTGCCCGGCTCGAGGTCCTTGTAGTGCTCGAAGAAGTGGGCGATCTGCAGCGTGGTGAGCTCGGGCAGGTCGCGCGGCGACTGCACCGCACGATAGAGCGAGGACAGCTTGTCGATCGGGACCGCGAGAATCTTGGCGTCGCCACCGGCCTCGTCGTCCATCTTCAACATGCCGATCGGCCGGCAGCGCACCACCACGCCGGTGATGAGCGGCACCGGCGAGAGCACCAGCACGTCGCACGGGTCGCCGTCGTCGGAGAGCGTGTGCGGGATGTAGCCGTAATTGCACGGGTAGTGCATCGAGGTCGACATGAATCGATCCACGAAGACCGCCCCGGTCTCCTTGTCGACCTCGTACTTGATCGGATCGCCATGCATCGGGATCTCGATGATGACGTTGCAGTCGTTGGGGATGTCCCGGCCGGCGGGGACGCGATCGAGGTTCATGGTGATCCGGGTGACGAAGACGACGCCCTCATTATGCCCAGGGAGCGGTGCGCGCGGGTCAGACGCCCTGCCGGTAGTCGGAGGCGTACCGTATGTAGACGTCGCGAAAGCCGGCGAACAGCGCCCGCTCGGCGGGCTTGAGCGGCCGAAAGGCGCGCGCGGGCCGTCCTGCCCAGATCCACCCGGACTCGACCACCGTCCCCCGCTCAACGTGGGCGCGTGCGCCTACGCAGCCGCCGGCCTCGACCGTCACGCCATCCGCGAGCTCGGCACCCATGCCGACCAGGGCATCGTCGCCAATGATTCCCGCGCCAATACGAGTGTTATGCCCGACCGTCACTCCAGAGCCGATGCGCAGCTCGCCGCGGGCGCGGTTGGTGACGAGTACCGAGTTGTCCTGGATGTTGGTGCCGGGACCGATCTCGATCCGACTGTCGCCCGCGGCGACCACGCAGCCGAAGTAAATGCCCGCTTCCGCGCCGATGACGACCTCGCCGACCACGCATGCAGTGGGTGCAACATAAGCGTCGGCGCACTGCGGACGTGCCCCTGCAGCGAGCGCGAGTTCCACGTCGGCCAAGACGTCGGGTGGAATGTCGGAATCGAGCACCGGTTCGGCGGCGGCGTCGCGGCGCATCGCCGCCGCCCACTGCCGCGCCTCGTCGCGGGAAATCGCGCGCACCGGGCCGGCGGGATTGCCAGCGTAGAGGAACCCACCGGCAAGCTTCTTGCGGGGCGCGACCAAAGCTCCCGCGGCGATCACTGCGTACGCCCCTACGGACGCGTCGTCCATGACCACTGCGGCATCGCCGACTACCACGCCATCTTCCAGAGTACAGGCGTGGACCAGCGCGAATTTCCCGACTGTGACCTCGTTGCCGACCTTGGTGGGGAGCACCGAATCGGCGATGTGGACGGTCGCCCGCCGGTCGAAGAACACGTCCTCGCCGATGGTGATCGACTCCCCGTCCGCGCGCAGGGTCGCCAACGCGCGCAGCACGAGGCCAGACCCCACCCGGGTGCGGCCGATCAAGGCCGCGGAATCGGCGATGTCGGCGTGACCGGACTGGATGGGAAAGTGCTCGCGATAGGGGATCAGCATGGCAGTGGACGTACGCCGCGACGTTGGTGGAAAGGCAACGCGGACGACGCGTAAACGGCAGTCTGGCACGGGCGCAGCAGACCGGTCATCGACGGCTTGACCTCCCGGATCCCGGTACGCGCCATCACTGCTACGGCAGGAGCGCCCCTTCTGGAATGGTGTCGGCCTTGAAGAACAATGGCATCCCGGTCCCGGGGACGCGATCGGCATGGACGCTCGCCAGCAGTCGAACGTCCGTGACCCGGCAGTCCCGCAGCAATTCGGTCAGCATCCGCAAGGGCGTGCTCACTGGCTCGGTGGTGAGGAGCGGACAGCGGAACCCCTCGGCGTCGCGTGGCGCGAAGGGCGACGATAGCGAGAGCCGCAACTCCCCGCCGCCGCGCGCATCCGCAGCGCGATGGCTGCTGATCACCGCGGTGGGCTCGCCGACCGACGCCCGCAGTTTACGTATGGCATGGGTCGCAAACAGCTGAGCCCCTACCTCGCGTTGCGCGGCGGCGCCGTCCTGCGCGGCCGGAAGCGGATGGCCGGGGACGCGCGGCAGCGCCAGCACGCTCGTTCCGGGAGCGGCAAGCTCCTCGACCAGCGCGGCGGTCAGTGCTGCACCCCAACGGCCCACGCGACTCCCCGCGAGCAGATCGCGACCGACCGCCGCGAGCGCCGTCCCCACCAGAAAGCGCAGATGCACGCTTTCCGGTCCCGCGGACACGGGCAATGGCGCGGGATGGAACAGCGGGTGAGCGTCCTGCGCAGCGATGCCCGAAGGCAACCCCCGGAGCGCCCGCCAAGCGGCGAACTGCTCGATGCCCACGGCCGCCGCCGACACGAGGACGGGACTCACGGCCAGCGACTCGTTGCCACCGAGGGCGTTGCCGTCGCGCAGGATGGCTGCGATACGCGCCGGCGCCGACCCCGAGAGCACACCGGGGAGCTGGACGATGTCGTCGCCCGCGGTCCGGCCCGCGACGATCACCAATGGCAGGGCAAAGGCGGTGACCCGCAGCTCGCCTTGGTCGGGGGCGGGGGCGTCCTGATCCCAGAGAAAAGCGACCGTTCGCCATATTTGCCGCCCGATGGATGGCGAAGGCGCTTGATCGATCGCCTCGGCCACTCCCACAGGGGAGTTCCGCAGCGCGGTCGCCATTGCCGCGCGCAGCGCAGCCTCTTCGGCGTCGGCGGCTCCGGGCGTCTGCGACGATAGCGTCGCCGCGGCGAGCGCGTACCACTGCGCCGCTGGCGTCGCCGCGGAAGGCGATGGGAACACGCGGGGATCGGGGACACCTGGGAGGTCAGCGGGAACATGCATGGGCGGCTCGTAGGCGACGACGGGTACTCGCGGAAGGCGCAGGGAAGCGGCGGGGCAAGGTATCGCGTGGCGACGACACGGCGCGGCCCGCGCGGCTGGACGATACCGCAGGTCGAGTTGCCCGGCCGCGGCCCGGTGCAAGCTTCGGCGCGCGAAGGAGCAAGGCGGACCGGTACAATAGTGGGCTTTGCGCGGCCGTCGGCGCAGGTCATCACTTCATTCCCTTTTTGTTCGGGCCGCTCTTCCGCTATGCGCGTCTCCCGCTTTTATCTTGCCACCCTGAAGGAAGCCCCGTCCGAGGCCGAGATCGTCAGCCAGCAGCTCATGCTGCGCGCCGGGCTCATCAAGAAGGTCTCGTCCGGGATCTACACCTGGATGCCGCTCGGGTTGCGCACGCTGCGCAGAGTCGAGGCCGTGGTACGCGAGGAAATGAATCGTGCCGGCGCGATCGAGTGCTACATGCCGCACGTCGTTCCCGCCGAGCTGTGGCAGGAAACGGGGCGTTGGGACAAGTTCGGCCCCCAGCTGCTGAAGATCCGGGACCGGCACGAGCGGGACTTCCTGTTCGGTCCGACGCACGAGGAGGTGATCACCGACATCGTGCGCAAGGACATCCGCAGCTATCGCCAGTTGCCGTTGAACCTGTATCACATCCAGGTCAAGTTCCGCGACGAGATCCGGCCCCGATTCGGCGTCATGCGAGCCCGCGAGTTCGTAATGAAGGACGCCTACTCCTTCGACGTCGACCGTGACGCGTTGATGACGAGCTACGGCGCAATGTACGACGCCTACGCGCGCATCTTCACCCGCCTGGGCCTGCGGTTCCGGGCCGTGGAGGCCGACACCGGGGCAATCGGCGGATTCGCGTCGCACGAATTCCAGGTGCTGGCCGAGTCAGGGGAGGATGCCATCGCCTGGTGCCCACACTCGGCGTACGCTGCCAACGTGGAGCAGGCCGAAGCGCTCGCGCCACCCGGTCCGCGTCCCACGGCGCAGGAGGAACTGCAGCGCGTGCCCACCCCGGGCCTTGCCACCTGCGAAGCCGTCGCTGACCGACTGCATATGTCGCTGGATCGCACCGTCAAGTGTCTGATGATCGTCGCCAACGAGCGGGTGCAGATGCTGCTCATCCGGGGCGATCACATGCTGAACGAGGTCAAGGCGGGCAAGATCGCGGGGCTCGGCGACTGGCGCTGGGCGACCGATCCCGAGATCCGCGCCGCGACCGGATGCGCCCCAGGCTATCTCGGTCCGGTCGGCATCGCCGCCGACCTGCCGCTCGTGGTCGACCGGTCGGTTGCCGTGATGGGGGACTTCGTCTGCGGCGCCAACGAGGTGGACTATCACCTGCGCGGTGTCAATTTCGGCCGCGACGTCCGCGAACCGGACCTGGTCGCCGACCTTCGCAACGTGGTCGACGGCGACCCCTCCCCCGACGGCAAGGGCACGCTGTTCATCCAGCGGGGCATCGAGGTGGGCCACGTATTCGCTCTGGGAACGCGCTACTCCGATGCCATGGGCGCGTCGTTTCTGGACGCGGAGGGGCAGTCGCACCTCATGGAAATGGGCTGCTATGGCATCGGCGTCACCCGGATCGTGGCCGCCGCGATCGAGCAGAACCACGACGCCCGCGGCATCGTCTGGACCGACGCGATGGCGCCTTTCCAGGTGGCCATCGCCCCCGTAGGCTACGACCGGAGTGCGGGGGTGCGCGAGGCGGCCGACCGGTTGCACGACAGCCTCGAAGCTGCGGGCATCGAGGTCTTGATGGACGACCGGGGCGAGCGTCCTGGCGTAATGTTTGCTGATCTGGAGTTGATCGGCATCCCGCACCGTATTACGATCGGCGATCGCGGCCTGAAGGACGGCAAGGTCGAGTACCAGGCGCGGGGTGACAATGCCCCTGCCGCGCTGGTGCCCCTGGACGACATTGCCGATTTCGTTCGCGAACGCCTCGCCCACTGACAATTTCGATGGTCCAAGCTCGCACCACCATGGCGGCCACGTTGCTGGCCGCTGCCCTAATGGTCTCGACTGCGGCCCACGCCGGCGCGCAGATCGAGGAACGCCTGGCGCCCTCCGTGGCGACTGTGCTTTCCCACGCCATCTCCGACAGCCCGGTTCCGTTGCGTTACGCGGAAGGGCTGTACGTACGCACCTGGCTAACCGCCATGTCGCCCCGCCTGGCAGCGCGCTTCCCCGACGCGCGGGAGCGGCAGGACTTCCTCGCGACGGCGCACTACGAGGCCACGCGCGCCGGTCTCGATCCGCAACTCCTCCTCGCGATCATCCAGCACGAAAGCGGCTTCAAGAAGTACGCGGTATCGACAGCCGGTGCCCGCGGCTACCTGCAGGTCATGCCATTCTGGACGCGGCTCATCGGCAGTGGTGAGAACAACCTCTTTCACCTGCGCACCAACCTGCGCTATGGCTGCGTGATCCTGCGCCACTACCTCGACATGGAGGGCGGCGACCTCTATCGCGCGCTAGGCCGCTACAACGGCAGTCTGGGCCGCGCGGAATATCCCGGGGCGGTGCTGGCCAATTTCAATCGCCTCTGGCGGTACGAGCCGGCGCAGGTCTCAGCCGGGGGGCCCCTCCCCGGCATGGGCGCCCCGGCCACCGGTGCCGCGGCGCCGGTGGCGGCAGTCGGCCCACTCAGCGCACTCGCGGCCCCGGCCGCCGTTCGCTGATATCCGGCGGGCCCACGGGCTGCCTGCGGCCGGTCGCCCAACCTGGCAAGCGCCGCGCGGTGGTGAGCGCCGCCGGGCCGTCCCAAGGCGCTCGCCCCCTCCTCGGGAGGGGGTTGGCGCAACCCACGCCGTGGGCAAGCCTGGGGGAGGCTACTCCGAGCGCCGTCGGGCCGTCCCAAGGCGCTCGCCCCCTCCTCGGGAGGGGGTTGGCGCAGCCCACGCAGTGGGCAAGCCTGGGGGAGGTCACCCAATGAGCATCGGACCCGTTACCGCGGCCAGATGCCTGGTCGTGAAGGTCGGTTCGTCGCTCGT